>JBKPHT010000300.1:0-10180 GCA_046730015.1 Actinomycetota bacterium
GTGGAGCAGCTGTTCACGCGCTTCGAAAAGGCCGGAGACCGGGCATACGTCGAAAAGCGCGACATCGTCGACCGGTTCACCGAGGCGCTGTCGGTCCACGCCGCGATCGAAGAGCAGCTGTTCTATCCCGTGGTGCGGGCCACCGTGCCCGGCACCGAGGACGTGGCCCTCGAGAGCCTCGAGGAGCACCACATCGTCAAGTGGGTGCTGTCCGAGCTGGACCACATGGCCCCCGAGGATGAACGCTTCGACGCCAAGGTGACGGTCCTGATCGAGAATGTCCGCCACCACGTCCGGGAAGAAGAGGACGAGTTCTTTCCGCGGGTCCGTGCCGAGCTCGGGCGGAACGCCCTCGGCGACCTCGGCGACGCCATGGCGCAGGCCCGGAGGACGGCACCGACCCGCCCGCACCCCCGTTCCCCCGACACGCCCCCGGGCAACGTGGTGGTCGGGGCGGCGGCCGGTGTCGCCGACCGCATCGGCGACACGGTGAGCGGGCTGGCCCAGGGCGGCGTGACCGCCCTCGGCGACCTGGTGGCCACCGTGTTGGGGCGCAAGAAGCCCCGAGGGGTGCCGCGCGGTTCGTCCACCGCCCGGAGCACGGCCCGGGACGTGCGCGGCGCGGCGAGCGATGCCACCGAGGCCGCCATCGAGGCCACCCGCAGGGCCAAGGAGGCGGCGGACCGCGCGGGCGACACGGCCCGGGCGACAACCAGGTCGGCCACGACCGGTGCCCGGCGCACGGCCCGGACGGCCAAGCGGGCCGCCACCGGCACCGCCCGAACGGCCAAGGCGAACGCCCAGAGCACCGCCCGGGCCGCCAAGGCGAACGGCCAGAGCACCGCCCGGGCCGCCAAGGCGAACACCCGGAGCACCGCCCGGGCCGCCAAGGCGAACGGCCAGAGCACCGCCCGAACTGCCAAGGCGAACGGCCAGAGCACCGCCCGGGGGGCCAAGGCGAACGGCCGGAGCACCGCCACCGCGGCCCGCACCTCCGCCAAGCGGACGGCCGTCACGGCCAAGCAGAACGCCACCGGCAAGCGATGACAGCGGCCGGCAATGGTCGAACGCACCTAACTGCCTGATTGGCGCGGCGCGCTGACCTCGCCCGACCGCACAGACCCCGCCCGAAGCGCCGCACCGGGGATCCGCATTCAGGCTGTTTCGCCGGGACCTCGATGGCCTCGATTGGCTCGGCGTTACGTGCCGGCGTCTCCGGGCAACCGACCCGTGTGGTGCATTACCAGCAGTGCGATGTCGTCCTCGGCGACGTGATCGTTGATGAGCTCGCCGACGAGCGCCTCGATGATGTCGACGCCGGTCGCGTCGTCTGCGATCGTGCGGATTCGTGACATGGCGAGATTGATTCCCTCATCGACCGGGCGATCCCGTCGCTCCACCAGGCCGTCGGTGTACATCACGAGCCTCGAACCCCTCGGGAACGGCGCGATGTCTGCAACCCGGCGCGCGCCTGGGACGCCGATGATCGGTGAGTTGGCCGAGTCAAGGGGACGGACCTCGCCATCGGGGAGGCGCAGCAGCGGCGGGGGGTGGCCGGCGGTGGCGAACGTGACCGTTTCGTGCTCGGTGTCGGCGATGACCAGGGCGGCGGTCGCGAGGAGGAGAGCGCTGCGTTGGCTGAGGACAGCGGACAGTTCGGAGAACACGTCCGACGTTGCCACCCCGGAGTGGAGAAGCGCACTGACCATCCCGCGAACCAACGCCATGTCGGCCGCTGCGGCGATCCCGTGACCGGTGATGTCGCCGACGACGAGTGCCATCCGGGTCTTCCCGAGCACCAGCCCTTCGTACCAGTCTCCGCCTACGGCGAGGGACGCGGTGGCGGGTAGTTAGCGGGCAGCGGTCTCGATCCCGGACAGCGAAGGCAGGTCACCGAGGAGACGACGCTGCATGGCGACGACGAGCTCGTGGTCGGCGTCGTAGCGCTCCGCCCGCTCCACGGTCTCGACGCAGAGGACGCTGACGGCTCTCAGCGCAGCCTCCAGTTTGGGATTGAACACGGTGGGGTCGGTCCAGGCGAACGCGAGCGCACCCAGCACGGTGCCGTCTGACCGGTAGAGCGGCAGGGACGCGGAGGCCCGGACTCCGGCCGCGATCGTGTCCGCCACGATGCTCGGGAACTGCACACGGTACGACTCGATGTCGGAGAGCAGCACGACGCGTTCCTCTCGTACCGCTGCAGCGAGCGGGTAGGTGGCGTCGACCGCGACATCGGTGTAGCGATCGGCGATGTCCCGGTCCAGGAAGGAGTCGTGGAACAGCCGCAGTGACGTGCGGGCACCGTCCAGCAGCGCGAGGTTCGCGTAGTCCGCCCCTACGCAAGCAGCCGCACGGTAGGCGACGAACTGCGCGACCTGCGCACTGGTCGCAGGAAGCGGGAGCGACTCGGGCAACGGGACCGGAACGGGCGCCCCTGCTGCTGGGATCGGCCCATCGACCAGAGGATCATCCACCATGTTCTCGCCTCCGTCCTCCCGTTAGCTCGTGTCCTCGCGGAGAGGCGATAGGCGGTTCCAGCGGGAGTGCGTCTACGACGTTATACACCGCCGGCGAACGATCCGAACGACCGCCCGCGACAGCATCGCCCCTGCTCAGTAGTCCGCGCGGAACATGACGCTGACACGCGGGCCGGCGGCGGCGCACTTGGGGACGTAATGGCGGGCTGGACTGCAGCGGACAACCGGGGACACTCACGGCCGTGCTGACCAGGAGCGGCACGACTCGGCGCGTCCCGCCGGTTCCGGCTCGCCGTCGAAGTCGTGAGGACTGACTGAGGACCAGGCGCTCGGCGTCCCACGCCGATGAGATAGGCGACCCATCACCCGGGACGATGGGCCCGGCCGAGGACGGCGCCGGAGGTGCCGCCCGCAGGCCGGGCCTCGTCGCGCCGGCGCAGCCGGCGCCTTGTCCGAGTACAGAGAGTTTTCACCAGACCGCACCCCGGCCACATGTCCGATCCCAGCACATGATTGACGATTCGATCCCAGGACGGTCGACACTTCAGTGTCGACTGCCCATTACCGATGCGCTCGGATCGGGGCGGTAGGGGCGGCTGGTCAAAATTCGCCTTCGGTCGAGGAACCGGCGATATGGGACGTTTGCATTGGAGCCGCGGTGGTGAACTGGCCTCGTGGCGTTCCTGCTCGATGTTGGTGGCACGCTTTGGCCGGATGGACCTCGCGAGGCAGGGGTCCTGGGGATCGAGAGCAGGTATCTCGGGCACGCTGCCTTCCTGGCTGCCGGAGCTGCCCGCCTGGAAGCCCTTGGCGTTCCGGCGGCTCAAGCGGCCGTTCTGGCCGCAGCGCTGGCTGATGACGCCGAGGAGCGAGCGAGTCCTCGTCAGGGCACCCTTGGCCACGTTCGTCGGGTCCTGCTGGCGAACGGTTCGCAGCTCGATCCCGCTAAAGCGCTGGACGCGATGTGTGTGCCGGCCCGCGAGGTGCTGGAGCCGTTCCCGGGAGCTCTTGAGCTCTTGCACGACCTCAAGCGCGCTGGGCACAGACTTGCGTTGGTATCAAACACACAGTGGCGATCCGCTGCGCGGTATCGAGAGGACTTCGCAGGTTGGGGCGCCGCCGGATCCTTCGATGCGTACGTCACCTCGCTCGATGTCGGCTTCCGGAAGCCCCATGCTGCGATGTTCGAGCACGCTTTGGAGCTGCTCGGCGTCGATGCAGCACAAGCCGTCATGGTCGGCGACTCTCCTACCAAGGACATGGCGCCCGCCAAGAAGCTCGGCATGCGGGCAGTGCTCGTCGCCTTCCAGACTTCACCCCCCGACGATGCCGAAGGCGCTGACGAGGTCGTCGCCTCCATCGGCCAGCTACGCGAGGTCCTGCTCGGCCACATTCGCTGACACTGACCCGGCGGTAGGTGCTACCTCACTCCGCCCGCCACGCAGCACGTTCTGGGACACGGTTCGGTTCGTGCGCGGGCTGACCTGATCGCCGAATAGGTCGCGGACACCTTGTGTGACAGTGCGAGGGGGGTCTTCAGGCTATGCGGCATCGACGATCGACGAGCTCGCTACGACTTGGGTCCGCTCCTGAGGAGTGGCCGGTCGAGGGGACCGCCACACGGTTGTTGAGCGTGTTGGGCTACAGCGCGGCCAGGGCGCCGCACGACTCCGCTCGGATCGTGCGGCGCTCGACTCCCCACGGGCTCGAGATCGGGTGATCGGCAACGTCAGCGTCGGCAATCACCCGATCTCACCAGCGAGTGTCGTGATGATCGCTACAGGTGCGTGCCGGGTGAGTTGGAGTCGTTGCAGAAGGACGCGCCCGGCGCGAAGCCGTTCGGGAAGTGGAAGCCGGGCCCGGGGCCGCCGGCGATAGCGACGCCGCCACTCGACGCGACCGTCTGCCCGACGACACCTCCCGACGGCGGCCAGTCGAGGTCCATGTGGCCGATCCCGGTCACGTAATCGGCGACGATGTGCTGGCCGTGCACCTCGATCCCGAGCGTGCCCGAGCACGTCGGGCCGTCCGGTGAAGCACCGGCGAGCCCGCTCGAGGTTGCGATCACCAGCGAGACCACGGCGGCAGCGAGAAGCATTCGTTTCATCGATCTCTCCTTTCGAGACATTCGGAAGGCGACGGTGCGCCGACGACCGAGCCGTCAGCTGGCCGACGAGGTGTAGAAGTACGGGTCGAGGACTCGGACCTCGGTGACGGTGTCGACGGGCAGGCCGTTTGCCTCTCCTGCGCGGCGGATCGACTCCGGTGCCGGTCCGTCGTAGATGCAGTACGTCTTGGTCCTGTCCGTCGAGACGAAGGACGTCACCCAGGTCACTTGCTCCTCGGCGTTGTTCTGCACCACGCCGAGGCATGTCCTGGCGCCGCGATCGTTCGTCGGGATCTCGAGGCCGTCGGGAAACGTGCGCTCCACGAGATAACGAGGCATTGGTGGCTCCTGACTCCGACGCCCGAGTGGCGTCGGCACGGCGATCGCACCAAGGGCCGGTCCAGGCCTGGTCCAGCCGGGGCGCGTCGAACCCCGCACCGGTAGGCTCTGCGTTCGTGCGCGTCCGCCTACTCGGCCCGGTCGAGATCGAGGCCGACGACGGGAACCCACGCGTTCTCGGCGCCGCGAAGGAGCGGTCGCTCGTCGCCGCGCTAGCCCTGGCGGGTGGCGCCGTCGTCTCGACCGACGCGCTCATGTGGTCGCTGTGGGGCGAAGATCCGCCCGTGGCCGCGCGCAAGACGCTCCAGACCTACATCTGGAACCTCCGCCAGGTGCTGGGGAGCGACCGCGTCGTGACCGATCCCGTCGGCTACCGGCTGGGGGTCAAGCGCGACGACGTCGACGTGCATCGCTTCCGGGCGCTCGTACGCGCAGGCGACGAGGCGTTGCGTGCGGGCGCGAACGCCGACGCCCGGACGCTGCTCGCGGAGGCGCTCAGCCTCTGGCGGGATGCACCCTTCACCGGCGTCGCGCAGCACACAGGGCTCGCCGCCGAGGCGGTACGTCTGGAGCAAGAGCGCCTCGCGGCGCTCGAGGCTCGAATCGCTGCGGACCTCGTCGCGGGCCTGCATCACGAGCTCGTGGGCGAGCTCGAGCTCCTCGTGTACCAGCACCCGTTCCGGGAGCGCCTGTGGAGCCACCTGATGATCGCGCTGTACCGCAGCGGCCGACAGGCGGACGCGCTCGCCGCGTACCAGCGCGTGCGGCACATCCTCCTCGACGAGCTGGGCCTCGAACCGGGAGGCGAGCTACGCCGCCTGGAGGCGGCCGTGCTGTGCCACGAGCTTCTCCCACCGGCTGACGATCGAGCGCCGGGCGCGCTTCCCGGCGAGGCGATCCGTCCCTCGCCCGTCCGGTACGCGCTGACGGCGGACGGCGTCAGCATCGCATATCAGGTCGCGGGCAGCGGGCCCGTCGACATCGTCTCCATTCCCGGCTACATCCATCACCTCGACATCTGGTGGAACGCGCCCACCGATCGCCTGGTCCGGACGCTCACGTCGATCGGTCGGCTTGTCGTCTTCGACAAGCGCGGAATCGGGCTGTCCGACCGACCCGACGCCATCGACGTCCACGGCTGGACGCTCGACGCCCTCGCCGTCCTCGACGCGGTCGGCGCCGAGCGGGCGGTCCTGTTCGGGGTGAGCGCCGGCGCGCTGACCGCGCTCCAGCTCGCGGCCCGGCACCCCGAGCGCGTCGCTGGCCTCGTCCTGTTCGCCGGGTACGCGCGCCACCTCGCGGCGCCCGACTACGACGTAGGCCACCCACCCGAGGTCATCGACGCGTACGTGCGCCACGTCGAGGCGCGTTGGGGCACCGGCGTCGCGCTCAGCTCGGCCGCACCGAGCCTGGCGCACGACCCCATGGTCCGCGCCTACTGGGCGCGTTACCAGCGCCTGTCCGCCAGCCCCGCCGCCGCCATGCGGTTCCTGCGCGCTACCAGCGAGGCCGACGTCCGGTCGACCCTGCCCGACATCCACGTCCCGACCCTCGTCGTGCACGCGGAGCGCGACGCGCTGGTGCCCATCGGCCAGGGGCGGTACGTCGCCGAGCACATCGCCGGCGCCGAGTTCGTGACGCTCGACTCCGACATCCACCTCATCTGCGTGTCGGACGTGCTCGACCAGCTGGCCGAGCACATGCACCGCTTCGTGGACCGGGTGGCCACACCGGCCGGCGCCGCCGCTCACTGAAGTCTCGCCCGTCTCCCGGGACAGACCTGTCGACCATCTCCTGGGACCGCACACGCACCCCGGACACGGCCGCGGCCTCAGTCGCTTGAACTCCGTGCGCTGCGTCGAATGAGGAGCCCCACGGCTATAACCAGTCCGAGAGCCACGACGGTTGTGCGCCACCGGGCTGACACGAACTGGTCGTACTTCTGGCGGCAAGCCTCGACTGCGCCCGGGGGTGCGGACGTGTCCAACTCGTCCGCCGGGCCCATAACTGGCTGAGGACCGGCTGACATGCGAACGATCCGAACGGCCGCCCGCGAGGGACAGCATGGAAGCCATCGCCCACCGGTGGCGCGACCGGGTGCCGGCGACGAATCGGGCTTGAAGAGGGTCGGCCTGGCACACGCGAGGATGCGGACATGGATCAGCTGGCCGTGCGCCTTCGTCCGTTCACCGAGCCCGACCTCGAGCTGTTCGACCGGTTCGCTGTCGACCCCGAGTTCTCCGAGCCCTTCGAGTGGACCGGATTCACGTCGTCGCTCGGGTACCGGCGGCGCTGGCAGGAGGACCAGCTGCTCGGGTCCAGCCCGCACTGCCTCGCCGTCGTCACCGTCGATGACGACGCGCTCGTCGGCTGGGTCGACTGGCGCGAGACCGAGCGGCCCGCCCCCGGCGCCTGGGAGATCGGCGTGTTGATCGTGCCCGAGATGCGCGGGCGTGGTGCCGGCGCCGCCTCGCAGCGCCAGCTCGTCGAGTACCTCTTCTCGACGACGAAGGCGCATCGGATATGGGCGGGAACCGAGGTCGAGAACGTCGCTGAGCAACGAGCATTGGAGCGGTGCGGATTAACACAGGAAGGCCGGCTGCGCGGGACGCACTTCCGGGCTGGGCAATGGCGCGACAGCTTCATCTACGGCATCGTCCGCGATGACGTCAGCGTTCAACGATAGGTAGCAGGACCGCCTACTGGTACGTCGCGGCTTTGACGCCGGTGGTCGACCACGCTGTGACCAGGGCGAATGAAGAGTTGATCACCCAAGTCAAATGGACGACAGACCACTAGCGCGGGTCCCTGCACGACGAACCCGCCGCCCCGTCGTGCGACCGCGATAAGTGCGGTGAGCCGCTTCTCGACCACATGCGGGAACAGGGGACAGTCAGGTGTTCCAGACTCGTCCCGGCCGGGTCAGCCGCCTCACGATCCGGTTGGGTTTCCCCAATTGGCTCCCGGTCCCGCCCCTCCAAGCGGCCCGACCTCGGTCCCGAAGGCTGGTCCGCTGTGGGTTCGCGGACGGCTCCGGACGACCAAGCCTGCTCGGCCCGGCTCGTGTACGGCTGCGGCCTCGTCCGATGCGGAGCGATCGCGCGATGGACGCGCGATAGGAGCCCCGGCCGGAGTCGCCACCTTGAGAGAGTGCGCCGAGCGCAGCCAGCGCGAGCAGGCCAGACGCGACCTCGGCTGTCGCATCGCCTGGCGACCGCGAGCGGGAACCACTGCGCCCGAGTGGTCACACGTTCTGGCATGGATCTGGCGCGACCTCTGTGTCCCGAAGACGGGTCCGGCGACAGTCGGCGGACGAATCCGTACGGCGATGCCTGGTCAGCGGGAGCTGCGGGCTGGCCCGAACGGCCTCGGCCGGACTCGACCGCGCGATGGACGCGCGATCGACCCCCCTGCTTCCAAGGCACCCCGAAGGTGTCCGTGGCCGTACGTGCCCGACTGTCGGAGTGCAGGTCGGAAGGGGTGAGGGGACCGTGGCCGTTCAGGTTGATCCGCCGCCGACTCCCATAGGCTCGTGGTGTGTTCAACCGTCGTCGGAGGCCCAAGTGGGTGGACGGCTCGCTGCGGTGCTCGTTCTGCGGCAGGCGCTGCGGCCATCGGCTCGGGCGGGTCAAGAAGCTGATCGCTGGGCCCGGTGTCTACATCTGCGATCGGTGCGTCGGGCTCTGCATGGACATCATCGAGAAGGAACGGACACCAAGTCGGTAGCCGCTCGGACAAGTCGCTCGTGATCCGAGGGTGGGATTCGTTAGCTCTACTGGTACCGATGCAATCGGGAGCAACCGTGGGAGCAACCGGCCTTGGAACAAGGGCACGATCTCCATCTCGATGGAGATAGAGGAACCTGGCCGCGGGCACAGCGAGCAGAATGCGACTGTGGCATCCCGGGGAAGGGCCCGGGCGATCTACGCCTGCGGCATTCCGTCTTGGCATCCACGACGCTCTGCGCGACGTTGTTATGTGTCCGGGCGCCGGTGGGTAGCCCGGGTCGATAGGGCGTCGCCCCGGAAGGGGGGCCCATGAGGCTTGCACGCTTCGTAATCGCTCTGCTGGTAGCTCCGCTCTTGCTGACGCTGCAGGCTCAAACCGCGGCTGCGGCGCCCCCGAGCAACGACACATTCGCCGGTGCGACACCCGCCACGATTGGGTTCACCGAGGAGCTCGATACCACAGAGGCCACCACCGACGCCGACGACGCCCAACTGAGCGTTTCGTGTGGCGGTTTCCCGACCGACGCCAGCGTGTGGTACGCGTTCACCACCGCCGCCGACACCGGCGTCGTCGTCGACGTCTCGCAGTCCAGCTACAGCGCTGGGGTCCTCGTCGGGGTCGGCACACCGGGCGACCTCGGCCTCGTCGCGTGCGGGCTGGGCACGGCCACGTTCTTCGCTGCCGCTGGCACCACCTACTACGTGCTGGCCGTCGACCCTCAGTTCGACGGGGGCGGCAACGGCGGGACACTCCGCATCTCGTTCAACCCGGGGCCCCCGCCGGCGACGCTCGACATCACCGTCGACCGGTTCGGCGGCGTCGACGCCCGTACCGGGGTCGCCACCATCACCGGCACCTACACGTGCACCAGCGCCGACTCCATCAGCGTGTTCGTCGGGGCAACGCAGGACTTCGGACGGTTCACCGTCAGCGGGTCTGGCGCGTTCTTCGACAGCCTCACCTGCGACGGAACCACCCGATCCTGGTCGGCCGACATCTTCCCGCAGGGCGGCAAATTCGCCGGCGGCAAGGCGATGACGGTCACCTTCGCGGTCAGCTGCGGTCCGCTCCAGTGCGCCTTTGACTTCGAGGAGCGGACGGTTCAGCTGCGCGGCGGCCTTCCCGAGTGCCCCACCCTCGTGGCCGCCCCCCACACGAGCTTCACCCTGTCGAACGGCTACGCCGTGGGCTCGGTCGCCACCTTTACGGCCGACAGCGGCTACGCCCTCGTCGGCCCGACGTCCCTAACCTGCCGCGGCGACCGATCCTGGAGCGGGCCCGTGCCGACCGCGGAGGGGACCGGCTCGGTCACCGTGACCCCGAACACCGGGCTCGTCGACGGCCAGACCGTAACCGTCACGATGGCAGGGTTCCCCGCTCTCGGGACCGTCGGCTGGTGCCAGGGTGTGCCGGTGGAACCGGCCAGCTCCAGCAACTGCGGCGGCCCCATCCGGACCGGTCAGACCGACGCCTCCGGCGGGCTGACCGATCCCAGCTACCCCGTAGCCCGGTTCATCTTCGTCCCGAC
>JBKPHT010000301.1:0-33354 GCA_046730015.1 Actinomycetota bacterium
GAGCCGCCGGAGCCGCAGCCCCAGCCCGCCGGCGGGCTGCTGGCCTTCCTGACCTCCACCGACCACAAGCGGATCGGCATCTCGTACATGGTGACCGCGTACGCGTTCTACCTGGTGGGTGGGGCGCTGGCGATGGTGATCCGGACGGAGCTGATCGAACCGGGCCGGCAGGTGGTCTCGCAGGGCCGGTACAACGAGATGTTCACGATGCACGGGAGCATCATGTTGTTCCTGTTCCTGGGGCCGTTCGCGTTCGGGCTGGCGAACTACGTCGTGCCGCTGCAGATCGGCGCCCGCGACATGGCGTTCCCGCGGTTGAACGCCTTGTCGTACTGGTTCTACCTGTTCGGCGGCGTCACGATGCTGACCGGCTTCCTCACCGCCGACGGGGCCGCCGACTTCGGCTGGACGGGGTACACCCCGCTGGCGGACGTGATCCGGTCGCCGGGCATCGGCAACGACCTGTGGATCGTGGCCGTGGCCCTCACCGGGCTGTCGGGCATCCTCACCGGGGTCAACATCGTGACGACGGTGGTGGCGATGCGCGCGCCCGGCATGCGGATGTTCCGGATGCCGATCTTCACCTGGAACATGCTGGTGACGAGCGTGCTGGTGCTCATCGCCTTCCCGGTCCTGTCGGCCGCCGCGGCGATGCTGTTCGCGGACCGCCAGTTCGACGCCCACATCTTCGACGCGGCGGCCGGCGGGTCGCCGATCCTGTGGCAGCACCTGTTCTGGTTCTTCGGGCACCCGGAGGTCTACATCCTGGTCCTGCCCTACTTCGGCGTGATCACCGATGTGCTGCCCGTGTTCGCACGCCGACCGGTGTTCGGGTACGGGGGCCTCGTCTTCGCCACGATCGCCATCGCCGCCCTGTCGGTGGGCGTGTGGGCCCACCACATGTTCCTCACCGGCGCCGTGCTCCTGGCGTTCTTCACCGGGTTCTCGATGCTGATCGCCGTGCCCACGGGCGTGAAGTTCTTCAACTGGATCGGCACCCTCTGGGGCGGGAGCCTGGTGTTCCCCACCGCGATGCTGTTCGCGCTCGGGTTCCTGTTCACCTTCCTCATGGGCGGCATCTCGGGCGTCATGTTGGCGTCGGCGCCGATCGACTTCCAGGTGCACGACAGCTACTTCGTGGTCGCCCACATGCACTACGTGCTGTTCGGGGGGTCGGTCTTCGCGCTGTACGCGGGGATCTTCTACTGGTGGCCCAAGGTCACCGGGAGGTGCCTCGACGAGCGGTGGGGCAAGGTGCAGTTCTGGATGACGCTGGTCGGCTTCCACCTGACGTTCTTCGTACAGCACATCCTGGGCCTGGAGGGCATGCCCCGCCGGGTGGCGAACTACTTCGACGACGACGGGTTCACCGGCCTGAACCAGCTCTCGTCCATCGGGGCGTTCCTGCTCGGCGCGTCGACCCTGCCGTTCCTGTGGAACGCCGTCCAGACCCTGCGGGGCCGGCTCGGCACCCCGGCCGGCCGTGACCCGTGGGGCGGGCAGACGCTGGAGTGGGCGACGCTGTCGCCGCCTCCGCCGGAGAACTTCGACCGGCCGCTGCCCCCGATCCGCTCGGCCCGCCCCGTCTGGGACCTCCGCCACGGCGAGCCGGCGCTAGCCACCGGCACTGCCACGGGCGCCGCGGGCACCGCCACGAGCACCGGCACCGGCACCGGCACGGAGGACGGGCCGCCGCCCGGGGCGGGGCCGACGTGAGCGAGCGCCCGGTCCCCGGGACCGAGGGGCCGCGGGGCCACGAGCTGCGACCGCCCGTCGAGGACCGCAACGTTCCGTGGCGGGTGTTCCTGTCGATCGGCGTCTTCGTGGCGGTGATCGCCGCCATCTACACCGGCACGGCCTACGAGTGGGGCGGGACGGTCATGCTGATCGTCTCGTCCGTGCTGGCGCTGTGGGTGGGTTCGTTCCTGTGGCTGAAGCAGCGGGAGCTGGAGGCGGCGGGCGAGGGCGGCCACGAGCCCGAGGCTCTGGCCCGGGCGTCAACCGCCGCCGAGGAGGCCGCCGCCGCCGGCCAGGCCCTGCCCAGCTCCGGCGCCCCGGGCCCCGCGCCGGGCCCCGACGCGGGCGGGGCCGGAGCCGTCCGGGCTGCCGGCCACAGCGCCGCCGCCGTCGAGCCGGCCTCCCACTACCTGCCCCACGCCAGCGCGTGGCCGTTCGCCATCGGCCTGGGGGCGGCGACGCTGGCCAACGGCCTGGTTCTGGGGCTGTGGGTGATCGTGCCGGGGGTGATCCTGATGGCGATCGGGATCGCCGGCTTCGTCCGCCAGACCCGTCGCCGCGACTGAGCCCCCGCCCCGGTCCGGTGACCTTCACCGGAATAGTTGCGCGTACAATTTGTTCTTCCGGGCAGATCAGGAGGTATCCCAGATGCCCGCCATCACCGTTGCCGATCCCCTCACCCTGCCCGTCGTGACCGAGCCGAACGCCGAGACCTCGCCCGAGCGGCGCGTCGTGTCGGTGACCACGGCCCCCTCGGGCTTCGAGGGCGAGGGTTTCCCCGTCCGCCGCGCCTTCGCCGGCGTGCCCCAGCACCTCCTCGACCCGTTCATCCACATGGACCAGATGGGCGAGGTCGAGTACGCCCCCGGCGAGCCCAAGGGCACGCCGTGGCACCCCCACCGGGGCTTCGAGACCGTCACCTACATGATCGACGGCACCTTCCAGCACCACGACTCCACCGGCGGAGGCGGCCTGATCACCGACGGCGACACCCAGTGGATGACCGCCGGCTCGGGCCTGCTCCACATCGAGCGCCCGCCGGACGACCTCGTGGCCAGTGGCGGCCTGTTCCACGGCGTGCAGCTGTGGGTGAACCTGCCCGCCGCCGACAAGTTCGTCGACCCCCGCTACCAGGACATCCGGGGCGGCCAGGTGAAGCTGGTGCGCTCGCCCGACGGCGGGGCCGTGCTGCGCCTGATCGCCGGCACCCTCGACGGCTACGAGGGCCCCGGCGTGACCCACACCCCGATCACCTACGTCCACGCCACCGTCGCCCCCGGCGCCCGGTTGGTCGTGCCCTGGGAGCCCGACTACAACGCGCTGGCGTACGTGCTGGCCGGGCGGGGCACCGTCGGGTCGGCCGGCCAGCCCGTGCACACCGGCCAGCTCGCCGCGTTCGGCCCCGGCGGCCACCTCACGCTGGCGGCCGACCCCGACCAGGACCGCCACACCCCCAACCTGGAGGTGCTGCTGCTCGGCGGCCGCCCCATCCGCGAGCCGGTCGCCCAGTACGGGCCGTTCGTCATGAACACCCGGGCCGAGCTTGCCCAGGCCGTCGAGGACTTCCAGGCGGGGAAGATGGGCCATATTCCTGCGGATCACCTCGGCAGTTAGCACACTGTGACTGTCGCCTCCCGTCCTGTCCGCCAGCAGGGCGGGGGGCGGCACATCACGCCGACCCCGCCACCAGGGCTAGGTGCCGCCGCCGGACCAGAACCGGTCGGCCGCCGGGGTCCGGGAGGTCGTCCTCGTCGAGGACCTCGTCGCACTCGTCGTGGGCCGGCCGGGCCGCCGGAGGTCCCGTCACCGGGCGCCCGTAGGCGACCGGCTCGACAACCTCGGGCAGCCCGGCCCGCCAGAGCGCCGCCCGCAGCGCGCACCGGCGGAACTGGCCGGGCGACGGGCCGTTGGGCGTGGCCACGAACCGGTAGGTGCGGCCCCGATCGTCGACGCAAAGGGACCCGCCGTTGGCGTGGTGCTCGTAGATCCACACGTCGGGCCGGTCGCCGCGCACGACCCGTCCGGCCAGCCGGAACTCGTCGACGTGCACGGGCCACGGGAAGCGCTCGGCCCGGGCCAGGCGGGACGCCTGGACGAGGGGGCGCCACCACTCGAACAGGTGGGGCTCGTCTCGGGGTGGGGACCACAGCTCCATGCCCGCGGACCCTACGGAGGGGGTGTGACAGTTTCGGGCGGCGCAGGCCGACGACGAGCGGAGACGGCGGGCCAGACGCCGGGCGTGCCTTGACCCGCCGGTCAAGATTGGTGTTGGCTGATCGTGGCCGGCATGACCGGCATGGCCGGCGCGACGAGGGGGACGGCATGCACGATCTGGTCATCCGCAACGGCAGCCTGGTCGACGGGTCCGGCGACCCGGCCCGGCCCGCCGACGTGGCCGTGGACGGCGAGCGCATCACCGCCGTGGGGCGGGTCGACGGCGTCGGTCGCCGGGAGATCGACGCCGCCGGCCACGTCGTGACGCCCGGCTTCGTCGACATCCACACCCACTACGACGGCCAGGCCACCTGGGACCCCGACATGACCCCCAGCAGCTGGCACGGCGTCACCACCATCGTCATGGGCAACTGCGGCGTCGGCTTCGCCCCCGCCGACCCGGCCCGGCGGGAGTGGCTCATCCAGCTCATGGAGGGCGTCGAGGACATCCCCGGCACCGCGCTGGCCGAGGGCATGACCTGGAATTGGGAGACGTTCCCCGAGTACCTCGACGAGCTCGACCGGATGCCCCGGGTCATGGACGTCAGCGCGCTGGTGCCCCACGGCGCGGTGCGGTCCTACGTCATGGGCGACCGCGGCGGCGCCAACGCCGAGGCCACCCCCGACGAGATCGCCCTCATGGCCAAGCTCGTCCGGGAGGCGGTCGAGGCCGGCGCCGTCGGCTTCTCCACCACCCGGACGCTGCTGCACCGGGCCAAGGACGGCGAGCTGGCCGCCGGCACCACGGCCAGCGCCGACGAGCTGATCGGCATCGGCAGGGCCCTCGGCGACGCCGGCGCCGGGGTGTTCGAGCTGGCCAGCGACATGTTCGACCCCGAAGCCGAGTTCGCCTGGATGGCCACGATCGCCCGCGAGACGGGCCGGCCGGTCACCTTCAACTGCTTGCAGGACGACCTCCGGCCCGAGCACTGGCGGCGGCTGGTCGCCCTCGCCGACGAGGCCACCGCGGCCGGCGCCCGGATCGTGCCCCAGGTCGCCGGGCGGCCCGCCTGCGTGCTGTTCGGATGGGAGTCGACCGCCCACCCGTTCATGTTCCACCCCACGTGGCAGACGCTGACAGGCCTCTCCCCCGAGGAGCGGCTGGCGCGGCTGCGCGAGCCCGAGGTCCGTGCCGCCATGCTGGCGGAGCAGCCGCAGCTCGACGGGATCGCGGCCTTCCTCACCTCGTCGTTCCACAAGCTCTTCCCGCTCGGCGACCCGCCGGAGTACGAGCCCGCCCCGGAGGCCAGCATCAAGGCCGTCGCCGCCCGGGAGGGCCGGACCCCGGAGGAGGTCACCTACGACCTCATGACCGCGGGCGACGGGCGGGGGCTGCTGTACATCCCCATCCTCGGCTACGCCCACGGCGACTTCGGGGCGCTGCACGAGATGCTCGTCCACCCCGGCACCGTGCTCGGCCTGGGCGACGGCGGCGCCCACTGCGGCCTGCTGTGCGACGCCTCGCTGCCCACCTACATGCTCACCCACTGGGTGCGCGACCGGAGCCGGGGCGAGCGGCTGACGCTGGAGCAGGCCGTCCACGCCCAGACCCGGGGCACCGCCGCCCTCTACGGCTTCGACGACCGGGGCCTGGTGGCGCCCGGCTACCTGGCCGACCTCAATGTCGTCGACGCCGAGCGGCTGTCCCTCGACGCCCCCGAGATGGTCTACGACCTGCCGGCGGGCGGGCGCCGGATCGTCCAGCGGGCCCGGGGTTACCGGGCGACCGTGAAGCGGGGCGTCGTGGTCCGGGAGGACGACGCCGCCACCGGCGAGCACCCCGGCCGGCTCCTCCGGGGCCCGCAGCCGGCACCGGCGGGCTGACCGAGCTCAGCCCAGGCCCAGCCGCTCGTACTGCTCGGGCGGGGCCTCGACCGACTCCAGCGCCGTGTGGAGCAGGTCGAGCATCTCCTTCGCCGCCCGGGGCTCGTCGGCCCGGTTCTCGGCCTCGTCGGGGTCGACGTCCACGTCGTAGAGGTGGTGGTGGCCCCGGCGCGTCATGGCCCAGAACGGCAGCGGGTCGCCGCGGCCGTACGGCTGGCGGATCACCGGCACGCTCGACCCGGGCATGCACGCGAGGACGGCCCGGGCGTCGGGAGGCGGCATCGCGGTGATGCCGGTCGTCGGCAGCGGCATCGTCGACCAGCGGTTGGACCAGACGGCCAGCGGGCGGTTGCCCTCCACCGGGGCCCGGGCGTACTTGCGGTGGCCGTCGGTGACCTGCACCCAGTTGCCCCACACTCCGCCGATCGCCCACTCCCGACCGGTCCCGGGCGAGGACGGGTCGTCGAGCAGGGGCCGGAGCGACACGCCGTGGGTCCGATGGACGGGCGCCACCCCGAACACGTCGGCCAGGGTGGCGTGGAGGTCGACGCTGGTGGTCAGCGCGTCGCAGACCCCGCCGCCGTGGACCCCGGGCCAGTGGACCAGCAGCGGCACGTGCCCCAGTGGCTCGAACTGGGGGACCCCGGGCTTGCCCCAGATGTCGCGCCCGCCGCGGACGTCGCCCAGGTAGTGGCCGTGGTCGGTGCACACGACCACGGCGGTGTCGTCCCACCGGCCGCCGTCGTCGAGGGCGGACACGACCTCGCCGAACCAGTGGTCGATCATCGACAGCTTGGCCCCGTAGGCGGCCCGGATGTGCCGGGCCTCCGCCGGGTCGAGGACGCCCCGGGACACGCCGCCGACCACATAGGGCGGCCAGATGATGCGATCGCCGTCCCACGGCTCGTCGTCGTAGCGGCCCAGCCAGGGGGCGGGCACGTCGAACGGCTCGTGGGGGTCGAATTCGTCGACGATCAGCAGCCACCGGTCGTGGTGGGGGGCGGCCCGCCGGATCCAGTCGGCGGCGGCGGTCATCGTCCGGGGGCCGGGGTAGTCGCCCTCGGCCCGGAAGAAGGTGCGGGTCCGGTCGTAGGCCCGGTCGACGACCACGTCGTCACCCGCGGTCCGGCGCCAGAACCAGCCCCCGTCCAGGGCCGGCGGGGCGGGGGTCCCGACCCATGAGGTGTCGACGTGGGTGCGCCACGGGTCGCCCTCGTGGCCCCGCACGTAGTCCCAGCCGGAGAAGTCGGTGTGGTAGTTCTCGCCGCCGGTCTCGAACAGGTGGGGATGGTCGCTCACCAGCATGGTCGTGACGCCGGCGGCCCGCAGGTCGGCCGTGATCGGCCGCTCCCACACCTCGACCGAGCCCCAGGGCCGCCACAGGAAGTCGAGGGCGCCGCAGAGGATGTCGTGGCGGGCCGGGATGCACGGCAGGGAGCCCGTGACGTGGCGGGTGAACCGGGTGGCCCGCTCGGCGGCGAACCGGTCGAGGTTCGGGGTGGCGAACTCGGTGCCGCCGTAGCAGCCGAGCATGTGGCGGTTGAGGGAGTCGAGCAGGACCACGACGACGTTGGTCGGCCCGGCGCGGCCGGCTGGCCCCTCCTCGTCGGTCGGCACGGGCCGGAGTGTAGGGAACCGGGGTCTACCCTCGCTCCGTGCCCGCGGAACCTGGCATCCCTCCCGCAGTGCCCGCCGACGACATCGAGGCCCTGGTGGCCGACCCGGTCCTGGTGGCGATGGCCGCGGAACGCCGTCCGGCGCCGGCCCCGCCGGACGTCTGGGGCCACGTCGCCGGCGACGCGCCTCCCGACCCCGACGACCCGGCCGCGGTCGAGGCCCGGGCCCGGGCGCTGCTGGACGGGCTGAGCCTGCACGAGCGGCTCCACCTGCTGTCCGGCGATGGCCCCCTGCTCCGGGGCCTGGTGGAGATGGCCCGGGGGTACAACCGGACGCCGTACGTCGCCGGGGAGATCCCCCGCCTGGGCATCCCGGGCGTCCGCTTCGCCGACGGGCCGCGGGGCGTGGTCGTCGGGCACGCCACCGAGTTCCCCGTCGCCATGGCCCGGGCCGCCACCTTCGACCCCGACCTCGAGGCTCGGGTGGGCGACGCGATCGGCGTCGAGTGCCGGGCGCTCGGCGCCAACCTGTTCGCCGGCGTCTGCGTCAACCTGCTGCGCCACCCCGCCTGGGGCCGGGCCCAGGAGACCTTCGGCGAGGACCCCCATCTGCTCGGCGAGATGGGCGCGGCGCTGATCGGCGGCGCCCAGCGCCACGTGATGGCCTGCGTGAAGCACTTCGCCTGCAACTCGCTGGAGGACCACCGGCTCAGCCTCGACGTGCAGGTGGACGAGGACGACCTGCGCGACCTCTACCTGCCCCACTTCCGGCGCTGCGTCGACGCCGGGGCGGCCGCGGTGATGAGCGCCTACAACCGGGTCAACGGCGAGCGGTGCGGCCACCACCGCCACCTGCTCACGGAGGTGCTGAAGGAGGAGTGGGGCTTCGACGGGTTCGTCATGAGCGACTTCGTGCTGGGCATCCGGTCGGCCCGCGCGCTGGAGGCCGGGCTCGACCTGGAGATGCCCTTCCGGTGGCGGTTCCGCCGGCTCGACCGGCTGGTCCGCCGGCGACGGGTCCGCGAGGAGCGGGTCGACGACGCAGCCCTCCGGCTGCTCCGCCAGCAGGTCCGGTTCGCGGCCCGGGGCGGCGAGCCCGGCCGCTACCGGCCCGACGCGGTGGCCGGCGAGGCCCATCGGGCCCTGGCCCGGGAGGTCGCCGAGCGGTCGATCGTGCTGCTCCGCAACGAGGAGGTCCGCAGCGGTCCCGCGGCCGGCCGCCCCACCCTTCCGCTCGACCCCGACGACGTGCAGTCGCTGGCCCTGTTCGGACGGCTGGCGCAGGTGCCGGTCACCGGCGACCGGGGGTCGAGCCAGGTCCGGCCGCCGTCGGTGGTGACGATCGCCCAGGGGCTGGCCGCGGCGGGCGAGCGCCACGTCGTCGACGTGACCCACCACCGGGGTGACGACCTCCAGGCCGCGGGGCTGGCCGCGCTGGGCGCCGACGTGGCCGTGGTGGTCGTCGGCACGACCCACCGCGACGAGGGCGAGAGGCTGCCCCGCCAGGGCGGCGACCGGGAGCGGCTGACCCTCCGCCCGGAGGACGAGGCCCTCGTCCGCACAGTGGCGGCCGCCAACCCGCGGACGGTCGTGGTGCTGGTCGGCGGGAGCGCGCTGGTGACCGAGTCGTGGCGGCGCCAGGTCGGGGCGATGCTCATGGCCTGGTACCCGGGCATGGAGGGCGGCCACGCGGTGGCCCGGGTGCTGTTCGGCGAGGTCAACCCGGGGGGGCGGCTGCCCTGCACCTGGCCACAGGCGGCCGAGCAGGCGCCGCCGCTGCCGGGTGTCGGCGGGGGCCGCCGGACCGTCCGCTACGGGCCGCTGCACGGCTACCGGCTGATGCAAGCGACGGGCCGGATGCCGGCGTTCCCGTTCGGGTTCGGCCTGACCTATACGACCTTCGAGCACGGGCGGCTGATGGCCCGGCGGGGCTACGACGGGACGGTGACCCTCACCGTCCCGGTGGTGAACACCGGCACGCTGCCGGGCGACGAGGTGGTGCAGCTGTACCTGGACGAGGCGCTGGGCTCGGACCCCCGGCCGCTGCGGACGCTGCGGGCCTTCCGCCGGGTGACCGTGCCCCCGGGCGAGATGGCGAACGTCCGGTTCGAGCTGGCGCCGGACGACCTCGCCCGGACGATGGCCGCCCACGGCGGCGCGGTCCGCCTGCACGTCGGGCGCGACGCCGACCCGGCGGGGCACCGCACGATCGAGGTGTAGGCCGGGCCGGCGGCCGGCCGGCCCTAGCCGTCGTCGCCGGCGCTGCCGTTGCCGGACTCGTCGCCCGAGCCGCCGCCGGAGTCGTCGCCCGAGCCGTTGCCGCCCGCGGCCGCACCACCGTCGCCGGCGGACGTGTCGTCGGCCGGCGGATCGGCGACCAGCACCGCGGCGGCGCGGGGCACCGGCTCCGCGCCCGGTTCGGCGTCCTCGGGCGGCTCGCCCGCCCGGGGCAGCGGGAGGGGCACCTGCTCGTGGTCGGCGTGGGCGCTGACGACCGCGGCGTGGAACTCCTCCATCGCCGCCACGAACGCGTCGTCGACATACGCCGAGCCGTCGACCAGCGGGCCGGGCCGGCCGTCGATGACGGCGACGACGTCCTCCCCGGCGATCGTCTTGTGGACCTCGAGGGCGTGGGCCATACGCAGGACCTCGGCCCGGTTCTCGACCAGCAGCGCCTCGGTCCGCTCCAGCAGGCCGGCGAGGTTCTCCTCGATCCGCTCGCCCAGGTTGCCCTTGAGCAGGTCGCGCTGGTCGTCGTCGTCGCCCCCGCCGGGGCGGCCGCCGCCGCCGATGCCGACCTTGTGGGTGACGCCGTGGGAGGCGACGGTGCGGCCCATGCCCCAGTAGCCCTCCATCAGCGTGGCCACCGTCGTCGCCGACTCCAGGTCGCCCGACACCCCGGACGAGTTGTCGCCGCCGAAGAACAGCCGCTCGCCCGCCAGCGAGGCCAGGGAGACCATGATGTCGGCCTCGTACTCGGACCGCCACCGGGTGAACTGGTCCTCGGGCTTCACGCTGCGGACCATGCCCAGGTAGGTGCCGCCCTTCTCGATCGTGGCCAGGTCTATCGACAGGTGCTTGCGGGTGCGGTAGGCGGCCACCGCGTGGCAGGCCTCGTGGACGGCGATGGCGTGGCGCTCGCGCTCGATGTACTCGACATCCTCGGGCGGCCCCAGCTCCTTGAGGTGCTTGGCCGTGATGATGTCGTTCCAGCCGATGACGTCCCGCCCGTCGCGGATCGCGTTGATGAGCGCCTCGTTGACCAGGTCCTTGATCGTGGCGCCGGTGGCGTAGGGGGTGATGACGGCGAGCTTGTCGACCTCGTCGGGGGTCAGCTCGTGGGCCACCTTGGCCAGGTAGCCCTCGTAGGTGCGGACCCGGCCCTCCTTGGACGGGTAGCCGACCTTGTACATCCGGTCGATGCGGCCGGGCCGGAGCAGCGCCTCGTCGAGGGCGCCCGGCATGTTCGTGGCCATCATCACGAGGATGCGGTACTTCGGCGGCGGCTTGGGCTGCATGCCCAGCAGGCGCCGGCCGAAGCGGTTGATGATCCCGCGGGGCTTCTTCAGGCCCGAGAGCTCGGACAGCAGGGCCTGCAGGGTGCCCATGCCCCCGCCGCCCATGCCGCCCATGATGATCCGGTCGACGGTCCGGGGCGGCGAGCCGTCGAGCGAGGACGGGGCGGCCGACGCCGACAGCACGGCCGACTGGGCGGCCGGCGACAGCCAGCGCAGGTGGTCGGAGGCGTCGTCGGACCACGGGGTCGACGCCGCCGGGCGGGCAACCTGGCCGCCGAGCGGCCCGGGGGCCTGCGAGCCCCGGTTGCCCAGGGAGTCGGCCTCGTCGAAGAAGACGATGACGCCGCCGTAGCGGAGCGCCAGCTTCCGCAGCTTGCGGAACAGCCCCTTCACCTTCAGGACGCCGACCCCCATGAACATGTTGATGAACGCGCCCGGGTCCACGAACACGAACGGCCGCCCGGTCTCGCCGGCCACGGCCTCGGCCATGAGCGTCTTGCCGGTGCCGGGTGGGCCCCACAGCAGGATGCCGGAGGGGACGTAGCCGCCCTTCTCCTCGATGGCCTCCGGCCGGTCGAGGAAGACCATGTTCTCCTTGACCCGGTCGAGCACGGCGTCCTGGCCCCACACGTCGGAGAACCGGGTCTTGATCTCGTCGGGCATGTAGGTGTCGACGCCGCCCCGGGACAGGAACCAGAAGATCGCGACGAACTGGCCCACCGCGAACGTCATGAGCAGGACGAACTGCAGGACGGTCGGCAGCCACTCCCACACCCGGGACGGCAGCTCGACGAGCGCGGTCGGGGGCGAGACGTCGTAGATCGTGCCGAGCACGATGGCCAGCACGATGATCGCGATCAGCACCTTGACCGCCCGGGCGAGCCGGTAGCGGGTCCAGTCGTTCATCCGGCCGGTGCGGCGCTCGAACCGGCCGAACACCTTCTCGGACCAGAAGACGTGGTAGCGGGGCGACCGCTCGGCCACCAGGTAGTGGAGCTGCCGGGTCAGCTCGGCGGCGGCCAGCAGGAGCAGCAGCCACTTGCTGTTCCAGGTGTCCCGGATCGCGTCGCCGACCGTGTTGAACGGGTTGGGGTCGGCGTACTCCGACCACACGAAGAACCAGAACAGCAGGAAGAACAGCACCAGGAACTTGACCCGGTCCCACATCGGCAGAGGCTTGCGGGTGGGCCGGTCCCGGCCGGAGCCCGCACCGACTGTGTCGGGGGCGGGCAGGCCCTTGGGGTCTGCGAGGTCGGGGGGCGTCGGCGGCGTCGTCACTTACCGGACCTCCTGGATCGTCCACGAGTCGACGATGTCCGCGATCGCGTCCTTGTGGGTGTTGACGTAGCACTCCTCGGAGCACGAGACCTGGAAGATGTAGGCCCGCGAGCTGGTGGCGTCCAGCAGGGTGGTCTGGTCGACCACGAAGGGCGGCCGGTCGGCCGACGGATCGGCCGGCATCCCCGTCTCGGGGGCCGCGGCCGCGCTCGGGTCGACCCTGAACACGGTGTGCACGCCGTGGTAGCCGCCGTCGAACGTGACGGGCTCGTCGATGACGACCGTGACGCTCGGGTCCTGCGTGGCCACGACCAGGGGATCGGCCTGGGGGTTGCCCACCGCGATGCCGCGGAGCTGGCTCAGGTTGATCTGGTTGCGGCCGTCGGCGCTGAGGCGGAACACCTCGATCCGGCCGGTCGGCGCGGCCGCGTCCGGGCTGGTCGCGTGGTCGACGCTCGGCTCGTCGCTGGCGTCGAACCGGCGGATCCAGCTGTTCGAGAGGCGCTGCGCCCGCTCCAGCTCCGAGTCGTCGGGGAACAGGGCGTCCTCGTCGTACACGGTCCAGTCGTCGGGGACCTTGGCGTAGACGCCGAGCTCGTCGTTCTCGACGTACTGGTAGCCCGACGACCCGCACGCGGCCACGCCCGCGGCGACCGCCAGCGCGGCGAGAGGGAGCACGGCTGCGCGCGGAGGGTGGACCCTCATGCCCGTAGAGTTTCGCCCAGATCGCCCCGAATAGCGACCGGTCCCCCGCCAGGGGCATGAACGGCGCGTTACGCCTCCGCCCGCTCCTCGGCCCGCTCCTCGGCCGGCGCCTCGCCTCGGCGCAGGCGTCGGGGGATCTCACGGACGGTGACCGGCGACGCGATGGGCACCCCGTCGCGGGCCGCCAGCTCCCGGCACAACCGGTGGACCAGCCAGCCGACGATCGGCGGAAGCCCCAGGACCAGGAACCGGAACGTCCACAGGATGGCGTTGACCGACAGGCCGAACGTGGCCGCCATCACGTCGGCCGCCCCGCCCAGGAAGCACACCGTGTAGAAGGTGATGGTGGCGGCACCGAGCGCGGTGCGGACCGGCCGCTGCCGGGGGCGGTCGAGGAGGTGGTGCTCGGCGTAGTCGCGGGTGACCCGCGCCTCCAGGAACGGCCAGGCGTAGAGCAGGGCGAACGTCAAGCCGGCCAGCAGAACGCCGGGAAAGAACGGGTTCGGGATCTCGAAGCCGAAGGCTCGGATCTCCCACCCGGGCATGATCCGGAGCGCGCCGTCGAGCCAGCCCATGTACCAGTCGGGCTGGCTGGCGGCCGACACCTCGGAGGGGTCGAACGGGCCATAGATCCAGATGGGGTTGATCTGGAACACCCCGCCCAGGAACGCCAGCACCGCCGAGGTCAGGAAGAACAGGCCCAGCGCCTTGGCCGCGTAGGTCGGCCACAGGCGCTCGCCCACCACGTTGTCGTTGCGGCGGCCCGGGCCGGGGAAATGTGTGTGCTTCTGGCGCACGAGGATCGCCAGGTGGGCAGTGAGCAGGACGACGATCGCCGCCGGCACCAGCAGGATGTGGATGACGTAGAGGCGGGAGATGATGTCGGGCCCCGGGAACTCCCCGCCGAACAGCAGCGACGCCAGCCAGGTCCCCACCAGCGGGATCGACAGGGTGATCGAGTAGACGATCCGCAGGCCCGTCCCCGACAGCTGGTCGTCGAGCAGCGAGTAGCCGAACAGGCCGTTGAGCAGCGCCAGGATCAGCAGCGTGCACCCGACGATCCAGTTCACCTCGCGGGGCCGGCGGAAGGCCCCGGTGAAGAACACCCGCGCCAGGTGGATCGCGATCGAGGCCAGGAACAGCAGCGCGGCCCAGTGGTGGATCTGCCGCATCACCAGCCCCGCCCGGACGTCGAAGCTGAGCTCCAGCGCCGACCGGTAGGCGGCGGTCATCTCGACGCCCCGCAGCGGCGCGTAGCTGCCGTCGTAGACGACGACGCTCTGGCTCGGCTCGAAGAAGAAGGTGAGGTAGACGCCGGTCAGCAGCAAGACGACGAAGCAGTAGAGCCCCAGCTCGCCGAGCATGAACGACCAGTGGTCGGGGAACACCTTGTTGAGCGCGGTGCGGGCGAAGTTGGCCGTGCCGAGCCTGCTGTCGATCCACCGGGCCAGCCGATGGGTCAGCAGGCGCTCGGGGCCGCGCCGGCGCCTGGTTCGCTCGCTCATCGTCCCCGGTCCCAGAAGCCGGGCCCGACCGGCGACGAGAAGTCGCCGGTGGCGATGATGAAGCCCTCGTCGTCGAGGTCGAGCGGGAGCTGGGGCAGGGATCGGGCGGCGGGCCCGAACACCGGCCGCGCCCCCTCCATCACGTCGAAGGTCGACTGGTGGCACGGGCACAGCAGGAGGCCCAGCTCGGACTGGTAGAGGCCGACCGGGCAGCCCACGTGGGTGCAGAGCTTGGAGTAGGCGACGATGTCGCCGACCGTCCAGTCCTCCCGGCCCGGACGGGGCTCGAAGCCCTGGTCCTCCCGGTAGTGGATGAGCAGGGTCGAGGCGTCGGCGGCGTCGGTGTGGCGGTCGGGCCACACGGTCACGAAGCTGTCGACCTCCAGGTCGCCGGGGCGGACCGGCTCGCCGTCCTCGGTGACGACCCGGATCGGCGCGTTGCGGTACGGGGTCTGCTTCAGGCCCCGGCCGGGCCGCGGACCGAGCGACCGGATCGGGAACAGGACCGCCACCCCGAGCGCCGCGCAGGCGCCGCCGGCGGTCGCCACCAGCAGCCGGCGGCTGCGGAGGCTCGACCCGCCGGCCTCGAAGTCGGCGGCGAACGCGGCGAGCTCCTCCTCTGACGACTCGAGAGGGTGGCGCTCCTCGGCCACCTCGTCGCCCGGCATGAAGTGCTTGGCCCAGAGGACGACGCCGACGCCGATCCCGCCCAGCGTCACCGCCAGCAACACGCCCTCGGTCTGAGGCTGACCGCCCTCCCAGTAGACGACCGCCAGGACGATCGCGGCCAGCATCGCCGCCAGGAAGCAGGCGGCCGAGGTCAGCTCGACCCGGGTGCCCCGGCGGGTGAGCTGGTCCTCGCCGGTGGTGGCGCGGACGGTGCCCTCGGTGGGCGGCGGCTCGGCCGGCCGGGTGTCGTCAGTCATGCCGCCTCCGGGGCCGGATGGGGCTGCGGGTGCCGATCCAGGCCGTCAGCGCCAGCAGCGCCGGGACGCCGACCAGCCAGGTCACGAACCCCTCCGGGATCGGCCCGGTGCGGCCGATCGGGATCCCGCCAGGGTCCGCCGGGTCCTCGAGGTACTCGACGTACCGGGCCAGGCTGTTCAGCTCGTCCTCGGAGATGATCTCGGGGCTGAACACCGGCATCTGTCCGGGGCCGACGCGGACGGCGGCGCCCACCTGGGTGGGGGTCGCGTCCGACAGCCGGGGTGCGGCGCGCCCGTAGCTCAGGGCCCCGCCGCTGCCCGAAGCGCTGTGGCAGGCCTGGCAGTTGCTCCGGTAGATCTCGCCGCCCTCGGCGAGGTCACCCCGGGCCGGGTCGACCTCGGGGATCGGGGGGCCGTCGCCCAGCGTGCCGACGTAGGCGACCAGCGCGTCGATCTCCTCGGGGTCGTAGGCCGGCGGCTTGCGGACCGGCTGCTCCTCGCTGTTGGCCAGGGGCATCCGCCCGGTCGACAGGTAGTAGTAGGCACCGGCCTCGCCCGCGTTCTCCAGCGAGGGGCCCCGGACGCTGCCGTCGGGCGCGACGACCCCCCGGCCGTCCGGGCCGTGGCAGCTCATGCAGCCGGTCTCGTAGAGCTCGCGGCCCTCGGCCACCAGCTCGTCGTCCGGCTGTCCGGGCTGGCCCGCCGCGCCCGCCCAGCCCGACACGACGAGGGGCGTCGCCACCGCCGTCACGAGCAGAGGGGCGGCCGTGAGCAGGCGGCGGAGGCGGCTGGGCGTCATCGGGCCGGCATCCGGGCGGCTACTGGACCACGTAGATGGTGAGGAACAGCGCCACCCAGACCACGTCGACGAAGTGCCAGTAGTAGGCACAGACCTCGACCGTCTCGGTGGCCGGCGCCCGGGACCGCCCGACGATGACCGCCACCACCGCGCCCATGAACACGAGCCCGCCGATGACGTGCAGCCCGTGGAACCCGGTCATCAGGTAGAAGATCGAGCCGTAGGCATGGGAGTCGATCTGGAACGGCGCCTCGGCGTACTCCAGGGCCTGGTTGGTCAGGAAGATCATGCCCAGCAGCGAGGTGACGCCCAGCCACCGGGCCGCGCCGAGGCGGTCACCGCGCTTGGCCGCGTTGACCGCCAGGTGCATGGTGCCGCTGGACGAGACGAGGACCAGGGTCGCCAGCGCAGTCCGGGCGGTCTCCAGCTCGACGTCCTCGGGCGGCCAGACGTCGTTGGCCGACCGCAGGCTGAACCAGGCCGCGAACAGCCCGGCGAAGAACATGAGCTCGGAGGCCAGCCAGACCACCACCCCGACACCCAGCGGCGACGGCGCCGACCCGGTCGGCGGGGAGGGCGAGGGGGGCGGCGGCTGGGTCGGCTCGACGGTGACCGACACGCCTGCCGTTGTAGCAGAGCAATGACCGACGGTGCGTCAACTCGGTGGGGATACCGTCGTGGTGGTGCCCGAACCGTCTGCCGGTGACCTCGCCCTCGGCTGGCAGCTGGACGCGGCCGCCGTCGTGCTGGTGGTGGTGTCGGGCGGGCTGTACGCCCTGGGCGTCCTGCGGCTGGCGGGCCGGGGGCGGCGCTGGTCCGCCGGGCGGACCGCGGCGATGGCGGGGGCGCTGGCGCTGGCGGTCGTGGCCACCCAGTCGGGCATCGCCCGTCACGAGAACGCCCGGCTGTGGGTCCACATGGTGCAGCACGCGCTGCTCGGCCTGGCCGTGCCTCTGCTGGTCGTGCTGGCCGCGCCGCTGACGCTGGCGCTGCAGTCGGCCCGGCCGGCCACCCGGCGGACGCTGCGGCGGGCGGTCCGCAGCCGGCCCGCCCACGTCGTGGCCCACCCCCTGGTGGCCTGGGCCCTGTTCGGCGGCGGGCTCGTCGCGATCTACCTGACGCCGCTGCTCGGGCTGTCGGTCCGCAACGACGCCGTCCACCTGCTGGTCCACGCCCACGTCGTGGTGTCGGGGACGCTGTTCCTGGCCGTGCTGGCCGGGATCGACCCGCTGCCGGGGCGGCCGCCGTTCGGGGCGCGGCTGCTGATCCTGCTGGTGGCCGTGCCGTTCCACGCGGTGATCGGCCTGGCCCTGCTGTCGGCCTCGGCGCCGGTCGAGCCCGACGCCTACCCGCTGCTGTCCGACCAGCGGACCGCAGCGGGCCTGTTCTGGGGCACCGGCGAGCTGTTCACGCTGGTGGTCGCGGCGGTGATCGTCCGCCAGTGGTACGTCGGCGACAAGCGGGCGGCGGCCCGGGACGACCGGGCGGCGGCCCGGGACGACCGGGCGGCGGCGGCCGCCGCCGTGCCCGTCAGTCCCGGTCCGGAGCCGTGTTGACCTGGTTCATCGCCGCATCGACCCCCTTGGCCAGGATCAGCTCCACCGCGTCGGCCGCCTCGTGGACCGACACGTCGAGCTCGACCCGCTCGGCCTTCGGCACCCGGCGCAGCACGTGGTCGGCGCCCTGCTCCTTCGACCGCGGCTTGCCGACCCCGATCCGGACCCGCAGGAAGGCGTCAGTGTGCAGGTGGGCCTTGATCGACCGGAGGCCGTTGTGGCCCGCCAGGCCCCCGCCCCGCTTGAGCTTGACCCGTCCGAGGGGCAGGTCGAGCTCGTCGTGGACGATCACGATCCGCTCGGGGTCGGTGATACCGTGCCGGCGGACGAGCCGCGCGACCGCCTCGCCCGACAGGTTCACGTATGTCTGGGGGAAGGCGAGCGTCACCCGCTGGTCGTCGATGCGGACCTCGCCGACCAGCGCCCGCTCCCGGGCCCGTGTGAGCGCGCCGCCGTGCCGCTGGGCCAGCAGCTCGACGACCTCGGCGCCGACGTTGTGCCGGGATCCCACGTACTCGGCCCCGGGGTTGCCGAGGCCGACCACCAGCAGGTCCGCGGGGGTGCCGCGCCGGGAGGCGGCGGCACCGCCCCGGCCGAACAGCGACATCGGCGGTGGCGGCTACTCGCCGCCGGCGTCGGCGGCCGGCGCCTCGCCACCCTCGGCGGCTTCGCCCTCGGCACGCTCGCCCTCGGCGGCCTCCTCGCCCTCCTCGCCCTCGACGGGCTCGGGCTCCTCCTCGACCGCGGCGTGCTTGGCGGTGACGACGGTCTCCTCGGGGTCGGCGTCGGTGGTGACGCCGGGGGGCAGCACCAGATCGGCCACGGTGATCGTGTGGCCGATCTCCAGCTCGCTGACGTCGACGGCCAGGTGGCCGGGGATCGCGTCGGGCTTGGCGTGGACGACGATCGCGTTGAGGGCCTGCTCGACGACGCCCTCCTCGCGGAGGACGAGGGTGGCCTCGCCCTCGAGCACGATGGGCACGTCGGTGGTGATCGGCTTGTCGACGTCGACCGACAGGAAGTCGACGTGCAGCACGTCGCGCCGGACGGGGTGGCGCTGGATCTCCTTGACGATGGCCTTGGTCTGCTTGCCGCCGACCTCGATGGTCAGAAGCGCGTTGAGGCCCTTGTCGGTGGTCAGCGCGCTCCGCAGGTCGCGCCATGCCACGGTGAGGGGGGCGGGTTCGGCGCCCCGCCCGTAGAGCACGGCGGGCACCTTGCCGTCGGCCCGGAGGCGGCGGGATGCGGACGAGCCGGTGGTGCGGCCGGGCTGGGCCGCCAGGATGATGTCGTCAGCCATCGGAGCTCCTACTTCTGACGTCGCGCCGGAGCGCATCGGATGTGGGTGAGCCGTGAGAGGCTAGCCGCCAGGGCCGCCAGACCCACACTCAGCTGAGGTTGGCGCCGCCGAAGATCTCCGACACCGACGTGTCCTCGAACACGGCGTCGATGGCGTCGGCGATGATCTTCGCCACCGACAGCACCTCGATCTTGTCGATCTGCTTCTCGGTGGGCAGGGGCAACGTGTTGGTGACGACCACCTTGGCGATGACCGAGTTCTTGAGCCGGTCGATGGCCGGGCCCGACAGCACGCCGTGGGTGGCCGCCGCGCAGACCTGGCGGGCGCCCTGCTCGACGATCTGCTCGGCGGCGGCCACCAGGGTGCCGCCGGTGTCGATCATGTCGTCGATGAGCACGCAGGTGCGGCCGGCCACGTTGCCGACGACCTCCTTGGCCTCGACGGCGTTCTTGGCGCCCTTCACCCGGCGCTTGTGGACGATGGCCAGGTCGGCGTGGAGGACGTTGGCGTAGCGCTCGGCCACCTTCACCCGGCCGGCGTCGGGTGACACCACGACGAGGTCGTCGCCCATGTTGCGCCGGAGGTAGTCGACCAGCACCGGCATGGCCACCAGGTGGTCGAACGGGCCGTCGAAGAACCCCTGGATCTGCCCCGAGTGCAGGTCGACCGACATCAGCCGGTTGGCGCCGGCGACGGCGAACATGTTGGCCACCAGCTTGGCGGTGATGGGCTCGCGGCCTTCGGCCTTGCGGTCCTGGCGGCCGTAGCCGTAGAAGGGCATGACCGCGGTGATCCGCTTGGCGGAGGCGCGGCGGGCGGCGTCGACCATCTGCAGGTGCTCGATGATGGCGTCGTTGATCGACATGTCGCCGTTGGCGCCGTGGCTCTGGATGATGAAGACGTCCATGCCCCGGACCGACTCGCCGAAGCGGCTGTGGATCTCGCCGTTGGCGAAGTTGGTGGGGTTGGCCTCGCCCAGCTTGACCCCGAGGTTGGCCGCGATCTCCTCGGCCAGCGGCAGGTTGGCCCGGCCGGAGACGACGTGCAGCTTCTTCTTGGTGACAAGCTCCATCTCGACCTGTACCGACCCTTCCCCGCTCGTGGTCGCTGGCCTAGCCGGAGCCAGTGTAGAAGGGTCCGGTCCGGACCCCGGCACCGATACGGGCGCCCGGTTCCAGCACCGCGAACGGGCCCACGACCGCGTCGTCGCCCACGTCAGACAGGTTCGCGACAGATTCTGTGATCCGGGCGCGCTCGCCCACGCGGGTGTCGGTCAGGCGGGTGCCGGGGCCGATCTCGCTGCCGGCGCCGACCGAGGTGGTTCCCCGCAGCACCGTCCCCGGGAACAGGGTGACATCCGGCGCCAGGCGCACGGTGGCATCGACGTAGGTGGCCGCCGGGTCGACGATGCCGACGCCCTCCAGCATCCAGCGGGAGTTGGTGCGGCGCCGCAGCTCGGCCTCGGCCACCGCCAGCTGGGCCCGATCGTTGACCCCGTGGGTCTCGCCCGGATCGGCGGCCACCACCGAGACGACCGGGTGCCCGGCGTCGGCCAGCACCTCGATCACGTCGGTGACGTACAGCTCGGACTGGGAGTTGTCGGGCGTGATCCGCCGGAGCGCCGGGGCCAGCAGGCTGCGGCGGAACACGTAGATGCCGGTGTTGACCTCGTCGATCCGGCGCTCGTCCTCGTCGGCGTCGCGGTGCTCGACGATGCGGCGGACCCGGCCGTCCTTGTCGCGGACGACCCGGCCGTAGCCATCGGGATCGTCCATCCGGGCCGTGAGCAGGGTGCACGCGGCGCCCGACAGCCGGTGCTCGAGGGCCAGCGCGGTCAGCGTCTCGGACCGGACGAGTGGCGTGTCGCCAGGCAGCACCATGACGTCGCCGTCCTCGGCGTCGATCCCGTCGAGGTCCTCGTCGGGCAGGCCGGTGAGGCCGACGGCCACGGCGTCGCCGGTGCCGCTCTGGACCCGCTGCTCGACGAACTCGAGCGGCACCCGGCCGGGGTCGTCCTGGAGCGTCTTGATCACGACGTCGGCCCCGAACCCGACCACGACCACGGCCCGGGCGGCGTCGCAGCCCGCCAGGGCGTCGAGGACGTAGCGGACCAGCGGCCGGCCGCACAGCATGTGGATGGGCTTGGGCCGGGCCGAACGCAGGCGCGTGCCCTGCCCGGCGGCGAGGACGATGGCCGACAGCGAACGCTCATGCATGCCCCCGTTGTAGCGCCCGCGGGCACCGATCGCGCGCCACCGGCCGGCCACCAGGCCGTCACCCGGAGAGGGCGGCGAGGGCCGCTCGGTGGGCGCGCCCGTTGGAGAACAGCGCGGGCCCGCCGCCGTAGATGTCGTGCCGGCCGGCCAGATCGCTGAACCGGCCGCCGGCCTCTTCGACGATGACCGCCAGGGCGGCGAAGTCCCACGGCCCGCCGCTGGCCTGCAGGCAGGCCTCCGCCCGCCCGTCGGCCACGAGCAGCGCGCCGTGCTCGGCCGGCGGGACGTAGAGGCCGCCCGGGTCGGCGGCGGCCCCGAGCGCGTCGACCATCCGGGCCCGGGCGGGATCGAGCGCCTCCCGGGGCGGGATGGCCGTGTACCGGCCGCCGGGCAGGTCGGCGCCGCTGACCGCCAGCCGCTCGGCCCCGGCCTCTGCCCTGGCGCCGCCGGCGGTCCGCCGGTGCCAGGCCCCGCCGCCCCGGGAGGCCCACCAGCGGCGGCCGTCGGCCGGGCCGGAGGTGACGCCCAGGACGACCTCGCCGTCCACCTCCAGGGCGATCTGCGTCGCCCACCCCCGGCGCCCGGCGACGAACAGGACCGTGCCGTCGATGCCGTCGAGGATCCACCGCCGGGCCGGCGGCCCGGACGCGCCGACCTCCTCGCCCAGCACGCCGTCACCCGGCCGCGCGGCGGCGAGGATCTCGCTGATCCGCCGCTCCACCGCCAGGTCGGCGGCCGACACCGGGCTGCCGTCGGGCTTCAGCTCGTGGTCGACCGCACCGCCGGTGAAATGGCGGAGGGTGACGGCGTCGGCCGCGTCGGCCAGTCGCAGGGCGAGGGAGAGGTCGGCGGTGTGGGGGCTCACCGCCGTGAGTCTGACCCAGACGGCGACGTCGTCAGCAGGTGGCCACCGTGTCGGTGATGCCCCGGACGACGCACGCCGAGCCCTCGCCGCCGACGGTTTGGCTGCCGATCGGGAGCATCGACATGTCGATGCTGCCCTCCACCTCGACCTGCACCTCGTTCCCGATCACCGTGACCCGGGTGCCGCCCCCACAGGGGTAGCCGGCCCGGTCGAGGAGGTCGCAGGCCTTGTCGTGGGCGACGACGGGGTCGAGGATGACGTCGGCGCCGTCGTAGACGGCCTGCTGGGAGATCGCCTGGGCCCCGGCGCGGGCGGCGGAGTCGGCGGCGTAGTTGGCCTGCCGGTGGGCGGCCAGCATCCGGCCGCCGTCGAGCACCAGGGCGGTGACCCCGACGAGGGCGGTGGCGAAGATGACCACGAAGGCGGAGATCATCCCCTCGTCGCGGGCGCGGCCCGGCCGCCGTAGCCGGGTCACGGCGCCTGGCTCCGGTGGGCGTCGATCGGCTCCCAGGCCTCCTCGGTGAGCGTCACCGACGGGCCGAAGCCGATGTAGGTCAGGTCGCTGACGTTCACCGTGCAGGTCACCGTGACGTGGACGGTGGCGCCGCGCTGGAACGCCGGCTCGTAGTCGGCGTCGACCCGGGGTCCGCCGCCGGAGCAGTTCAGACGCTCGCCCGACACGGTGTCGTCGGCGGCCGCCGAAGCGGCCGCGGTCGCCTGCCCCGCGGTGGGCTGCACCGAGGCCGCCCGGGCCGCGTCGCTGGCCGCGCCGACGATGTCGCTCTTGGCGTCGGTCAGCCGGCCCGCCGCCAGCAGCAGGAACAGCAACGCGATCAGTGCCGGGGTGATGAGCACGAACTCGGTGCTGGCCGCGCCGCGGTCCGACCGGGGTGGTCCCGCCACGACCGGTCACTCCCCCGGCCGGAAGGTCTCGAGGACCGACTCGGACGACTCGCTGACCGATAGGTCGAGGTCGAAACCGGGGAAGTCGGTCACCGACTCGACCTCGCCCGTCACCGTCACCCGGACCCGCTCGCCGCCCGCGACCGAGGTGGCCTGGACGTCGACGCCGTCCAGGAGGTCGGGCGCCAGCTTGTCGACCAGGGCCTGGGCCTCGGCCTCCCCGTCAGCCAGCGACGGGACGTTTGGGGCGCTCTCGATGCTGGCCGCCCGGGCCCCGTCCTGGGCGGCGGCGCTGGCGATGCTCACGGCGTGGAAGTACAGGCCGGCCTGCACGACCACCAGGATCGTGAAGATCAGCGCGGGCGCGACGAGAACCGTCTCGGTCGTCGCCGCGCCGCCGTCACCGCGCAGGCGGCGGGGTCTCACCGGAACCAAGCCAGGGCGCCCTCGATGTCGTCGCCGATGTCCGAGCCCTTGTCCTGGACCGCCGTCATGATGTACGTGGCGGCGCCGATCGCGCCGGCTGCCAGGATGGCGGTGACGATCATCGCCTCGGTGGTCATGCCGCGGTCGTCCTCGCGCAGGACCTGCAGCTTGTTCCAGAGGGTCGCCATCACGAAGAACAGGGAGGTGAGCATCGTGGACTCCTTGTGGTGGTGGTCAGAGGGTGGTGACGATGATCTCGAGGGCCGGGTAGCCGACCAGGATGAGGAAGCCGAGGAACAGCAGCACGACCGGTACCGCCATCCGCTCGGTGGTGGCCTGGGCCTCGGACTCGGCCTCGGCCAGCGCGTGGGCGCGCAGCGACTCGGCCTTGACCGCCAGCGACTCCCGCACGCGGGCGCCCTCGGTCCCGGCCAGCGAGACGCTCGCCGACAGCTCCACGAGCTCGGGGACGCTCACCTCCTCGCCCAGCCGGGCCAGGGCCCCCCACGGCGTCTCGCCCGTCAGCGTGGTGATCTCCAGCGCGTTGCGAAGCTGACCGTAGGCCCATCCCCGGCCGATGCGGGCCGCGTCCCGCAGCGCGCTCTCGACGCCCGCCCCGCCGGCCAGCGAGATGACGACCAGGTCGAGGAACGACCCGAGGGCGTGCTTGAACGCCTCGCGCCGCTCCTCGGCCTCGCTCCTGAGGCTGATGTCGGGGACGAAGAAGAAGAACACGGCCAGGCCGACGGCGAGGATGCCGGGGACCGTCAGGCCGACGCCCAGCCCGAGCACCGACCAGAACACGCCCAGCAGCGCGGGGAGGGCGAAGCCGAACACCGCGAGCAGCACCTTCTGGGCCATGTGCTGCTCCAGCGACCGGCCCACCAGCCGGAGGTCGGACTCCAGCGAGTCGAGGTTGAACCCGAGGCTGCGCATGGTGCGGCCCAGCGAGGCCCCGACGGTCCGCTCCAACAGGTCGCCCACCCGGTCGCCGCCCTGGTCGCGGTTGGTGATCCGGGCCAGCTCGTTGCGCCGGTGCAGTCGCTCGATCGCGGCGCTCAACGGGGGTGCGGGCGGGAACAGCAGCCGCCAGGACGCGATGGCACCTGCGCCCACCAGCGCCCCGAGCAGCAGCGGCACGATCACGCGTCCATCGCCTCCAGCCGCAGGAACCGCTCGCCCTCGTCCTCCCGGAACGCCCGGGCCAGCCACACGAACGACCCGGCGAAGCACGCGCCCACCAGACCGAGCACGGCCTGACCCGTCATCGAGTCGTAGGCCTCGAGGTAGTCGCTGCTGAACAGCATGAGGAACACGGCGAACAGCGTCGTGAAGATCGTGATGACCTTGACCGAGGTCCGGGTGCGGGCCCGGCCGGTCTCGATCCGCAGGCGCATCGTGACGTCGCTGCGGGCCGCCTCCGCCAGCCGGCCCAGCAGGTCGCCGAGCCGCTTGGGGCTCTTGTCGGCCGCCAGCACCAGCGCGGCGACGACCAGGTCGCCGGCGGGGTCGTCGATGTCCTCCGCGAACTGGCGCAGGGCCGGGGCCAGCCGCTCCCGCTCGAGGCGAGCCGCCAGCCGCACCACCTCCGGCCGGATCGCCCTCGGGGCGATGCCGGCGGTGGCGATGATCGACTGCTCCAGGCCGCCGGAGCCCGCCATCGTGTCGCGGAGCATCTCGGCCCAGCCGGCGATGCCCTCGATGCAATCGAGCTTCGCCTGCCGGGCCGCTCCGCCGCCGAGCATGCTCGGCGCCATGAACCCGGCGATGCCGACGAGCAGGGCCGCCATCGGCCACCGGGTGACCGCCCCGATCACGACCGCCGCGCCGAGGCCGAGCGCCAGGCGGATGGTGAAGTTCTCGACCTGCCGGCCGAGGCTCGCCCTCTCGGGCTTCGGCGGCGGGACGTCCGCGGGCGCCACCGGCCGCAGCGCGACGAACAGCGTCACCACGCCCACGGCGAACAGCGCGCCCAGCAGCGCGGCGGCTGCGGTCACGGCGTCGCCGTCCCGGCCCGGTCAGCCATTGTTGATCGCCTCGGCCTCCTCGACCGCCAGGTAGGTGGTCGAGACCCGCGGGATGTCACCGAGGCTGCCGGAGCCGATCACCTGGCCCATGACCGACACGGTGTAGGTCCCGGTGTAGGTGTACGACGCGGTCACCTCGAACGCCGGGTTGCCCGCTGCGTCGGTGTGGGGCTGGCCGAGCGAGGACCGGTTGTACTCGTAGGTGCACGACCCCGGGGGCATGCCGCCGTCGGGGCACACCTTGATGCCGTCGCCGGTGCTCCACGTCACCGTGCCCCCGGGCTTGGGCTGGGCCACGATCGTGACCGACAGCAGGTCCGGTATCTGCGGCGGGCCCTCCGTCTCGGTCACGGTCTGTGGGCCGAAGGTGGTCTCGTCCAGCCACAGCCAGGTGTCGATGCCCACGAGGCTGGCGGCGCCGGCGCCGGGGTGGGTGAAGATGCCGGCGGTGGGCGGGCGGTTCCGGGCCAGGACGTCGGCCGCCATCTCCTCGATGGGCCGGGGGCGGACGCCGAACCGGTACCAGATCACGTCCCAGTTGGGACCGGCCGGGAACCCTCCCGTGTCGCCGTGGGTCGGCACGTTCTCCCCGTCCAGGACGCAGTTGAGCCACACGCTCCAGGTGCCGTCGCCCGACGGGTACGAGTTCCACTCGAAGTGGGCCGGCTTGCTCCCGTCGACGTCGCTGCTGAGCCGGCAGGCGTTGCTGCCGCTGCGGCCTGAACCACCGCCGGCGGCCGCGACCCACTCCGCCGCCTTGCTGTACTCCCCGTCGTTCGGGTTGACGCCGGGGTTGACCTCGGCGCCGGCCGGGGCGGCCGGCGCCAGGCCCACCAGGGCCGCGGTGGCCGCGAGGATCGCGATCGTCATGCGGGCGTGCACGGTTCCTCCAGGGTCCGGATGACCGAGACGCGCCAGGTGCCGTCCTGGTTGACGACCTCGATCTCTCGGCTGCGGGGCGGGTACGGGCCCTGGTCCACGACCGCGCCCGAGGCGTCGTAGGTCGTCGACTGCTCGACGGTGCAGTCCTTGAGCAGGACCTTCTCACTGGTCGACGAGGCCACGGTGGGGTTGGTCACCATCGAGCCCACCGAGCGCTGGCCGGCGTTCTTGGCGTTCACGATGATGTCGCCGATCGACTGGGCCGCCGCGCCGGTGAACACCTCGCCCAGCTCGGGGTGCATCGGGTTGGGCGGGTCGAGGGCCTTGAACTCGACCTCCCAGCCGCGCAGGTACGCCGCGATGGCCAGCTCCTCGGGCGTCGCCGGCTCGGCCGTCGTGGTGGTCGCGTCGGCGTCGTCGTCGGACTCGGTCGTGGAACCGGCGTCACCGGTGTCGGCGCGGTCGCCGTCGTCGCCGCCGCACGCCGCCGCGAGCGGCGCGACCAACAGGAGCAGCATCAGGGCGGCCGCCGTCGTCCGGTGAGATCGTCTCGTCATCGCAGCCCCGGTCTCGATCGGCGCCTGGGGTGCCCAGCCCCGCCCTCCCAGCCGCCGCATACCCAACTCGTCCGCCCCGAATCTAGTTGCGGCTGAGGGCCACCGGGTCGCGGCCGAGCAGAAGACACGAAAGGTTCACGTCGCCCGGCCGGGCCGGCCGGGCTGGACGGGGCGCGGACACCCGGCGGACGGGGACTCGTACACTCCCCGGTCCATGGGTGGCTACTCGGCCAGCAGCGCCAACGTGAACTTCGCCTACACCGGGGCCCTCCAGGCGGCCCGCGACCTCTACAGCCTGTCCGGCGTCGTGAAGGACAAGCAGGACGCCCGGGCCACCGAGGCGACCAAGGCGGTCGACAGTTGGGGGGGCGGGCACCGGACGACCTTCGACGGCAAGATGGCGACCGAGGGCACCGACGCCGACACCGTCTCGTCGGCCCTCGTCGCCCTCGCCAACCGGTTCGCCACCAGCTGGTCGCAGGCGCGGGGCGAGCAGGACCGGATCAACCACGCCCGCTACGTCCAGCACGAGAAGGACGAGGACAGCTGGGGCGAGAACGCGGGCGAGTGGATCGTGGGCGAGGACGACTACGGCGCCCCGCCCGAGGACCCGCCGGTCCCCGAGCCGCCCCACTACGGCGTCACCCGCGACCCGATCCACCCCGAGTTCGAGCACGTCAACGCCTGACGCGCCTCACGCCGGCTCGTCCGGGGCGACGTAGACGTTCACCTTGCCGACGCCCCCACCGGGCGGCAGGCCCACGCCGACGACCGTCGTCCGCCAGCGGCCGCCGGCCGCCGAGGCCGCCGCGCCGAGCGCGTCGACCGCGTCCGGAGATCCGTGGTGGTGAGCCGCCAGGCCGCGGGCCAGCGTTGCCATCGCCGGGCGGGCGAGTCCCAGGCCCTTGGCCGTGAGGTGCAGCGACAGGGCGGGCTCGCCGCCGCCGGGCGGGGACGTGCAGCAGACGAACAGCGAGCGGCGCCCGACCGCCAGGTCGACCCCGGCGTCGGCCATCTCGTCGACCAGGCCGCCGGCGTCGCCGCCGAACCGGCGGGCCAGCAGGCCGAGCGCGGCGCCGCCGGCTCGGGCGGCGCGGAGGTAGAGCTTGTGGCCGACCCGGCCGTCGGCGCCGGCCTCGACGGTGGCGAAGGTGGGGGCGAGGAACGGCAGCCCCTCCACCACGGCCGCCACCGCCGCGAGCGCCGGCCAGCGGCAGGCCAGGCGCGACAGGCCGCCCTCGTCGGCGGTGAGGTTGCCGTAGACCTTCAGGCCCGCCAGGTGGCCGGGCACCTCCGGGCGGTGGACGACCCCGAACGTGACCGCGAACCGGGTCCGGGCCCGGACCGCCCCCGGGTCGGGGAAGAGGGTCGCCGGCAGCTCTGCCAACTCGTCGCCCGCGGCGCGGGCCGCCGGCGGCAGGAACCCCACCAGGTCGGCCAGGGCCACCCGCTGGGCCGCCAGGCGGGGCCCGAAGAACGGCATCGCCGTCGCCGCCTCGGTGACGTAGCGGAGGGCCGGATCCCAGCGGCCGTGGCTGCCGGTGACGCTCGCCTCGAACGGCACGCCCGACGGGGTGATGGCGCTCAGCCGACGCCCGTCGTCGCTGCGGGGGCGGGCGTATCCTGCCGACGCCCGGGCGAAGACCGCCTGCACGATCGCCGGGTCGCAGCCCGGGGCGAGGCGTGCGGTCAGCCCGTCGAGGAACGCGGGGACGGCCTCCACGGCCGCGCCCCCGGCGCCGGGCTCAGTGCCACCAGCCATCGGGCCGCAGCATCACCGTGTGGTCGAACCCCGCCTGGGCCAGCTCGCCGAGCGTGCTGTCACGGAACGGGGCGCCGGGCACGGCCCGCCGGTCGTAGCCGGGCACGAAGACCTCGTTCGACATCACGAGCGGGCCCTCCGCCCCGACGATCTCCCGCACCGACGTGATGAACCGGCGCATGCCGCCCTCGCCGCCCCCGGCCGCGGTGCCGATGTGGACGACGAAGTTGATGGCGTTGGCCACCATCAGGTTCGTCGCCTCGAGGTTGAGGCGCTCCGGCGCCTGCACGGCGTACATCGCCAGCTTGGAGAACGCCGACGCCGACGAGTTGGCGTGGATCGTGCACATCGACCCGTCGTTGCCCTGGCTCATCGCGTTGAGCATGGGGATCACCTCGTGGCCCCGGACCTCGCCGACGATCACGCGGTCGGGGTTCATCCGCAGCCCCCAGCGGACGAGCGTGGCCAGGTCGATGGCGCCCTCGCCCTCGACGTTCTCCTCCCGGGCCTCCAGCGCCACCACGTCGGGGTGGAGGTCGGGGTAGCGGTCGAGGCCGAGCTCGAGGTTGTCCTCGATGGTCACGATCCGCTCCTCGGGGCCGACCTCGTTGAGCAGGGCGCGCAGGAGGGTGGTCTTGCCGGCGTCGACGCCGCCGCAGACGATGAAGTTCTTGCGGGCCCGGACGGCCGCGGCCAGGAACTCCCGCAGCGCCAGGTCGATCGACCCCAGCCCCACGAGATCGTCGAGGAACACCTTGGGGAACCGGTGGCGGCGGATGGCGACCGACGGCCGCGACGTCACCGCCATCACCGCGAACAGCCGGCTGCCGTCCGGCAGCTGCAGGTTGAGGGACGGGGACCCGTTGTCGAACCGGCGCTCGGTCAGGCCCACCCGGGCCGCCGTCATCCGCAGGGTGTCGATCAGCTCTTCGTCGCTGTCGGCGATCGGGGGCGCCCGGTGCTTCGAGCCGTCGGCGCGGGTGATCCACACGTCGGCGCAGCCGTTGGCGTCGATGTTCTCGATCGACTCGTCGTCGAGCAGGCGCTGCAGCGCCCCCAGCCCGAACAGGGCGTCGTGGATGGCCTGGGCCAGCGCCGTCTCGTCCTCGTAGTCGAGGGGGTCGAGCCCGGCCTCCAGCTGCTCCTTGGCGTACCGCTCGAGGCGGCGGTTGATGAGCTGGCGGCCGTACTGGCGCTGGTCGGCCGGCGACATCCGGGGGCGGTCGGCCACCTCGTCGGCCCGGAGCCGGTCGGTGAGCTCGTCGGCCACCTCGCGGCGGAACTCGCGGACGAGGGCCTTGGTGTCCGGGTTCACTGGTGAGGGCTCATCGGTCGGCGCCCGCGCTCGGGCGGCGGAAGTGCTTGGGTCCCGGCGGCCCGCCGGTCCCGTCGCCGTGGCCGTTGGTGCCGGCTCGGGGGTCGCGCGAGTCGGGCACGGCGCGGGGCGGGTAGCCCGGCGGTGGAGGCGGCGGCAGCGGGGTGGCCGGCGCCCGTTCCGGCGGCGATTCCGGAAGCCATGGGCGCATCGGCGGGGCTGGAGCGGGCGGCGGGGGTGGAGCGGGCGGCGGGGCGGCCACCGGTCGCGGCGTCGCGCCGGTGGGAGCGCCCAGCCAGTCGGCCAGGCCGTCGGCCACCGCCCGGGCGTCCCGGAGGAGCCGCGAGCGGCGGAGGACCTTGAGCGCGTTCGGGTGCCCGACCGTCAGCACCGACGCGGCCCGACCGTCGACCGGCAGCGTGCCCAGCGGCGTCGCCCCCACCGCACCGGCCACGTCGCTCACCGAGTAGGGGCGGTCGCCGATCAGCAGCAGCGACAGCGCCCGGGGCCGCAGCGACGCCAGCCGGGCGGCAAGGTGGTGGACCTCGGCCACCACCGGCCGCGCCACCATCACGAGCAGGTCGGCCTCGGTCGCCGCGTCGACGGCCGGCGACGTCGGGTCGAGCCGGCCGCAGTCGATGAGCACGTCGCCGTCGAGCGACCGCAGCACCCGCGACAGTCCGGTCCGCAGGGCGGTCAGCGCAGCGCCGGCCTGCTCGGCAGCGACCGGCGCCGGCAGCACCCGGCGCATCGGGCGGTCGTCGCCGCCCGCGTCGCTCGGCAGCACCTGCGTGTGGGACACGAACAGGTCGGGCCCCAGGTCGCGGCGCCCGGCTGCGGCGAGCGTGACCAGGCCGGGCTCGAGGGCCAGGTCGAACCGGACCACGAGGTCGCCGCCCGACGGGTCGAGCTCCACCACGTGGAGGTCGCGGTCGTCGGGCCAGCTGGCGGCCAACGCCGCCACCGTCGTGGTCACCCCGGGCGAGCCCTTGGCCGAGGCGAAGGCGATCGTCCCCATGCGGGCTCAGCCACCTCCCCGGGCCTGGGTCATGTAGATCTCCTCGACCTGGATGGCCGCCGCCACCTCGCCCGCCAGCGACTCGTCGATGGTGACCGAGACGCGGACCTCGTCGGCGTCCTCCTCGTCCACCCGGACGGAGAACACCCGGGCCGATCCGATGGCGGTCGCCTCGCCCACCGGCTCGCCGTCGGGGCCCTGCTCGGCCGTGCGCCACAGCACGACGGTGTCGCCGGTGTCGAGGTCGCTGGACGGCAGCCGGTTGATCGGCGTCGGGATGGCGATGAGGGCCGAGCCCCGCTCGAGGCCGTCGTCGGACCCGACCGCGGCCGGCGTCAGCAGCGTCCCCGCCAGCAGGTCGGTGGCCGCCGGGCGACCGATCACCTCGTCGCGCTCCGAGGAGGCGACCGGCTTGACCCCCGGGTCGGACGAGACGCGGACGACCTGCAGGTCCTCGGCCTGGAGCACCTGGCCCGCGGCGACGTCCTGCTTGAGCGCGAGGACCGGCTTGCGGCCGCCGGCGTTCATCCAGAGGACGACGAAGGCCAGCGCCGAGCCCAGCGTCACCAGCACGGCGAGCAGCGCCAGGGACCAGCGACGCTGGCGGCCGCCGCCCGGCACGAGCGACGGCCCGGGCCGGTCGGCGAGCGCCGGGTTGCGGTTCGGGACGGTGGTCGAGGCCATGGGCGGGGGCTCCTGCTAGTCGTCGGGGTCGCCCGGGCGGGCGGCGGGCGGCTGCGACCGGACGGGCGCGGACGCGATCTCGTCGTCGTGGGAGCGGCCGGGCTCGGGTAGTAGCACCATCACCCCCGGGTCGGCCGCCGCCGGGTCGGGGTGGGCCGAGCGGGTGGTGTCGCCGGCCGCCTGCCCGACGGACTCGCCCACGAGCACGACGCCCCCGGTTTCGTCGTTGTCGCCGGTGTCTTCGTTGTCGCCGGCGTCGTCGCCGTCGTCGTCGATGAGCACCATGCCGCCGTCGATCACCCGCGACGAGCCGGGCGTCACGCCTGGGCCACCGGTGGTCGAGGGGGCGGGGGCGGGCGCGGGCGCCGGCGGCGCCGGCGCCGGCGCCAGGCCCACGGCGTCGGCCGGCAGGTCGAGCACCCAGCCGGCATAGATGAGGTCGGGGTCGGTGAGGCAGATGCCGTCGGCCTGGGGACGGCCGCGGTTGAGCTCGAAGATCTCCGGCCAGCGGAACGGGTCGCCCAGGTGGCGCTCGGCGATGTCCCACAGCGTGTCGCGCCGCTGCACCTCGTAGGTCGGCGCGGGCCCGGCGGGGGCGGGTGCGGGCGGGGCGGGCTGGGTCGGCGTCTCGACGGGGTCGGTGACGTACGTGACCAGCGTGCCTGGGGGCGGCAGCAGCGTCGACGGCTCGGCCCGGTCGGGGCCCGACGAGTCCCGGGTCGCGACCAGTACGCCGAGCAGGGCGACGCCGGCGACCAGCCGGGCGGCGGCCCGCTGCACCCGGCCGGCGAACGGCACCGCGCCGGCCTTGCGCCCGCGGGCGAGGGCGACGGCCTCGACGAGCAGCGACGCCAGCAGCTCGGCCCAAACCAGCCAGCACACGAGGGCGAGGGCCTTCACCAGGAAGCTGTCGGGGATGTAGGTGTCGCGGATGGCGTCGGTCACGTCGGACACCGACGGCACCTCCGCCGGCAGCGGCGACCCCACCCACGCGAGCAGCGCGACCGGCACCCCGACGACCAGCGCGGCCATGCCTACGAGCGCGGCCAGGCCCTTGCCGACGTCGGCGATCCGGGGCCTCGTTGTCTGCAGCGTGTGGACGTTCATCTCATCACCGTGTGCGCGCCCGATCGGGCGGTCTCCCCGCGGTGTCCCGGCTCCACTAGATGATGGCGTACGCGGGGACCCATCGTGCATCGCCGCCGGAGATCACGGCCGGGCGAGGCCCTGGGTGCCGTTGGTCGTGACCGAGATGCGGTCGCAGCCGCCGCCGACGCGGTCGTCGAGCGCCGCCGATCCGCCGACGATGGCCGGCTCGGTGAGGTCGGGGCCGTACTGCTGGTCCGCCACCTCCGGCCACACGTCGAAGTACTGGACCGACCCGAACGCCGCCCGGTAGATGCCGGGCGTGTCGACGCCGTCGCAGTCCCAGTCGCCCAGCACGACCTGGTCGCCGGGCTCGCCGAGCACGATCTGCTTGCGGTCGCCGGCCACCCGGATCGTCAGGACCATGCGCGACGCACCGCCCACCTCCTGCTGCCGGTAGACGCCGTAGGTGGTGCAGCCGTCGCCGCTCACGTCGCCCGCCACCACCTGGGTACCGGCGTCGGCCGCGGGCTCCTCGGCGTCCGGGCAGCCGCCGCCGTCGCCCCCGCCGCCGTCCTCGCCCGCCAGCGGCCCCCCGACCAGCCACCGCCTGTCTCTTATACACATCTCCGAGC
>JBKPHT010000302.1:0-21344 GCA_046730015.1 Actinomycetota bacterium
GGCGAGCGCGCCGGCCACCAGGTCGTCGCCCGCCGGCGTCAGGCCCGTGCCCCGGCCCACCAGCGCAGCCACCGTGGCGTCGACGTCGCCCTCGAGGGCGGCCGTCAGCCGGTCGGCGGCGTCGTCGTCGACCAGGTCGTCCCTCCGGCGCCGGGCCCGGACCAGGTCGGTGGCGACGGCGACGAGCTGCGGGTCGAACCGGTCCACCTCGACCCGGGGATCGAACCAGCGCCGGACGGCCACGACCGGGCTGCCGTCCCGGAGCACCGCCCGCCGGCCCACGGCCAGGCCGTCGCCGCCCGGCGGGACGGCGTCGACGGCCAGCACCACCGCGCACGGCACCTGCACCGCGGCGGCCGCCACCACGGCGACCAGCCGGCCTCCCACGTCGAGGTAGGTGGCCGCCGGCCCGGCGTCGAGCACCGTGGCCGGCCGGGTCGGGCCGGCCAGCAGGTCGCGGACCATCACGCTGGCCGCCGCGGTGGCGGGCGAGGCGGCGCTGACCGAGGTCATCCCGCGGCCTCCACCGCGGCCGGCGCGGTCACCCGGGTCCCGCAGCGCCCGTGGAGGGCGTCGGCCGCGCGGACGAGAGGTCCGATGGTGGCGGGGTGCCCGGTCGCCTCGACGAACCGGGCGGCGGCCTCGACCTTGGGGCCCATCGACCCGTCGCCGAACGTGCCCCGGGCGGCCAGGCGCCGCAGCTCGGCCGGGTCGACCGCGTCGAGCCAGCGCTCGCGGGGTCCACCGAAGTCGACGGCCACGCCGTCGACGTCGGTGAGGACGACCAGCCGGTCGGCCCCGACCTCGGTGGCGAGCAGCGCGGCGGACAGGTCCTTGTCGATCACCGCGTCGACCCCCTCCAGCCGCCCGCCGGGCCGCTCGACCATGGCCACGCCGCCCCCGCCGTTGGCGATCACCACCGCGCCGGCGTCGAGGAGCAGCCGGATGGTCCCCACCTCGAGGCTGCGGACCGGATCGGGCGACGGCACCACCCGGTGCCACCCCGGCCGGCCGTGCGGGCCGGTGTCGCGCCACACCTGAGTGGGGTCGTCGGTCATGGCCGCGGCCGCGCCCTCCGCGGTGAGCGCCCGGCCGACCGGCTTGGTCGGCGCCGCCCAAGCCGGATCGTCGGCCCGAACCAGCACCCGCGACAGCACCGGGACCACCGGCCGGTCGATCCCGCGGGCGGCCAGCTCGGCCGACAGGGCGGTGAGCATGGCCACGCCGATGGTGGCCTGGGTCTGGGCGACGCACCAGTGCAGCGGCATGGCGGGCACGACGTGGCGGGCCAGCACGTTCTTGGTGAGCAGGTTGCCGACCTGGGGGCCGTTGCCATGGGTGACCACGACGTCGGTGCCCTCGGCCACGAGCCCCGCTACCTCCGCCATGGCCCGCCCGATCGTGGCCACCTGCTCGGCCGCGGTCCCGGCCGCGCCGGGCGGCACGATGGCGTGGCCGCCGAGGGCGACGACCAGACGGTGGGGGATCGCGGCGGTCAAGTCAGGGATCGTAGGACGCCCGGCACGGCGCGCGTAGCCTCGGGCGCCATGGGGCGGGCCGGCGGGCCGCCGAGCGGGCCGCGCTCAGTCCTCGGGCCGGACGACCAGGGCGGCCAGCTTCTTGGGGGCGAGGATGCAGTAGCTCTCGGTCAGCAGCTCGGCCACTTCGTCCCAGTCGACGTCGTCGTCGATCACCATCCCGACGACGTTGGTGCCCCAGCCGGGGCGGAAGAACGGGTGGCCGGCGGCCCGGAGGGCGTCGAGCTCGGGGCCCGACGACCGGAACGTCATGACCGTGGTGGGCCCGGTGGGTGCATCGACGGTGAGGACGTGGGCGAAGGTCCGGGTGCGGACCCGCCACCGGGTGCCGGCCCAGGCCTGCTCCTCGACCATCTCCGGCAGGCCCCCGCAGATCCCGCGCAGCGCGGCGACGACCTCGGACGGGACGTCGGCGTAAACCGTCATCGTCCGAGATGCTCAGGCGCCGGGCTCGCCGACGTCGACCACCGCGGCGACCGGCCCGCCCCCCGACGGGCCCTGGTGGAGGGCGGCCACCGACACGAACACCGCCGGGTCGCCGACCGCGGCCGCGGCGACGCCGCCGACCGCGCCCTTGATGTGGCGATGGTGGTGGACGTCGGAGTCGTCGAGCGACACCTGGCGGCGGCCCCGCAGCCGGCTGGTCGGGTCGGCCTCGCACTTGAGGAAGACGTTGAGGAGCCGGTCGCCCAGGTCGGCGGCGACCGGCCGGTCCGGCAGGTCGAGTCCCGCGGAGCGGATGGCGGCGTAGATGCCGTCGGCGTCGAGGGCGTCGTGCATGACGGCGTGCCCGACCCGGAACCGGCCGCCGACCCCGGGGGCGTTGCCGACCACCACGATCTGGGCCCGGTCGAGCTCGACCCCGGACGAACACGAGGCGACGGCGGAGTACAGCGACAGGTCGTGCCCGATGTCCTCCGCCGCCGGCATCCCGATCTCGCCCAGCGCGACCGCGACGCCGAGGGCGGTGGTGCCGTTGGACAGGTTCATCGACTCCAGCGGCTCGTCGGTGACCGTGGACTCGCCCCGGGCCCGGGCCTGCTCGATGGTGGTCATCGTGAGCAGCGGGGTCTTGGTCTGGACGTAGTGGACCTCGGCGGGGTCGTCGATGCCGGCGTCGGCCATGGCCCGGCGGACGCCCTCGGCCACGGTGGCGACCATGGCGGGCCGCCCGATGTGCTCGGGGAGGATGACGTCGCTCATGGCCACGCCGATCGACAGGCGGGGCGGGTCGCCTGGGTCGCCGGCAGGGCCGCGGACCCGGGCGAACACGGTGGCGTGGGGCGTCAGGACGCCGTCGGTGCCGCCCGACCACACCATCGGAACCTGCTCGACCTCGGCCCGGGGCCGGGTGCCCCGCTCGACCAGGACGCCCCGGAAGGCCTGGTCGGCGAGGATCCGGGTGAAGTCGTTGACGCCGCCGTTGCCCTCGGTCTTGCCGATGACGGCGACGACGTCGTCGGCCGCGAAGGCGCCGGCATCGACGAGGGCGGCCAGTCCGGAGGCGTCGGACACGCTCTCCAGCACGATCTTGTGGGCGACGAAGGGCACGGGCGAAGGCTACGCGTCCGCCTGCGGCCCACGGCCCGCCTCGTGGTGGGCGAGGGCCCGGCGGTCGACCTTCTGCATCGGCGTCAGCGGCAGCTCGTCGACCACCCGGACCGCCTCCGGCAGCTTGTACGCGGCCAGCCGCCCCGACAGGAAGTCGCGGACCTCGGCCAGCGACGGCGGCGCCGCGGCCTCGCGGGGCGCCACCACCGCCACCCCGATCTCGCCCATCACGGGGTCGGGGCGGGGCACGACCGCCACCTCGGCCACGGCCGGGTGCTCGGCCAACGCGGCCTCCACCTCGGCGGGATAGACGTTGTAGCCGCCCCGGACGAACATCTCCTTGGCCCGCCCGGCCAGCCGGACCAGCCCCCTGTCGTCGATCCGGGCCAGGTCGCCGGTCCGCAGCCAGCCGCCCTCGACCAGGACCGCGGCCGAGCCGTCGGGATCGCGCCAGTAACCGGCCATGCAGGTGGGGGAGCGGAGCCACAGCTCGCCCACCTGGCCGGCCGGAACCTCGGCGCCGCCGTCGAGGGCCCGCACCGTCACCTCGATGCCGGGCCGGGGCCGGCCGACGCTGTGCAGGGCCTCGTCGTCGTCGGCGTCGAAGGCGGTGCCCGTGCCGCAGCCTCCCGACTCGGTCGACGAGTAGCGGATGGAATAGGCCGCGCCGAACCGCTCCCGGACGGCGGCGACCAGGGCCGGGGGCGAGGCCGCGCCGCCGACCACCACGCTGGTGACGTGGTCCCAGTCGTGGCGGGCTGCCTCGGGCGAGCGGATCATGAGCGCGAGCTGGGGAGCCACCCCGCCGATCGACGGCATCCGCTGCTCGGCGATCGTCCGCAGGGCGTCGTCGGCCCGCCACCGGCCGAGGATGTGGGTGCGGGTCGCCATGCGCAGGTACCAGGGCAGCTTGGTGGTGAAACCGACGTGGGCGAACTGGGTCGAGGCGAGCATGGGCGGCCCGGGTCCGTCGCCGGCCGCCCAGCCGCCCCCGGTGTCGGTCACCGCGACGGCCTCGAGCTGGCGCTCGCAGAACACCGCCGCCTTGGGCAGCCCGGTGGTGCCCGACGTGAACACGATCGCCACCGGCCGGTCGGGGTCGGGCGGTAGCGCCGGCGGGGGGCCCGACCGGTCGAGCCCGGGCCGGCCCGCGGCCTCCAGCTGGGCGACCTCGCCCGCCTCGGCCAGCACGAGCTTGGGGTCGGCCAGCGCCACCAGCGCGTCCTGCTCGGGCGGGGCGAGCCGGGGGTTGATCCCGGCGGTGATCGCGCCGAGTTTCGCCGCCGCCGCGTAGGCGACGACGTAGCCGCTGTCGGACGGCAGCCGGAGCACCACGCGGTCGCCCGCGCCGACGCCCCGGGCGGCGAGGGCGGCCGCGGCGGCGTCGGAGCGCCGGTCGAGGCCGGCGTAGGTGACGGTCGACCCGTCGGGGTCGACGAAGGCGGGCAGCGGACCGAACCGTCGGCCCGCCTCCCGGACCGTGGCGGCGAGGACCACGGCGCTCAGCGGACCTTGGGTGTGATCCGGCGGCCGGAGGCGAACCCGCCCTGGCCGACGGCGACGCCGTCGTTGCCCTGCTCGTAGTCGATGGTCGTCACCTCCACCCGGGGAACGGTACCGAGCGGGCTGACGGACGGTCGGATTCGGGTCGGGCCACCGTGCCGCTGTCACCGTTCCGGTGGGGCGGGCTCCTGCAGGGGAAGGACCACCTGGAACCTGGTGTCGCCCGGCTCCGAGTCGAGCCGGATGTCGCCGCGGTGGCGGCCGACGACGATCCGCCAGGCGATGTCGAGGCCGAGGCCGGTGCCCTTGCCCATCGGCTTGGTGGTGAAGAACGGCTCGAAGATCCGGCTGCGAACGTCGTCGGGCACGCCGGGCCCGGTGTCGCCGATCTCGACCACCACGTGGTCGTCGAGGCCCGGCCGCGTGCGCACCGTCAGGGTGCCGTGGCCGGCCATGGCATCGACGGCGTTGTCGATGAGGTTCGTCCACACCTGGTTCAGCTCGCCGGGGAAGGCGGAGATGTGCGGCAGCGAGCGGTCGTAGTCGCGGACCACCTCGATGCCGTCGCCGAGCTTGTGGCCGAGCATCGTCAACGTGGCGTCGAGGCCGTCGTGCAGGTCGAACGTCTGCAGTGGCGCCCGATCCATCTGCGTGTACTGCTTGGCCGAGGCGAGCAGGGCCGAGATGCGGGCGGCGGCCTCGGTGATCTCGTCGAGCACGCTGTCGGACTCCAGGACGCGCACCGGGTAGGTGAGCCCGGCCTCGAGGTGCTCCGGGGGCAGGATCTTGGCCAGCTCCTCGACCCACCCCAGGTCCACCCCCGCCGCGACGAGGGTGGGAGCGATCTCCCAGCCAGCCGCGACGCCGTGGTCGTCGAGCCATCCGGCCAGCTCGTCCTCACGGTCGGACGCCTCCAGCGGCGACAGCTGCGGTGCCTCCCTGCGCCGCTCCAGCGCCCGCCCGACGAGGTCGGTCAGCCCCTCGAGCTGGGCGGCGGTGAAGTCGCTCCGGATGACCTTGCCGATCTCGCTGCGCATCGACGCCAGCCCCTGTCGCAGCGTGTCGGTGGCCCGCAGGACGGCGGCCACCGGGTTGTTCAGCTCGTGGGTGAGGCCGGCCGTCACCGAGCCGAGCGCCACCAGGCGCTCATGGCGCTCCACGATCCGGCTGGCGTCCGCGCCCTGGGTCGCGGCGCCCTCGAGAAGGTGGGCGGCCATCGGGAACCACTTCCACACCGCCTGGCCGAAGTCGCTGGCGGGGATCTCGTACAGGCGGCACTCGCTGACCGCCCGGGTGGTGCTCAGGTACACCTTGGGCACGCCGCGGTCGGGAACGTAGGCGTCGAAGGCGCCCGTATAGGCCCCGTAGTAATCGCTGCGCATCAGCTCGAGCTCGCCGCCCTGCACGCGCTTGGACATCGAGAGCGTCCCGGAGAGCAGCACCATGAAGCACGAGGCGGGCGAGCCCTCGGCGTGGACGGTGGCCCCAGCGGGGTATCTGACGACGCGGCCGCGCTCGGCGAGCCACGCGAGCTGATCGTCGTCCAGCTGCTCGAACAGGAACAGCGTGCGCAGCTGGTCGGGCGTCAACCGCTCCGGCTCGCTCATGGCTTCCCGTTCCTGCTGCTCCGCGGCGGGCCGCTCGGGGTCCGGTACGTGTTCATCGATGCTCCAGGTAGCCGTGGATGAGCTGGATCGCCATGGCGCCCTCACCCACCGCCGAGGCGACGCGCTTGACGGAGTTGGCCCGCACGTCGCCGGCGGCGAACACGCCGGGAACGCTCGCCTCGAGGAAGTAGGGGTCGCGGTCGAGATCCCAGCCTCGGGGCCGGTTCCCCTCCACGAGGAGGTCCGAGCCGGTGAGCACGAATCCCCGCGGGTCGCGCTCGATCACGCCGTCGAGCCAATCGGTCCGGGGTTCGGCGCCGATGAACACGAAGATGTAGCCCGCCCTCACGGTCTCCACTGCTCGGGTCGCGCGGTTGCAGAGAGTGATTGCCTCGAGGTGGTCGTCGCCGCGCAGGTCGATCACGTCGGTGGCGAGTCGAACATCGATGTTGGGGATCTCGCTGATCTGGCGGATCAGGTAGTACGACATCGACTTCTCGAGGCTCTCGGCGCGCACCAGCAGGGTGACCCGGCGGGCGTGGCGCGCCAGGAACACCGCCGCCTGGCCGGCCGAGTTGGCGCCGCCGACGATGTAGACGTCGTCGCCTGCGCAGGTCGACGCCTCGGTCACGGCCGAGCCGTAGAAGACGCCCCGGCCGGCCAGGGCATCGGCACCCGGCACACCGAGCCTGCGGTAGGCGATCCCGGTGGCCAGCAGCACCGCATGGGCGACCACCTCGCCGCCGTCGGCGAACCGCACGCCCCGCGCGGACGCCCGCACGCCGAGCCCGACCACGTCGCGGGTGGTGAGGATCTCGGCGCCGAACTTGTGGGCCTGCCTCCGGGCCCGGTCCGTGAGCTGACCGCCGGTCACCCCATCGGGAAAGCCCAGGTAGTTCTCGATCCGCGAGCTCTGGCCTGCCTGCCCACCGGTCGCCTTCCGCTCGACCAGGACCGTGCGCAGTCCCTCTGACGCCGCGTACACCGCGGCGCCGAGCCCGGCCGGACCACCCCCGACGATCACGACGTCGTAGAAGTCGGTGGCCGGCGTCGTCGACAGCCCCACCCTCGCCGCCAGCTCGCCGATGTCGGGGTCGACCAGGTAGTCGCTGTCCGGCGTCACGACCAACGGGATGTTGGCGGCGTCGACGCCGGCGGCTGCCAGCAGCCGACGGCCCTCGGGCTCCTCGCTCGTGTGCCAGCGGTAGGGCACGGAGTTGCGGGCCAGGAAGTCGCGCACCTCGAAGGAGCGCGCCGACCACCGATGGCCGACCACCTGGGTCTGGGTGGTCGGGTGCTCGTCCGTGGCGAGCCACAGGTCGATCAGGGCGTCGACGATCGGGTAGAGCTTCTCCTCGGGGGGATCCCACGGCTTGAGCAGGTAGTGGTCGAGGTCGACGACGTTGATCGCCTGGATGGCGGCGTCGGTGTCGGCGTAGGCGGTGAGCAGCGCCCGCCGGGCGTGGGGGTACAGGTCCATCGCCTCCTCGAGGAACTCGAGGCCGCTCATCTCGGGCATGCGATGATCGGCGAGCATCACGGCCACCAGCTCGCCGCGCAGCTTCAGCTCGCGCAGCGTCTCGAGTGCCTCGGGACCGGACTCGGTCCGCACCACGCGGTAGGAGTCGCCGTAGTTGCGCCTGAGGTCGCGCGCCACCGCGCGCGACACCCCCGGGTCGTCGTCGACGGTGAGCAGGACTGGCTTGCGGTCGGTCGCCACGGTCATGTCCCTATGGACGGTAACGGCCGCCGAATCTGAACGCTCCCGGATAGTCCCGACTGGTCACCCGGCTGACCGATCCCAGGATCGGTACGAGCGCCAACCCGGGGGTCAGCCGATCCTCCAGAGGATTCAGGCGAGGTCGAGGTGCAGCATGCGGGCCGCGTTGGTCCGCATCACCTTGTCGACCACGTCCTGCGGGACGCCGGCCATGAGTTCCTCCGCCACCTTGAGCGTGTCGGGCCACGTCGAGTCGGTGTGGGGGTAGTCCGTCTCGAAGGTGACGTTGTCGGGCCCGACGACGTCGATGGACTCGATGCCGTGGCGGTCGCGGAAGAAGCAGCCATACATCTGCCGGTAGTAGTAGGTCGACGGGGGCTCCGGCACCAGGTCCTGGGTGCCCGCCCAGGCCCGGTGCTCCTGCCACACGGTGTCGGCCCGCTCGAGGATGTAGGGGATCCACCCGATCTGGCCCTCGCTGTAGGCCAGGGTCAGCTCGGGGAACTGGACGAGCTTGCCGGAGAACAGCCAGTCGCTCATCGACGCCATCGCGTTGTTGAAGCTCAGCGTGGCGGCGACGCCGGTGGGGGCGTCGGGCGAGGTGGCCGGCATCTTCGACGACGACCCGATGTGCATGTTGATGGTGGTGTGGGTCTCCTGGCAGGCGGCGAGGAAGGGGTCCCAGGCGCCGGAGTGGATCGACGGCAGGCCGAGGTGGGGCGGGATCTCGCTGAAGCACACGGCGTGGACGCCCCGCTCGCTGTTGCGCCGCACCTCGGCGGCGGCCAACTCGGCGTCCCACAGCGGCACGATGATCAGCGGGATCAGCCGGCCGCCCGAGTCGCCGCACCACTCCTCGACCATCCAGTCGTTGTAGGCCCGGACGCAGGCCAGGCCGAGGTCGCGGTCCCGGGCCTCGGTGAAGGTCTGGCCGCAGAACCGGGGGAAGGTGGGGAAGCAGAGCGAGGCCTCGACGTGGTTGAGCTCGTTGTCCTCGACCCTGGCCTTCGGGTCGTAGCAGCCCGGCCGCATCTCCTCGTAGGTCATGGGGGTGAGCGTCATCTCGTCGCGGGGGTAGCCGACCGCGGCGACGTGGCGCTTGTGGATGTAGACGAGGTCCTCGTACACCCAGCAGTCGGCCTGGGTCGGGGAGTCGGGGTCGAAGACCTGCTCGTAGGCGCCGCCACCGACGTGGCGCATGCCGGCGATGCCCCGGCGCTCGATGCGGGGGCCGCGGTCGCGGTGGCGGGCGGGCAGCCAGCGCTCCCACACGTGGGGCGGCTCGACGACGTGGTCGTCGACGCTGATGATCTTGGGGATCACGGTCATGGGTCCCCCGGGGGGTCGGCGCGTTGTCGGATCGCGGATCTGACGCCACGTCAGAATATACTATTTACGCGTCCTATGCCGGGCCTGCTGACCGCCAACCTGGGCGATCACCCCTCGCCCGGATCCGGCCGCGGGCTGAGGACGCAGAACTCGTGGCCGTCCGGGTCGGACAGCACGACCCACGTCTGGGCGCCCTGGCCGACGTCGGTGTCGGTGGCCCCCAGCCCGCGCAGCCGCTCGACCTCGGCCGCCTGGTCGTCCCCGGCGTACGGCGCGACGTCGATGTGGACCCGGTCCTTGGCCGCCTTGGGGTCGTCGACCCGCAGGATCTCGAGCCGCGGCCCGCGGCCCGTCGGCGGGGCCAGCGAGCGGGAGTTGTCGTCCGCGTCCACCACCGGCCAGCCCGTCGCCTCGGTCCAGAACGCGGCCGACGCCTCGGGGTCCGGCACGTCGAGGACGATCGCGGCGATCACGCCGGCGTCGTCGTAGGTGGCCCGGTGGTCGAGGACGCAGAACTCGTTGCCGTCCGGGTCGGCCAGGACCACCCACGGCACCGCGCCCTGCCCGATGTCGAGCGGCGTCGCGCCCGCCCGGCGGGCGCGGTCGACGATCTCCTCCTGGTGCTCGGCCGAGCGGGCGTTGAGATCGATGTGGACCTTGTTCTTGCCCATCTTGGGGTCGTCGACACGGCCGAACACCAGCGGGAAGCCGGGCTCGGCGGGCCGGCCCGCGGGGTCGTCGGGCGGCTCGACGACCACCTCCTCGGGCGTCTCGTAGGTCACCGGCCAGCCGGTGACCTCCGACCAGAAGCGGGCCTGGGAGGAGACGTCGGCGGAGTCGATCACCAGGGACCAGAAGCGGGTGCTCATGGGCGGACCGTACCCGGCCCCCCGGACCGGATGAACGGGATTCAGCCCGGGTCCGGGAAGGCCGGCGGGCGCTTGTCCAGCCAGGCCCGGACGCCCTCGGCGTAGTCGGCGCCGCCCATCATCTCGTCGGTCAGGCGCACCGACCGCTCCACCGCGGTGCCCACGTCGTCGTGCTGGTCGGCGTAGAGCTGGCGCTTGGCCTCCCGCAGCGACGCGGGCGACACCTCGGTCGCCAGCGCCCGGGCGTAGTCGTAGGTCGCCGGCAGCAACTCGTCGGGCGGCAGCACCCGGTTGACCAGGCCCATGGTGGCCGCCTCCTCGGCCAGCACGACCCGCGACGACAGCAGCAGGTCGGTCGCGTGTCCCAGCCCCACCAGCCGGGGCAGCACCCACGACAGCCCGAACTCGGCCGGCAGGCCCAGCCGGGGCGCTGCGGTGGTGAGCTTGGCCCCGGCGGCGGCGAACCGCAGGTCGCAGAAGCAGGCCAGCACCAGCCCCACCCCGGCGGCCGGCCCGTTGACCGCGGCGATCACCGGTTTGGCCAGGCCGTAGTGGAACGCGAACGCGTGGTCGAACTCGGGCCGGACGCCGTAGCCCGGCTCGGCCGGCGGTTCGCGCAGGCCGTCGTCGTAGCCGCCGGCCTCCACGTTGCGCTCCAGCGCCCCGAAGTCGGCGCCCGCGCAGAACCCCCGCCCGGCCCCGGTGACCACCACCACCCGGACCCCCGGGTCGACCTCGGCCCGGGCCAGGCACCAGCGGTACTCGGCGTGCATCCGCCCGGTCCAGGCGTTCAGGCGGCCGGGCCGATTGAGGGTGATGGTGGCCACCCGGTCGGCGACCTCGTAGCGGACGGCGCGCAGGTCCATGGGACGAGTGTCGCTAGCCCGCCACGGCCTCGGCCAGCCGGCGGACGCCCGCCTCGATCCGATCGGCCCGCATCGTGCCGTAGCCCATCAGCAGCGACGACGCCCGCAGGGCGGGGTCGGCCAGCGGATCGTCGACGGGGTAGACGCCGACCCCGCGGGCGCGGGCGGCCGCCGCCACCTCGGCGCTGTCCCAGCCGGCGGGCAGGGTGACGAAGGCGTTGAGCCCGGCCGACACGCCCTCGACCCGGACGGCGGGTAGCCACTGGCCGAGGGCGGCCACCAGGGCGTCGCGGCGCTCGCGGTAGATGCGGCGGGTCCGGCGCAGGTGGCGGTCGAGGTCCCCCCGCTCGAGGAACTCGGCGAACGTCGCCTGCACCAGCGATGCGGTCATGTGGTCGGTGACGCTCCGGGCCCGGAGCACGTCGTCGAGCAGGTCGGGCGGGGCGACCAGCCAGCCCAGGCGCAGCCCGGGGGCCAGGCTCTTGGACAGGGTGCCGTGGTAGATCACCCGGTCCGGGAGCACGCCCTGCAGGGCGCCGACCGGGTGCCGGTCGTAGCGGTACTCGGCGTCGTAGTCGTCCTCGACGACGTAGCCGCCGCGTTCCCGGGCCCAGTCGGCCAGCTCGGTGCGGCGCCGGGGAGACAGCACCACCCCGGTGGGGGACTGGTGGGCGGGGGTGACGACCACGGCGCCGACGGGGAGCGCGGCGAGGTCGGCGGTCTGCAGGCCCTCGGCGTCGACCGGCACGGGGTGGACGCGGGCGCCGGCCCAGGCGATCTGGTCCCGCGGGTCGTCGTAGCCCGGCACCTCGACGGCGACGTCGTCGATGCCCCGTTCGGCCAGCGCCCGGATCACGAGGCTGAAGCCGTGCCCGAAGCCGTTGCAGATCACGACCTGGTCCGGCCCACAGGCCACGCCGCGGACCCGGCCGAGGTAGGCGGCCACGGCGGCCCGCAGCCGGGGCAGCCCGGCCGGCGGCAGGTAGCCGAGGTCGGCGTCGGGCATGGCCACCAGCGCCCCGCGGGTGGCCCGGGCCCAAGCCGCCCGGGGGAACAGGCCCAGGTCAGGCAGGCCGATGCGGAAGTCGTGGGTGAGCGGGGCCGTGGGCGCCGGGGCGGCCGCCCGGTCGTGGCCGGGACCGGGCGCGGCGACGTCGTTGACCCGGGTGCCGGAGCCCTGGACGGTGGTCACATAGCCCTCGGCGGCCAACTGCTCGTAGGCCTCGACCACGACGCCGCGGGTGACGCCGAGGTCGACGGCGAGAGCCCGGCTGGAGGGCAGCCGGGTGCCGGGGCCGAGGCGGCCGTCACGGATGGCGGCCCGGAGGCCGTCCTCCACCTGGGCCCGCAGGCCGCGGGGCCGCGACCGGTCCAGCTCGATCAACAGGTCGGGGGAAGTGGTACCGATAGCCATTCGTCGACTGGACCTTATCATCGGTCCACTCTGACCGTACGGTACTCCCATGACCTTCGACACCACCATCCGGCTGGCGGAGATCCGGCAGGACGAGCTCCTCCGGTTCGCCCGGCACCACCACCCCGCCCGGGGTCGCCGCCGCGGCCTCCGCATCACCCGCCCGACCCGCCCGACCTTCCGAGGAGCCTGAGCCATGATGAGCATCCACTGCCCCCGCCACGGCCGCGAGGTCCTCGTCGGTCCCCGCCAGATCCTCGGCATCGAGGGCCGCGGCCGCGACCTCACCGTCCGCTGGGCCTGCGTCTGCGGCCACCACGGCACCCACCGCCCCCAGCAGCCGGCCACCTCGGCCACCGTCGCCGCCTGACCCAGCAGCGATTTGGCGTCTGTCCCCGCGCGATGGCGCGGTGACGGACGCCAGAGTGCCTCCTGACACACCGTCGGTTTCCGCCTGACAGCGTGTCAGCTAGTTTCGGCGGATGGCCGTCGACCTGCCGTCCCTCGTGCAGCCCTGGCGCACCGCGGTGGTGACCTCCGAGATCCAGAACGGGGTCATCGGCGACGAGGCCGCCCTGCCCGCGCTGGCCGAGGCCGCTCGGCCCACGATGGTTCCCGCCCTGGCCCGGCTCGTGAAGGCGGCCCGAGCCGCCGGGCTCGAGGTGGTCCACGCCACCTTCGCCCGCAGGCCCGACGGCAAGGGCGCCAACACCAACGCCGGCCTGTTCCACGGCATCGAGAAGTCGCCGGTCAAGCTCTTCCCCGGCACCCCCGCAACCCGCGTGATCGACGAGGTCGGGGTACAGCCCACCGACATCGTGCTCACCCGCACCCACGGCCTCAACCCGATGAGCGGCACCGACCTCGACGCCGTGCTCCGCAACCTGGGGGTCACGACGATCATCCCCGCCGGCGTCTCGGTCAACATCGCCATCACGAACCTGGTGATGGAGGCCGTCAACCGGGGCTACGACGTCGTGCTGCCCCGGGACGCCGTGTGCGGCGTGCCCGCCGCCTACGCCGACGCGGTCATCGACAACACCCTGGCGCTGCTCGCCACGCTGACCACGGTCGACGAGCTCGTCCGCATCTGGGAGTCGTGACCCGATGCGGTTCTGCCAGTCGCTCATGTACGCGTCCCCCGACGACTGGATCGATCTCACCCGCTGCGCCGAGGACGTCGGATTCGACCAGGTGTCCCTGTCCGACCACGTCTTCTACCCGGACAAGCTCGACTCGTCGTACCCGTACAGCGACAACGGCCGGCCGATCTTCCCGCCCCACACCCAGTGGCCCGACGTGTGGGTCATGACCGGCGCGCTCGCCGCCGTCACCCGGACGATCAAGTTCTCCACCCACGTCTACGTGCTGCCCGCCCGCAACCCGTTCGTGGTGGCCAAGGCGGTCGGCACCGCCGCCCACCTGTCCGGCGGCCGGGTGGTCCTCGGCGTCGGCGCGGGCTGGATGCGCGAGGAGTTCACCCAGCTCGAGCAGCCGTTCGAGCGCCGGGGCGCCCGGATGGAGGAGCAGATCGAGGTGCTCCGCACCCTGTGGCGGGGCGGCATGGTCGAGCACCACGGTGAGTTCTACGACTTCGACCGGCTGGAGATGTCGCCCGCCCCGCCGGCCCCAGTGCCGATCCTGGTCGGGGGCCACTCCGAGGTCGCCCTCCGCCGGGCCGCACGCATCGGCGACGGCTGGATGGGCGTCTACTACGGGATCGACGACCTCCGGGGCTACGTCGACCGGCTCCGGTCCTACCGCGAGGACTACGGCACCGCCGACCGGCCGTTCGAGGTGCAGGCCTCGGTGGTCGACCGTCTGCCCACCCCCGACGTCTGCGCGGAGCTCGACGCGATGGGCGTCACCACCCTCGTCACCTCGGCCTGGATGATGGAGGGGCTGCAGTTCGCGGGCCTGGCGGAGAACGTCGCCGCCCTCGAGCGGTTCGGGGCGACCTACATCGCCCCGCTGCGGGCGGCCTGACCGCCGCCGACGCCGATCCCCTGATACTCCGTCAGAACTCGATACTGTGTCCGTCGTGGTCGAACCGGCGGAGACGGTGGACGTAGTCGACACCGCAAAACGGGCTGCCAAGCCCGAGGACCTGCGCGCCGCCGACGGCCGCGTCCCCGGCCGCCGGGGCCGCGCCACCCGCCAGCGGCTGCTGGAGTGCACGGCCGAGATGCTCCGGACCACGTCGTACCGGTCGATGAAGGTCATCGACATCGCCCGGGAGGCCGGCACCTCACCCGCCACCTTCTACCAGTACTTCGCCGACGTCGAGGCGGCGATCCTCGTGCTCGCCCAGGAGATGGCCGCGGACGGCGAGCGGCTCGTCCGGCTGGTGGCCGAGGGCAACTGGAAGGGCCGGGCCGGGTACCGCACGGCGCTGGAGCTGACCGACGCCTTCTTCGAGTTCTGGGACCAGCATCGCCCGGTCCTACGGGTGGTCGACCTCAGCACCGACGAGGGCGACCGGCGCTTCCGCAACATCCGCGTGCGGCTGCTCAATGCCGTCACCATCGAGCTGGCTGCGGTCGTCGCCGCCTTCCAGGCCGAGGGCAAGAACCTGGGCGTCGAGCCGATGGCTCAGGCCGGCACGCTCGTCACCACCCTGGCCAACGTCGCCGCCCACCACCTCGGGTTCGAGTTCTGGGGCATCCGCACCGCGGACGTCCGCATCTCGGTGGCCCGCCAGGTCTACTGGGGCACCACCGCGCAGCGGCCCCCCACCCCCTCCTGACCGGCGCCGCCTCGGGCGTCAGAGCCGCGCGGCACCGACCGTTCTGTTCCGGGCCCGTGGCAGGATCACGTCCGTGCCGCCCGCCGACGACCCGCATCTCGCGATCGCCGGGCTGCGGTGGTGGCACGCCATCGAGGTGGCGCCGGGGGTCGTGACCCCCGGGAACTGGGACCTGCGGCCCGCGGCCGCGCGGATGCCGTGGCCCGGCCCCCTGACCGGTCTGCGCTGCCTCGACGTCGGCACGATGGACGGCTTCTGGGCCTTCGAGATGGAGCGCCGCGGCGCCGCCGAGGTGGTGGCGGTCGACATCGTGGACCCGGGCCGCCAGGACGGCCCGGTGCGGGCCCGGCCCCGGCCGCCGGTGCCGGCCGACCACCGCCGGGGCCGGACCTTCCGGGTGGCCGCCGATCTCCTGGGCTCGCGGGCCACCTACCGTGACCTCAGCGTCTACGACCTCGACCCCGCCGACGTGGGCCGCTTCGACCTCGTCGTCGTGGGCTACGTGCTCCAGATGCTCCGTGACCCGCTCCGGGGCCTCGACGCCCTCCGGCGGGTGTGCCGGGGCCACCTGATGGTGCTCGACACCGTCAGCCGACCGCTGTCGCTGCTCCCGGTCCCGCTCGCCCGGCTGGACGCCCGGCGCGACGGGTTCGAGTGGTTCGTGTTCAACCGGCGCGGCCTGCACCGTGCCCTCACCCTGGCCGGTTTCGCCGTCGAGGCCGTGACCCCGACGTTCCGCGACCGCTACGCCAGGCTGCCGGGCGACCCGCCGCCGTCGCTCGGCACCCTGGCCCGCCACGCACTCGGGCTGCGGGGACTCTCGGTTGCCGCGCGGGCCCGGCCTGTCACCGGCGACCCCGCCCCAGCTGCGCCCGGCGCGGACGGCTAGCCCCCGCCCGAGCGCGTCGTCGGGACGCGGGCTCCGCTTCCGGCGGGCCCTCGGCGCCCTGGTGGCAGCCGTGGGCGTCCTGGGCTGGGCGGCCGTGGCCAGGGCGGCCCAACCGCCGCCACCGCACCGGCGACGCCGGTGACGCCGGTGACGCGCCAGCAGAGCTTCACGGGCTGAGCCGACCTCACCGGTGGGGCCGGAAGAAGCCCCGGAGCTCCCGGACGAACAAGTCCGGGACCCGGTCGTTGACGCGCTGCGCCCGGTCGGCCGGCGCCCCGCCGGTCTGACGGCGGCCCGGCGCCGGCGGCCTCAGATCAGCGAGAGCCCCCCGTCCACCGCCACCACCTGGCCCGTGACGTAAGCCGCCTCGGCGGACAGCAGGAAGCACGTCACCGACGCCACCTCCCACGCGGTGCCCTGGCGGCCGAGGGGGATGGGCGCCCGACCCCGGGACGGCCGCCCCCGGGTCGCGTTCCGGCCCAGCGGCGTGTCGATCAGCCCCGGCGCGATCACGTTGGCCCGGACGCCCCGGCGGGCGCCCTCCAGCGCGACATGCCGGCACAAGCCGATGATCCCCGCCTTGGAGGCGTCGTAGGCCGGGAGCCGGCTGCCAGGCTGGAGGCCCGCCAGCGAGCTCACGAACACGAACGCGCCGCCCTCGGCCATCCGGGGTGCCGCCGCCCGGGCCACCAGGAAGTGGCCCCGGAGGTTGACGGCGAAGGTCAGGTCCCAGTCCTCGGCGCTGGTGTGGGCCAGCCCCCCGCCCCGGGCGATGCCGACGTTGAGCACCACGCCGTCCAGCCGGCCGGCGCCCGCCTCCACCGCGGCGTCGACCATCGCCGCGCAGTCGTCGGCCGAGCGGACGTCGCCCACCACCACGGTGGCCTCACCGCCCTCGCCGCGCACCCGCGACGCGGTCTCGCCGGCCGCCTCGCCGTCGCGGTCGGCGCACACCACCCGCGCGCCCTCGCGGGCGGCGGCCATGGCGATGGCGCGGCCGTTGCCGATCGGTGGGTCGGGGTCGTCGCTCGGCTGGGTGCCGGCGCCGACCACCAGGATCGTCCGGCCCGCCAGGCGGTCGGTCGTCACCCGCGGTCCCCGGCGGGGCCGGTCGACGAGGCCACGTCGTCCTCGACCTGCACGCCGAGGCTGTTCAGCGTGAACGCCAGCATGTGGTAATGCCCGACCAGCATCGGCACCTCGACGAGCTGGCGCTCGTCGTAGTGGCCGGCGAGGCGGGCCCAGGTGGCGTCGCTGAGGCAGGCCTCCGCATGCAGCTCGTCGGCCGCCCGCAGCAGCAGGGCGTCGTGGTCGGACCAGCCCTTCGCCCCGGCGCCCTCCCGGACGCGGGCGATCTCGTCGTCGGAGAGGCCGGCCAGGCGGGCGATGCGGACGTGCTGGGCCCACTCGTAGTCCGACCGGCAGTTCCATCCGGTGCGGAGGATGAGCAGCTCCCGGTCGCGGGCCGGCAGCTTCCCGACCAGCAGCTTGCCCCCGAACGGCAGCCACTTCCGGAACAGGCCGGGGTGGCGGACCAGGGTCGCGAAGATGTTGGTCGCCCCCGCGGCCTCGCCCCCGGTCTGGCCGAGGAGCTCGCGGGCCTGGTCGTCCCGGTCGGCCTCGGGTAACGGCGGGATGCGCGGCTCGGCCGGCCGGGCGCGGGCGTCGGTGGCGTCGTGATCCCCGCGGGTGCTGCTCATGGCCGGGCAAGCTACTGCCTCCAGCGACCCGTCCGGGAGGGGCCGATGATCCGCCTGACCGCCATGCTGCGCCGCAACCCGGCGCTCAGCGCCGAGGAGTTCCACGCCCACTGGCGCGACGTCCACGCCGCCAAGATCCGATCGGTGCCCGGCATCGACCGCTGGCTGGTCCGCTACGAGCAGCACCCCCGGGTGCCCGGCTCGCCGGGAGCGTGGACGGGCAGCGACGGCTTCGACGGCGTCACCCTGCAGTGGTACCGGAGCCTCGACGACTTCACGGCCATGATCGGCGACCCCGAGTACCGGCGCATCGTCGGCCCCGACGAGCAGTACCTCATCGACCTGGCAGGCAGCGTCTACCTGCTCACCGACGAGCCGCGGGTGATCGTGGCGGGAGACGCGGACCCCGGAGCCGGCCCGCCCGCCTGACCGGCTCCGGCGCCCGGCCCACCCCCTGGTGTTCGGAGCCGCCGGGCCGGCGGATGACCGAGCGCAGCGAGGTCCAGCCAGCACAGTCGCCCTACGGCACGAACTGGCGATGCGGTCACCGGTGCGCCGGTGCGCCCGAAGGGTGCACGGTGACCCGCTACCGTCGGCCCGGTGTTCGATGTCGCCGCCGCCGCGGTCGAGGCCGCCCTGGCCGCCGGGGCCCACTACGCCGACGCCCGGGTCATGGTGATCCGGCTGGAGTCGATGCAGGCCCGCAACCGGGTGGTCGAGGACCTGGCCCAGTCCGAGGTCGCCGGCCTGGGCGTCCGGGCCCTGATCGGGTCGTCGTGGGGCTTCCAGGCCACCCCGACACTGGCCCCCGCGGCCGCCCGGGCGGCGGGTGAGGGCGCCGCCGCAGTGGCCCGGGCCTCGGCCCGGGTGCCGGGGCCGCCGCTCACCCTGTCACCGGCCCCCGTCGTCGTCGACTCGTGGTCGTCGCGCTGGGACGAGCACCCACTCGACGAGGTCGGACTGGCCGAGCGGGGCGACCTGCTCGTCGCCGCCACCGGCGCCGCGGTCGACGCCGGTGTGCCCCAGGCCACCGCGTCGTACCAGGTGTGGGACACCGAGAAGTGGTTCGTGTCGAGCGAGGGCAGCCGCGTCGACCAGCGAGTCGTCGAGTGCGGCGCCATGGTCGACGCCACCGCCATCGGCGACGGCGAGACCCAGCGGCGGTCGTACCCCGGAGTCCTGGGGCAGTACGGCACCCAGGGCTGGGAGCTGGTCCGGGGCCTCGACCTCGTCACCCACGCGGCCGAGATGGCGGAGCAGGCCCAGGCCCTGCTGTCGGCGCCGGTCTGCCCGGCCGGGGTGACGACGATCGTCCTCGACTCCGACCAGGTGGCGTTGCAGATCCACGAGTCGGTCGGCCACGCCGTGGAGCTCGACCGCATCCTCGGGTGGGAGGCCGCCTTCGCCGGCACGTCGTGGCTCGACCCGGGCCGGCTCGGCCGCCTGCGCTTCGGCAGCGACATCATGCAGGTCACCGCAGACGCCACGCTGCCCGGCGCCATGGGCAGCTTCGGCTACGACGACGAGGGCGTGGCCGCCCGCTCCGTCGACATCGTCCGCGACGGCCAGTGGGTCGGGGTGCTGTCGGGCCGCGACTCGGCACCGCTGGTCGGGCGCGAGTCGGGCGGCATGGTCCGGGCCGACGGGCCGGCCCGGCTGCCGATGGTGCGGATGACCAACGTCGGCCTGCTGCCCGGCGATTCGTCGCTGGAGGAGATGATCGCCGGCACCGACGACGGCGTCTTCATGCAGACCAACCGGTCGTGGTCGATCGACGACAAGCGGCTCAACTTCCAGTTCGGCTGCGAGATCGGCTGGGAGATCAAGGACGGCGCGCTCGGCCGCATGGTCCGCAACCCCACCTACACCGGCATCGGCCCGACGTTCTGGGCGTCCCTCGACGCGGTCGGTGGGCCCGGCGAGTGGACCGTGTGGGGCGTGCCCCACTGCGGCAAGGGGCAGCCGCTGCAGGTCGGGCACACCGGCCACCACGCGGCCCCGTGCCGGTTCCGGGACGTCCGCGTCGGCGTCCGCTAAGTCGGGTCGGCCAGGCCCGCCCGTCGCCCTGTCAGGCCGACAGGCGCTCAACGAGGCCCGGCAGCTCCCGGATCGAGGTGAGCTCGTGGAAGCCCTGCCGCTCGGCGTCGGCGTCGGCGACGTGCTCCCACTCCCATGTGTACGGGTAGGGCAGGTGGGCAGCGTGGCCGCCCAGCTCGACCACCGGCAGCACGTCCGACCGGAGCGAGTTCCCGATCATGAGGAAGCGGTCGGGCTCGACCTCGGCCGCGGCGATCACCCGCCGGTAGGTGGGCACGTCCTTCTCCGACACGATCTCCACCCGGGTGAACCGGTCGGCCAGCCCCGAGCCGGCCACCTTCGCCTCCTGGTGGAACAGGTCGCCCTTGGTCACCACCATCAGCCGGCGCCCGGTGCCCGACAGCTCGCCCACCACGTCGGCGACGCCGTCGAGCAGCTCGACCGGGTGGTCGAGCAGGCCCTTCCCGAGGTCGAGGATGGCGCTGATCTCCTGGCTGGTGACCCGGCCCTCGGTCAGCTCGATGGCCGTCTCGATGAGCGACAGCGTGAACGCCTTGGCCCCGTATCCGTACAGCGCCAGGTTGTCCCGCTCGGTGCAGATCACCCGCTCGTCGACCAAGCCGCGGTCGTCGACGTAGGGCGCCACCAGCGCGCAGAACCGCTCGTGGGCGTCCACGAAGTGGCTCTCGCTGTGCCACAGCGTGTCGTCGCCGTCGAACGCCACGACCTCGATGCCGCTGCCATGTCCGTTGGTGCTCACGGTCACCTCGCGGATGCCGGGGGTGGGCAGGCTAACCGCTCGCGCCGCGGATGCGGCGGCGGTTGGACCCGGTCCCGCCCCCAGGCGACCCCGGGTTGGGTACCGTCGGCTGATGGCCGACACCGCCGTCCCGGACGCCGCCCCCGCCGAGGTCGCCCGCCGGACCTGCGAGCATGTGCTCGACCTGGTGGGCGGGCGGGCCGAGGCCGTCGCCGACGCGACCGTGGGCACCTCGGCGCTCACCCGGTTCGCCAACAGCCGCATCCACCAGAACGTCACCGAGGACCGGCACGAGGTCACGGTGACCGTCGCGGTCGAGGGCCGGGTCGCCCGGGCCCGCACCAGCCGCGTCGACCCCGACGGCCTCGCCGATCTGGTCGACAGGGCGCTGGCCGCCGCTGCCCTGCGCCCGCCCGACCCCCACTTCCCCGGCTTCGCGCCGTCCGCGCCGGTGCCCGCGGTCGACCACTGGGACGACGGCACCGCCGAGGCGACGCCCGACGACCGGGCCGACGTGGTCGCCGCCTTCGTCGAGGCGGCCGCCGGCTACGAGGCGGCCGGGTTCTGCTCGACCTCGGCCAGCGTCCGGGCGCTCGCCGCCACCACCGGCCAGCGGGCGGAGGGATGGTCGTCGATGGCCCAGGTCGACGGCATCGCCCGGGCGCCAGGCGCCGACGGCGTGCCGGTCGACGGCTACGGCCAGGTCACCTCCGTCCGCCTCGCCGACCTCGACGGCGCCGCCTGCGGCGGCCGGGCGGCGGCCAAGGCCGGCGCCGGGCGCGATCCCGTCGTCCTGCCGCCGGGCAGCTACGAGG
>JBKPHT010000303.1:0-6828 GCA_046730015.1 Actinomycetota bacterium
TCCTACGCCGTTCCGCGCCCGTACCCGTCGATCGGTCGCGCTCGCGGGAGCCTGCGCTCATTGGACGATTGGGACCCGAACTGCATCACCCAGCGGGTGCTGCTGGGCTGCGGCTTCGGCTGGGGCGGGTGACGGGCGTCCAACCGGATGAGTGGTGACACTGGATAGCGGGCGTGCGGGGACGTCGGCATCGGGACGGTCACGAGGCTTCGGGGGACGATCGGGCGTGTGTCGGCCCGCGGCGGGTGCGAGGCTCGTTCCCGTGCAGCTGTACCTCGCGAGTGGCCGGGTGCACGTGGACGTCATCGGCAACGACGGCGCGCCGCTCGTCGTCGGGATGCCTGGCCTGACCAGCGGTGGAAGCCAGCTCGCTGTGTTCGCAACCACCGCGATCGACGCTGGTCTCCGGTTCGTCGCGGTCGACCTCCGAGGTCGAGGCGGCAGCGAGTGGACCGGTCCGGGCACCTACGGATGGGAGTCCCACGCCCGAGACGTGCTCGAGGTGGTCGACGCGTTGGGTGTTGACCGGTTCTCGGTGGTCGGTGCCTCGATGGGCGGGTCGGTCGGGATGAAGGTCGCGGCGCTCGCCGCTAATCGATTGGTCGCGGTGGTGATGGTCGACATCGCGGGTCGCGTCGACCCGGGCGTCGTTCCGGTCATCGCCGAATTGCTCGCCGAAGCGAACGGCGTCGACCCTGCGGCGATGGCCGAGGACCGTGCTTCGGTCCAGATTCGGGATCCCTACGCCCGCTGGGCACACTTGACGATGCCCACGCTCCTCCTGCGCGCCACCCAGGAGCTGCGGCCGGGGACCGGCCACGTCGTGCCAGCCGCTGACCGTGACCGGTTCCGATCCGAGGTCGTCTCGGGTGAGGTGGTCGAGATCGATGCCGACCACGTCACAATCGTGCACGACCGCCGCGCCGCTGAGGCCGCTGCAGCCTTCATCAGCGAAGCGGCCCTCGAGTCCGGGCAGTTCAGCGTCCGCGCCGGTTCGAGCGGCCGAGGCGGGAAGTGAGGCCGAGGTCTTGTGATCGCGCTCCGCGGGCCACGACGCGGCGGAGCCGCAACGAGAGCTCGTAGGCGGCGCCCGCCGCGTCCATCCACCATCCGTCGCGCCACGAGGACACGGGCTCGACGACCCGTTCCGCGAGCTCGGGGCGGACGGTTCGCATGTACGCGAGGGCGCGACGTCGATTGAAGCGACCGGACGCGAGAGCGAGCACCTCGGCGCCGAGGAGGAAAGGGATCGACCGCTCGACGTTCTCCAGGGTCGAGCGAGCGGTCGACTCCACCTCGACGCAGGTGTCGGCTGGGGCGAGCGCGGCCAGCCGTTCGGCCTCGCCTCGGTGTCCGCTCACGACCAGCCGACCGCCACGATGGGCATCGAGCGTCCTCAGGGCGACCGCCATCCGCCAGCGTTCGACAGCACGAACCCGACCCCCGTAGCCAGGGACGAGAACGGTGACCGACACGGTGACCACGCTAGGAACGGGCGAGCGCTCGGGCGAGGGTCCCTACGGGACGGACGCGGCGGCCAGGACCTCTGCGACAACCACCGGGAGCGGCTGCGTAGCGTCGACCATTACGGCTCCGATCGCTGCGTGGCGTTCCTCGTAGACCCCCAGCCACGACAGGACGGCGTCGACGTCACCGGGCGCCTTGCCGAAGTCGTTTGCCCGACGCGTCGCCAGGCGCTGTCGCAGCGTGTCCGCGTCGGCCACGAGGCAGACCACGACATCGGCGAGCACCAGGACCTCGGCCTCGTTCTCGACGGCGCCGACGTGGAACACGAGTCCACCGTCTGCACTGTCGCGCAACCCTTGGACGTGTTGGACATCGATGCTCCAGCCGAATCGATCGAGCCAGTCGGCGGGTCGTTGCTCGACCGGTGACGACGGGACGATCGCGCCGGTCTCGTGACTGCGCCAAACACTCATCCCGTCGTCGTCCGCGTCGACGCTCCGATGGCCCAGTTCCCGAAGGCGGGCTGCGACCGCCGACTTTCCCGTGCCGGAGAGCCCAGTCACCCACACCAACATCGGGTCCATCCTCGCTCGTCGAGAAGCGGGGCGAGCGACGATGTGAGACGGTCCGCGGTCAGGATCTCAGCCGAGCAATAGGTCGCGCCAGATCGGCGCACACTCCCGTCGATCTGGCGCGCTCGCGGCAGGCAGCAGCGGTGGAGCGGGAGCTGCCGAAGCGCGCCACTCAGCCGGCGTTCAGTGGCAGTCAATTGGAGGCCGTCAGGGGGGTCGTACCCGCCACCATCACCGGACCCCGAACCCCGGCCCAACTCGATCCAGCGAACGCGCCCTCGCCATCGAACTCGACACCGACACCCTCGCAGACCTCGACCGAATCTGGCCCGGCCCAGGCGAAGCACCACAGGCCTACGCCTGGTAGAGCCGCACTTCAGGCTGGGCTGACGGTCGGCGCTGGCGCTTGTTGGCTCGCCTCGGGTTCGCGGGCCGCACGGTGTTGAGCGCCACGCTGGATGAGGACGGGGCGGTCCGGTAGCGACACGGTGGATGAGCACGGGTTGGTGCTCGTCGAGTTGTCGCTGGTGGTGGGGGGGGTCAGCCTCGCGGGGTCCTGTACGAGCAAGGACCCTCCCGGTTTCTCTTGGCCGAGTCGGGAGGGTCCTCCGTTGTGGCGCGGGACACCAGGTGGCGGCGTTCGGGGTCGCTGGTCGTGAGGCGGTAGGCGGCGGGGGCGGCGTCGAGGTCGCCTTGCATCTCCACGAGGTGGGCGCGGACCGAGGCCACGTGGTGGGAGTCGACGTCGACGGTGGCGACGAGGTCGAGACCTGCCTCGGGGCCCTGCACCATGGCGATCGCCACGGTCCGGTTGAGCGTGACCATCGGGCTGGGCGCCACGTGCTCCAGCAGGCCGTAGAGCGCCAGGATCTGGGGCCAGTCGGTGTCCTCGGCCCGGGGCGCCTCGTCGTGCACCGCTGCGATCGCCGCCTGCAGTTGGTAGGGCCCGTCAGGTCGCGGCGCCGTCCGGGTTGGGCTCGAGGACGATGACCGGGATCAGTCGGTCGGTGGCAGCTTCGTATGCGGCGAAGCCCGGGTTGAGCGCTTTCTGGTTCGACCAGATCCGGTCGCGCTCGTTGCCGACTGCAATCCGGGCCCGGTAGCGGCGCAATTCGACGTCATCGCCGATCGGCAACTCCGCGGTCACGTCGGGGTGTGCGGTGACGTTGCGATACCAGGCAGGGTTGGTGTCGGCTCCGCCGTTGGAGGCGAATACTGCGAGTCGCCCGTCGGCGAGGACCTGGTACATGACGGGATTGACGCGGACGGTCCCGGAGCGTGCGCCGGTGCTGTGCAACAACAGGAGCGGCGCGCCGTTGAAGGGGCCACCGACACGGCCCCGGTTGGCACGGAACTCGCCGATGATCTGACGGTTGAAGTCGTCTTGGGGGCCGGTTGCAGACATCAGTCTCCGATGCGGGGTTCGGGCGGGGGTGAGCGGCTCGTACTCAGATCGACTTGAGGACCCGCACCCGGTCGGCGATCGCTCGCCGAGCGACGTCTGAGTCGAACGCGATCGAGTCGAACTCGTGAGGGACGCCGGGGTGCAGGTGGAACTCGACGGGCACCCCTGCTCGACTCAGCGTCGTGGCGTAGGCGAGGTCCTCGTCGCGGAAGACATCGATCTGGCCTACCTCGATGTAAGCGGGAGGAAGGCCGCGTGCGTCCACGAGCCGAGCCGGTGCTGCGGTGGCCGGGACGTCGGGACCGCCGGCGGCGTCACCGAGGAGCGCAGGCCATGCGGTCTTGCTGTCGTCGTAGGACCAGAGCGCGAGCGGCTCGATGTGCGGGTCCGGTGTGGTTCTGCGATCGTCGAGCATCGGCATGAGCAGGATCTGGCGGGCGATGCTGGGCCCGCCCCGGTCGCGGGCGAGGATCGTCAGCGCTGCGGCCATGCCCCCGCCAGCGCTGTCGCCCATCACGGCGATGCGGTCGTGGTCAACCCCCAACCGTTCGGCGTTGTCGTGCAGCCAGACGAGCGCGGCGTAAGCGTCCTCGAGCGGTGTGGGGAACGGGTGCTCGGGTGCTCTGCGGTACTCGACGGACAGCATGGGCACGCCGCTGGAGCCGACGTAGCGGGAGACCGCCCCGTCGAAGAGGTCGATGTGACCGAAGATGTAGCCACCGCCGTGGAGGAACAGAGCGGCCGATCCGGTCGCCGCGCCGTCCTTGGCGTACCAGCGCACGGGGATCTGCGCGCCGTCGTCAGCCGTAGCGTGGTCGTCGGTGGTGGTCACGTCTGCGGGGATGGGCTGGGCCGTGCTGGCGGCGCCGATGATCGGCTCCCACATGGCCCGGCGGCCCTCGACGTCGCCCACCGCCGGCGGCGTGGCATCGGCCATCGCATCGGCCATGGGCGCGATCGCCGAGGCGAACTGAGGATCCAGGGCGAATGGCAAGATCGACTCCTCGGAGAATGCCCAGGTCTGACCGGGGTAGCGCCACGGGCACGCAGGCAGAAGTCGGCTTCGTGCTCCAACGAACCGACGCGACCCCGTGATGACCAGGCCCCGGGGCTTGATGGAACGGGTATACCGGACGCTAACGTCCGTATACCTTGTGTTGCAAGCGGTGCGGGGAAGATGGTGGTCGTGCCCGGACGAAGCATTCGCAAGCCCCGCGCCGACGCCGCCGCCAACCGCGAGCGCGTGCTGGATGCTGCGACCGTGCTGGTCAGGCTGAAGGGCGACAGGGTGCCCATGGAGGAGATCGCCAAGAGTGCTGGGGTGGGCAAGGGGACCCTGTACAGACACTTCGGGAGCCGTGAGGTTCTGCTCGGCGCGCTGGTGCGACAGTCGTTCGTGCTGGCACTTGCCAATGCGCGCGCTGCCGCCAGTGAGCCGGGCCCTGCCATCGACGGGATCCGCTCGTTCCTCACCGCGACGCTGCGTGATCGTGAGCGGTTCGTCATGCCGCTCCACGGTGGCCCTGCGATCTTCGATGCGGAGACGCGCGAGATGCAGGCCGAGATCCGGGGCGTGCTGCAGGTTCTGCTCGATCGAGGTCAGTCGGCGCGCGAGATCCGCGAGGACCTGACCCCCGTGGACCTGATCCTCAGTGCCGCACTGCTGTCCCGCCCCCTGCCCGCCACGACCGACTGGGACACCGTTGCCCATCGCCAGATTGACCTGATGCTGAACGGTCTTCGGGCCAGAGGCCTCGGGGTCACCTGAATCGACGGGCTGCGGTGCAGGAGGACGGTGGGGCCAGTTCGCCCGCTGCGCCGTCTGTGAGGGAATGCCAGCGGCCGTCTCCCCACACGCAGGTACGGCAAAGTGTCTCAAGTCATTTGGACGTTTTCGTCCGAATGTGCTGTAGGGTCGCCTGGTGGTCGGTTCCTTGACAGCGCCCCACGCCCGTCCCGATCACCGTGGGACGGGTCCGCATCCAGAGCCGGGGTGGGCGGCCGCAGCGTGGCCCAGCAGTGCGCTCGTCGCTCGTGTACTGCCGCACCGCGAACACGTAGATCGGCGCCGAGCCTCGCCTGGCCAATCCGAGGGATGCAGCTGGTCAGCGATCGAGATCGCGCTCAAACCTCTAGGAGAACGATGAAGGCAGTGCGGTTTCACGAGTTCGGCGAGCCCGACGTGCTCCGGTACGAAGACGTCGAGGAGCCGGCCCCGGGTGCAGGCCAGGTTCTGGTGCGGGTCGCAGCAACGACGTTCAATGGTGTCGACGCCAACATCCGCTCCGGGTTCATGCAAGGCCCCATCCCGGTGACGCTCCCCCATACCCCGGGCCTGGATGTCGCCGGGACGGTCGCTGGGCTCGGAGAAGGCGTCACCCGGTTCCAGGTCGGCGACCCGGTCATCGGGTTCCTGCCGATGGTCGACGACGGCGCCTCGGCGGAGTACGCGCTCGCTCCCGCCGAGATCCTCGCGTCCGCACCTCGGAGCATCCCCTTGGCAGACGCAGCTGCGCTTCCACTGGTCGGTCTCACCGCCTTCCAGGCTCTTTTCGACCACGCCGACCTTCAGGCTGGGCAGCGGATCCTCATCAGCGGCGCCAGTGGGGGGGTCGGCGGCTACGCAGTGCAGCTAGCGAAGGCGGCCGGCGCACACGTGATAGCCACCGCCAGCCCCGACAGCAGCGATCAGGTCGGCGCCTGGGGAGCCGACGATGTCATCGATCACACCACGACGAAAGTGACCGACGCGATCACCGGACCCGTCGACGTGGTCCTCAACCTCGCACCGATCGAGCCTGATGAGTACCGGGCGCTGGTCGATGTGGTTCGCGACGGCGGGGTCATCGTTGGCACCACCGTGTGGATGCCCGCACCCGGCGACGACAGCCGCAACATTCGCGGCATCGACCTGTTCGTTAACAGCGACGCGACCCAGCTGTCAGGGCTCGTCGACCGGGTCGACCGCGGTGAGCTCACCGTCGACGTCGCCCGACGAGTTCCCCTTGCCGACCTCGCTGCCGTTCACACGTCCGCCGCGGAGGGCACGCTGCACGGCAAGGTCGTGATCGTCCCGACCGCCGGCTGAGGGAAGCATGTCCCCGTCATCCGCACCAGGCGGCGCCTGGACGCTCGGGGATCTGGAGGTCTCGCGGCTCGGCTTCGGCGCCATGCAGCTCGCAGGGCGGGGCGTCATGGGACCGCCCGCCGATCACTACTGAGCACTGGCAGTCCTCCGCGAGACAGTCGAGCTCGGCCTGAGCCACATCGACACCAGCGACGCCTACGGACCCCACATCACCAACCGGCTGATTCGCGACGCACTCGGCCCTCACCACAACTGGTTGCACATCGCGACCAAGGTCGGAGCGACCCGCGATCAGC
>JBKPHT010000304.1:0-10774 GCA_046730015.1 Actinomycetota bacterium
CAGCGGCTGTGGCTCATCGAGGTGTCGAAGTACAACGTGCTGCCGCTCGACGACCGCCGGGTCGAGCGGTTCAACTCCGACCTCGCCGGGCGGCCGACGCTCGCCAAGGGCACGTCGCAGCTGCTGTTCGGCGGCATGGGCCGGCTGAGCGAGAACTCGGTGCTCAACGTCAAGAACAGGTCCCACGCGGTGACCGCCGAGATCACGGTGCCCGACGGCGGGGCCGAGGGGGTGATCGTGGCCCAGGGCGGCGAGTTCGGCGGCTGGAGCCTCTACCTGGTCGAGGGCACGCCGCGCTACTGCTACAACCTGTTCGGCGTGCAGAGCTTCACGGTCGCGAGCGAGACGGTGGTGCCGGCGGGCACCCACCAGGTCCGGATGGAGTTCACCTCTGACGGCGGCGGCCTGGGGAGGGGCGGCGACGCGACGTTGTTCGTCGACGGCGACCCGGTCGGCAAGGGCCGGATCGGGGGGACGGTGCCCATGGCGTTCTCCGCCGACGAGACCCTGGACGTCGGGTCCGACACCGCGTCCCCGGTCGCGGCGGACTACCCCGAGGGCGGCAGCCGGTTCACCGGGCGGATCGCCTGGGTGCAGCTCGACATCGGCGAGGTCGACGACGACCACCTCATCTCCCCGGAGGAGCGCCTGAAGGTGGCGATGGCCCGCCAGTGACGCCGCTTCCCCCGGGTGACGGCCGGTAAGTAGAACGCGTTCTACCTTTCGGCTAGACAGGCCCGATGCTGCTCGAGGGGAAGACCGTCATCATCACCGGTGTCGGCGGCGGGCTCGGCCGGGAGTGCGTCACGCGCGCGCTCCGGGAGGGCGCCAACGTCGTCGTCGCCGCGCGCACCCAGGACACGCTCGACGCCGTGGCCAAGGACCTGGACCCCGGCGGCGACCGGCTCGCCACCCGCCGGACCGACATCACCGACCCCGAGGCCTGCGCCGCGCTCGTCGACCTCGCCGCCGGGCGGTTCGACTCCGTCGACGCCCTCGTCCAGGTCGCCGCCTACGAGATGGTCTTCGGTGGCCTCCACTCGACCGACTTCGACGACTGGCGCAAGGCGTTCGAGACCAACGTCATCGGCGCCCTCACGGTCATCCGGCCCGTGGCCGAGGCGATGAAGGCGGGCGGGGGCGGGTCCGTCGTGCTCATCGGCTCGCAGGCGATGTTCAAGCCGTCGATGCCCCAGGCCGGCTACGGCGCCTCCAAGGGCGCGCTGCTCAGCGCCATGTACTACCTGGCCGACGAGCTCGGGGCCCACAACATCCGCTGCAACATGGTCGTGCCCTCGTGGATGTGGGGCCCGCAGGTGCAGATGTACGTCAGCGGCAAGGCCGCCCACGAGGGCGTCCCCGAGGAGCAGGTGCTGCACGGCATCGTCGGCGGCTTCCCCCTCGGCCGCATGACCGAGGACGGCGAGGTGGCCGACGTCGTGATGTTCTTCGCCTCCGACCTGGCCAAGGCCGTCACCGGCCAGCACCTGATGGTGAACGCGGGCGAGCTGATGCGATGACGGGGGAACGGTCCGACCGCAAGGGGGTCGTCGTCTGGGGCACCGGCTTCGTCGGCAAGCTGGTCATCGCCGAGATCGTCCGCCACCCCGCCTTCGAGCTGGTCGGGGTCGGGGTCTCGAACCCCGGCAAGGTGGGCCGCGACGTCGGCGACATCTGCGGCCTGCCGCCCGTCGGCGTAGCCGCCACCGACGACCTCGACGCCCTCGTCGCCCTCGCCCCCGACGCCCTCGTGCACTACGGCCCCACCGCGGCCCACCCGGCCGACAACATCCGGGTCATCGGCGCCTTCCTCCGGGCCGGTGTCGACGTCTGCTCCACCGCCATGACCCCCTGGGTGTGGCCGGCCATGGACCGGAACCCGCCCGCCTGGATCGACCCGATCACCGAGGCCTGCGAGGAGGGCGGGGCGTCGTGCTTCACCACCGGCATCGACCCCGGGTTCGCCAACGACCTCTTCCCCATGACGCTCATGGGGTTGTGCGGCGAGGTGAAGCTCGTCCGGGCGCTGGAGATCCTCGACTACACCAACTACGAGGGCGACTACGAGAACGAGATGGGCATCGGGCGGCCGCCGGACTTCCGGCCGATGCTCGAGCACCCCGACGTCCTGGTCATGGCCTGGGGCGCCACCGTGCCGATGATGGCCCACGCCGTCGGCATCGAGCTCGACGAGATCACCACCACCTGGGACAAGTGGGTGACCGACGTCCCGGTCACCTCCGCCAAGGGCGTCATCGAGCCCGGCCGGGTGTCGGCCATCAACTTCACGATCAACGGCGTCTACCGGGGCGAGACCCGCATCCAGCTCGAACACGTCAACCGGGTGGGGGCCGGCTCGGCCCCCGACTGGCCCCGCGGCACTCAGGACGACGTCTACCGGGTCGAGATCGAGGGCTCGCCGTCGATCACCCAGGAGACCGCCTTCCGGTTCACCGACGGCAGCGGCCGCGACGCCGCCACCGCCGGCTGCCTGGCCACCGGCCTGCGGGCGCTCAACGCCGTCCCCGCCGTCAACGCCCTGCCGCCCGGCTGGGTCACCGCCCTCGACCTGCCGCTCGTCCCCGGCGCCGGGACCATCCGGTGAGAGGCCTGGACCCGGACCGCGCCGGCGGGCCGAGCAGGTCCCAGCGGTTGCCGGCGACGTCGAGGAACACGGCCACCTCCCCGTAGGGCTCGCTGCGGGGCGCGCGCACGAACTCGACGCCCGCGGCCACCATCCGCCGGTGGGCGGCGGCCAGGTCGTCGACTCGGAGGAAGAACCCCACCCGCCCGGCCACCTGCTGCCCGACCGCCGCCGCCTGCCGCTCGCCGTCGGCCCGGGCCAGCAGCAGCCCCGTCCCGCCCCCCGGCGGGCGGACGACCACCCACCGCTTGGGCCGGCCGTCGTCGGTCGTGGCCGGCGAGTCCTCGACCAGCTCGAAGCCGACGGCGTCCACGAAGAACCGGATGGCGTCGTCGTAGTCGTCGACGACGATGGTCACGAGGTCGAGGCTGAGGCGCACCGGGCCGAGCGTAGGGTGGCCGCCGTGACGTCCGGGATGGCCGGGACACCCGGGCCTCCGGCCGACGTGTGGGTGGCCGGCACCGTCCGGGTGGGGCGGTCGGGCATCGAGGGAGACGGCCTGTTCGCCACCGCCGTCCTGCCCGCCGGGACCCCGGTCGCCCGCCTCGGCGGCCGCCTGGTGACCACCGCCGAGCTCGCCCGGCTGGTCGCCGCCGCGGACGCAGACCCGGCAGCGCCGTATGTCGACTCGGTGACGGTCACCGAGGACGCCCACCTCGTCCTCCCGCCGGGCACGATGCTCCACGCCGCCAACCACGCCTGCGACCCGAACCTCTGGCTCGACGGCCCGTACACCCTGGTCACCCGCCGGCGGGTGGCCGCCGGCGAGGAGCTGACGGTCGACTACGCGACGGTCTCCGGGGCGGGCGGCCTCGACCTGGCCTGCCGCTGCCGCGGACCGACCTGCCGCGGCCGGGTGACCGCCGACGACTGGCGGCGATCCGAGCTCCAGGCCCGCTACCGGGGCCACTGGATCCCGGCCCTCGCCGCTCGCATCGCCCGGGCGCCCGGGGGCGCGTGAGCTCGAGCGGTGATCGCCGCCGTGCTCGCCCACCCCTGTATCGGGTACGTAGGGTGCCGGCGAGACCCGAGGAGGTGCCGGTGGACGAGGACAAGGTGTGGAACGGGGTGGCCAGCGGAGCGGCGGTCGGGGCGGTGATCCTGGCGAAGCCGCTGGTCGAGCGGGGCTGGCGACTGGCCTTCCGGTCGGAGCCGCCGGGCAACCCGGCCCACCAGGACGTCGCCTGGCGCGACGCGCTGCTGTGGGCGGTCGTGACCGGGGCGCTGGTCGGGGTCATCCGCCTGATCGCCCAGCGGCTGGCCGCCGGGGCGTGGCAGAAGGCGACCGGCCACTACCCGGAGGCGCTGGCGGCCACCCGGCCCTGAGCCTCCGGCGGACGGGAGCGGCCGCGTCGGGCAGACTCGGGCCCCATGGGGCTGGGACTGCCACCTTCGCACGCGCACGGGCACGCACACGGGCACGTGCACGACCACCCGAGCCGGGAGATCGCGGGCGACACCGTCCGTCGGGCGCTGACCGTCGCGGTCGTCCTGGCGGCCGTGGCCGCCCTGGCGGGGCTCGCGCTCTGGTGGCCCGGCGGCGACCCGGACGTCGACCAGCAGGCGCTGGGCTACGCCGACCGGGTGCGGGCGACCGTCGTCCGGTCCGAGGTCGCACCGTGCACCGGCGTGCCGGACGCCGAGTGCGTGGCGATCACCGCCCGGCTCACCAGCGGGCCCGACCGCGGCGGCACCGCGGTGGTCGAGACCTCGACCGACGCTGACACGGTGTTGTCCCGGCTGTCCTCGGGCGACGAGATCGTGCTCAACGACGCCGGCGCCGACGTCCCCGCCGAGGCCCGCTACTCGTTCGCCGACATCCAGCGGGGCACCCCGCTGGCGGTGCTGGCCGTGGTGTTCGCGGTGGTGGTCGTGGCCCTCGGGCGGCTCCGTGGGCTGTTGGCGCTGGCCGGCATCGTGCTGAGCATGGGAGTGCTGCTGGCGTACATCTTCCCGGCGCTGCTCGACGGCGCCCCGCCGCTGGGGGTGGCTCTGACGGGGGCGACGGTGATCGCCTTCGGCACCCTGTACCTGGCCCATGGCGTGACCGACCGGACCACCGTGGCGCTGCTCGGCACCCTCGCGAGCCTGGGCCTGACCGCGGCACTGGCGGTGGGGTTCGCGGCGGCGGCCGAGCTGAGCGGGCTGGCCTCGGAGGAGTCGCTGACCCTGCTGGCCTTCGCTCCCGACCTCGACTTCCGCGGCCTCCTGCTGGCCGCCATCGTCATCGGCACGCTCGGCGTGCTCGACGACGTCACGGTGACCCAGGTGTCCGCCGTCTGGGAGCTCCGGGCGGGCGACCCGGGGCGGAGCCGCCGCGACCTGTACCGGGCCGGGATCCGCATCGGGCGCGACCACATCGCGTCGACCGTCAACACCCTGGTGCTGGCCTACGCGGCGGCGGCCCTGCCGCTGCTGCTCATCTACACCCAGTCGGGCCTCGCGTTCGGCGAGGTGCTGACCACCGAGACCGTCGCCGTCGAGATCGTCCAGACCCTCGTCGGCTCGATCGGCCTGGTGGCGTCGGTGCCGCTCACCACCGCGCTCGCCTGCCTCGTGGCCACCCGAGGAGAGCGCCCCGACCGGCGGGCCGTCGCCGCCCCGCCCCCGGTCGAGCGGGGCTGGCGGCAGCCGGCCGCCGAGGAGCGGTTCTGGTCCGACCCTTGGTGAGCTCGTCGGACGGGAGGGGTTGTTCGTACCGGGTCGGCGACCGGGGCTACGACTCGAGGTAGCGGAGCACGGCCAGGACGCGGCGGTGGTCGGTGTCCGACGGGGGGAGGTCGAGCTTGGTGAAGATGTTGGCGATGTGCTTCTCGACGGCCCGAGGGGAGACGACCAGCGTGGCGGCGATGGCGGTGTTCGAGCGCCCCTCCGCCATGAGCGCCAGCACCTCGCGCTCGCGCGGCGTGAGGACGGCCAGGCGGTCGGAGCGGCGGCTGGCCCCGAGCAGCTGCGTGACCACCTCGGGGTCGAGCGCGGTGCCGCCGGCGGCCACCCGGGTGAGGGCGTCGACGAACTCACTCACCCGCGCCACCCGGTCCTTGAGCAGGTAGCCGACCCCGTCGGAGCGGCTGGCGAGCAGCTCGGCCGCGTACCGCGTCTCGATGTACTGCGAGAAGACCAGCACGGCCATCTCGGGATGGTCGCGGCGCAGGTCGATGGCCGCCCGCAGCCCCTCGTCGGTGTGGGTGGGTGGCATGCGGATGTCGATGACCGCGACGTCCGGCGGCTCCGCGGCCGCCGTGACTGCCCGGCGCAGGGCGTCGGCGTCGGCCACGGCCGCCACGATCTCGAACCCCCGGTCGGCCAGCAGCTGCACCAGCCCGTCCCGAAGCACGGCGGCGTCCTCGGCGATCACGACTCGCAGAGGCCTGCTCATGATTCGCTCGCTCCGCTCGCTCATGCGCCGGAGGGGAGCTCGACCGTGACGGTCGTCGGACCACCGGCCGGGCTGGCGACGTCGAGCTCCCCGTCGACGATGCGCACCCGCTCGGCCAGGCCGGCGAGGCCCCCGCCCGCCGCGACGTGGGCGCCGCCGGTGCCGTCGTCGCTCACCCGCAGCCGCAGGGACGCCCGTCCGCCGGTCACGTCGACCGTGACCCGCCGGGCCCCGCTGTGCTTGGCCGCGTTGGTCAGCAGCTCGGCGACGCAGAAGTAGGCGATGGTCTCGATGGCCGGCGAGGGCCGGACCGCGATGTCCGTCCGCAGCGACACCGGCAACGCGCTGCGGGCGGCCAGCGTGGCCAGCGCCGCGTCCAGGCCTCGGTCGAGGGCGGGGGGATGGATGGTGCGGGTCACGTCCCGCAGCTCGACGATGGCGTCGGTGGCGTTGCGGTGGGCGGTGTCGACCAGGTCGCGAGCCCGCACGAGCTCGGCCTCGTCGGCCCCTGTCCCGCCCGGACCCACACCGGCCAGCTTCTCCTTCGCCATGTCGAGATGCATGGCCAGGGCCACCAGCCGGGCTTGGGTGCCGTCGTGCAGGTCGCGCTCGATGCGGCGCAGCGTGGCGGCCGAGGCGTCGACCGCCTGGGCCCGGGTCGCCTCGAGGTCGACGACCCGCTCGGACAGCCGCGTGGGCCCGAGCAGCCCCCGGACCAGCAGCCCGTCGAGGGTCGCCACGCCCCGGACGATCCAGGGGACGAGGAACACCGCCACCAGCCCGGCGGCCGACACCGCCAACGCCCGGGGCCATGTGTCGATGTAGAGCTCGCCGAACTGCAGGCCCGAGTGATGGACGACCCCGTCGGCGTCGGTGTTGGTCGGATCGAACACCTGCCACATGATCGGGTAGGTCAGGAGCATGAGGGCGCCGGCCCAGGCGACGATGGCGACCCAGGCGCCCACGACGACGACCGGGAACGACACGACGATGTAGGCCATCGACCGCCAGCCGGCGACGTCGGTCAGGCCGGACCGGAGCCACGAGACGAAGCCGCGCGACCGTGGGCGCCGCCGGACCGGCGTCGGCACGCGCTCGTCCAGCAGCCTGCCGGCCAGCAGGCGGTGCAGCCCGGCCCACTCACGGGCGGCGAGAACGATCAGCGCGAGCAGGGGGATGCCGATCAGCGTGACGGAGAGCAGCAGGCTGACGTAGAGCAGGACGGCCAGGGCGATGAACCCGGCCAGCCCCAGGGGCGCGGCGATGGCCAGGTACAGGTGCTCCCGCCAGGTGCGGGCCGTGAACGTCGTCCGGAGGAGCGCCCGCAGACCGGACCCGGCGGGCTCGTCGGGCATGGTGGCGTCGGCGGGGCCGGGGATCGGGTCGGCCGGGCGGGCAGCCATGGGGGTCATGGTGCTGGATCGCGGCCCACGCGCCAATGGTGGCACCTCCCGAACGCAGGGTTCGGCTGACTCGACCCTCGAACTTCCGGTGCCGCTGTCGATTTCGCCCGCCCCCGATTGTCGTGTTCGTGGATCCCGACCACGGAGGCAGGACATGACCGACACGACCACGACGGATGCGAAGCAGACCGGGAGGCGGCGCGTCGTCGTCTCCGAGTTCGTCACGCTCGACGGCTACATGGTCGGGCCCGACGAGGACATCAGCTGGGTGGCCGTAGGCTTCGACCCGCAGATGCAGGAAGACATCGCCGTGGACTTCAGCACCACGTACGACCTGTTCGTGTTCGGGCGCGTGACGTTCGACATCTTCGCCGAGTACTGGCCCCACGCCGTCCCCTACGACGAGGGCGACGAGCTGGCGCCCTCGGAGGGCAAGGAGGACCCCCGGATCATCCGGGCCCTCAACGACCGGCCGAAGGTGGTGTTCTCCACCACGCTCGGCGAGCCGGCCTGGGCCAACACCCGGGTCGTCACCGGAGACGTGGAGGAGGAGATCTGCCGGCTGAAGAAGGAGCCGGGCAAGGCCATCGGCGTCCAGGGCAGCGCCAGCATCGTCCAGGCGCTGGCCCGGGCCGACCTGGTCGACGAGTACCGCCTGTACCTGCACCCGGTCCTGCTGGGGGACGGCAAGCGGCTGTTCCCCGGCGGGCCCGAGCGCCGGAACTTCGAGCTGACCCGGCTCACCCGCTACGCCAACGGCGTGATCGCCACCACCTACGAGCGCACCGACGGAGGCGCACGATGACCACGACCCCGAGCGACACGATGACCCGGTACGTGGTGCTCATCTTCGAGCGCCAGACGCCGGACTGGCCGAACGACATCCCGCCGGAGGTCATGGAGGCCAACGAGCACCTCGACGGCCGGATCGCCGAGCAGGGCGGGCGGGTCGTCGCCGGGCTCGCCCTCCAGTCGGCGACGACGGCAACCGCGATCCGGGGGCCAGTGGTCACCGACGGGCCGTTCATCGAGACCAAGGAGGCGCTCGCCGGCCTCTACGTCCTGGAGGCCCGCGACCTCGACCACGCCCTTGCGCTGGCCGGGATGACCCCCGTCGCCGACGGCGGCGTCGAGGTGCGGCCGCTGCTCGACTTCCAGGTCGTGGAGCCCGGCTGAGCGCCGTCGAGCAGGCCGTCGCCGACGCCCACCGGGGCGAGTGGGCCTACGTGCTCGCCGCCACGGTGCGGGTCACCCGCGACCTCGACGCGGCCGAGGAGGCCGTCCAGGACGCGTACGTCCAGGCCCTGCGCACCTGGGGGCGCGACGGTGTCCCGGCCCGGCCCGGCGCCTGGCTGACCACGGTGGCGCGCCGCCGTGCCCTCAACCAGGTCCGCCGGCGGCAGACGCTCGAGTCGAAGCTGCCGCTGCTCGTCGAGCCCGAGGACGGCGAGATGCCCGAGCCCACCGCCGGGGATGCCGGCACGATGCCCGACGACCGCCTGCGGCTGATCTTCACCTGCTGCCATCCGGCGCTGGCCCCCGAGGCGCAGATCGCGCTCACCTTGCGGCTGGTGTGCGGCCTGGCGACGCCGGACATCGCCCGGGCCCTGCTGGTCGCCGACGCCACGATGGCCGCCCGCCTCACCCGGGCCAAGAAGAAGATCGAGGCGGCCCGCATCCCCTACGCCGTGCCGTCGGCCGCCGAGCTGCCAGAGCGGGTGGACGCGGTGCTCACCGTCGTCCACCTGCTGTACTCCACCGGGCACACGGCTCCCTCCGGCGACGACCTGGTGCGCGACGACCTCTGCGACCGGGCCGTGGACCTGGCGCGCCTGCTGCGACGGCTGCTCCCCGACGACCGCGAGGCCGCCGGGCTGTTCGCGCTGCTGCTGGTGCACCAGGCCCGCCGGTCGACGCGCACCGACGCCGGCGGCCGGCTGCTGCGCCTCGAGGACCAGGACCGCTCGGCCTGGGACCGCGACCTCATCGCCGAGGCCGACCGGCTCGTCGTGGAGGCGCTCCGGGCCGGGCCGCCGGGGCGGTTCACCCTGCAGGCGGCGATCGCCGCGCTCCACGCGCAGGCCCCGAGCTACGCGGCGACCGACTGGGACCAGATCGTCACCCTCTACGACGAGCTGCTGCGAGTGTGGCCGTCACCGGTCGTCGCCCTCAACCGCGCGGTGGCGGTGGCGATGGTCGACGGTCCCGAGGCCGCGCTGGCCGAGGTCGAGGCGCTCGAGCACGCCGGCGGGCTGGCCGGCTACCGCTATCTGCCGGCGACCAAGGCCGACCTCCTGCACCGGCTCGGCCGCGACGCCGAGGCCGCCGACGCCTACCGGGCGGCACTGGCCCTCACCGACAACGCCGCCGAGCAGGAGTTCCTGGCCGAGCGGCTGAGGTCCGCCCCGCCGGCATGACCGCGCCGTCCCGGGTGCCTGCGCCGGCGACCGAGATCCCCGGCTGCTCGGGGCCTGGTCCGTGGGCCGAGGAGGATTCGAACCTCCGTAGGCGATGCCGGCAGATTCACAGTCGTTCGAGCATTCGACGATGCGCTTCGCGTCGAACACCCAGATCAGCGTCGCACGGGGTCCGGCGCGGGAAGCCGAATCTGTTGACCAACAGGGCGGCCCCGAACGGTGGCGTCGCTCACGTCGAGTTCGCGCGAGCGGCCGACGGCAGCCTCACAGCTAGATCTCTGAGACAAGCGCAGCAGCTCGTTACCCAGATCCGTCGTCCAGCCCGACCACACCGTCTGGGCCATCCCGGCACGGAGCGCCACACTGGTCAGGCCCCACGGGCCGGCGGACCTCGTTACCCGGAACCCGCCGATCAGGCCGCCCGGGTGCGGGCCACGCAGAGGACCGACGTGCCGAATGGCAGGGACGCGCGGCCGAGGGCCATGCGCTCGCCCAGCGTGAGGGCCATGGCGGCCGTGTCGATCAGCGGTGAGGTCTGATCGAGGCCCAGCTCGGCGTCCCCGCCGCTGGCCAGCTTGCGCTTGAGCCACACCGGCGGCACGAGCCAGCTGAACACGTGGGTCATCAGCTCGGGCTCGAACCCGGAGGCCACCAGGTCGGCCCGCAGCGCCCGGCGGGTGTAGCGGCGCACGTGCCCCAGCGCCTCGTCGGCGGCGCTCCACAGCCACTGGTGGGCCGGCACCGTCACGACCAGCCGGCCGTCGGGGGCGAGCATCCGGGCGACCTCCCGCAGCGCCCGGCGCGGCTCGTGCAGGTGCTCGATCACGTCGAGCAGGCACACGACCTCGGCCGACCCGGCCGCCAGCGGGACCTCGTGCACCGACGTGCGCACCGCGGTCAGCCCGTGCACCCGACGGGCCTGGGCGGCCAG
>JBKPHT010000305.1:0-12139 GCA_046730015.1 Actinomycetota bacterium
GGGGGTGGACGATGGCGAGCACGGCAGGGACCAGGGCGACGGGCGGCGGCACGGTGCGGATCCTCAACTGCCTGCCCTCCCCCGACCAGGAGGACGACTGGACGTTCGCCAGCGCGGAGGAGGCCGGCGTGGCCGCCGCCCGGGCCCGGCTGCCGGCGTCGGTCGACCTCCGGGCGGCCTGGTGGGCGGTCGGCGACCAGGGCCGGACGGGCTCCTGCGTCGGCTGGGGCGTCGCCGACTCGCTGCTGCGGTGGCACTTCGTCAAGGCGGGCCGGCTGGCCCAGGCCCGGCTGCTGTCGGTCCGCTTCGCCTGGATGGCGGCCAAGGAGACCGACCCGCTGACCCAGCGGCCGACGACCTTCATCGAGCCCGAGGGGACCACCCTCAAGGCGGCCCTCGACGTGGCCCGCAGGTACGGTGCGGTGCTCGAGGACGACCTGCCGTTCGCCCGCCCCAAGCTGTTCGCCGGCGGGGCCAAGGCCTTCTACCTCAAGGCGGCCCAGCGGAAGATCGCCTCATACGTCAACCTCGGCCGCGACGTGCGGGCCTGGAAGCGGTGGCTGGCGGGCCACGGCCCCGTCCTGACCCGGCTGGACTGCGACGACGCCTGGATGGACCTGGGTCCGACCGGCAAGCTGACCGCCTACGACGGCTCGACGACGCACGGGGGCCACGCCGTGGCGCTGGTCGGCTACACGGCCGACCACCTCGTCGTCCGCAACTCGTGGGGCACGGCCAAGTGGGGCGACAAGGGCTTCGCCTACGCCTCCCACCGCTATGCGGAGGACGCGTTCACCGAGGCCTACGGCGTCACCGTGACCTGAGTGTCGCCGGCCGGCACGGTGGAGGGCGGGAGCGTCTCGCCGGTCGGGATCGGCCGCTGGCCCTTGAACGTGGTCGACCACGCTCCGAGGCCGATCACCACGAGAACCGCAAGAATGATCCACACCACGCGCACCGCGGGTGACGCTACCGCGCCGAGGGGCGCGCGCCCGACACCGGTCATTCCAGGGCCGGGGGGCCGGACACCGCCGGCTCCTCGGGACTGGCCCGCACGACCAGCACCACCCCGGTGGCGATGAGCGCGGCGGCCGGGACCGCGGAGGCGGGCGGCACCTCGTCGAAGGCGATCCAGGCCAGGACGGCCGACCCGACGATCTCGAAGAGGATGGCCACCGACACCACAGTCGGGCTGGTGGTCCGCAGCACCCGGTTGACCAGCGTGTGGCCGAGCAACTGGGGCCCGGCCACCATGGCCACCAGCGCCAGCCAGGTGCCGCCGTCGTAGCCCGCCAGCGCCTGCCCGCCCACGCCGCACACCACCAGCAGGGCCGCCGCCGCGACCGCGTAGCAGACCGTCGCGTAGACGGCGGTGGACACCGTCCGGCGGACCTCGGCCCCGACGGTCACGTAGGCCGCGGCCAGCACCCCGCCCACCAGGGCCAGCAGGTCGCCGAACAGTGCCCGGGGCGACACGCTCAGGTCCACGCCGGTCAACACGACGGTGCCGGCGAGGGCGACCGCGATCCCCCACCAGGCCCGACGGGGGACGTGCTCGCCCCGACGGCGGGCGATCAGCGCGGCCCACACCGGCTGGGTGGCGACCAGCGCGACCGACGAGGCGACCGACGTGTAGGACAGGCTGGGGATCCAGGTGGCGAAGTGGGCTCCGAGGAACAGGCCGGCGACGACGCACAGCCGGCGCTCCGCCGGGTCGAGCCGGACCGGGCCGCGGCGGGCGGCCGCCGCCACCATCAAAACCAGCACAGGGAGCGCCAACGCGTTGCGCCAGAAGGCGATGGCCAGCGTCGGAGCGTCGGCCACCCGGACCAGCGGCGCGGAGGTCGAGACGGCGACCACGGCCAGCCCGAGCAGGGCCAGGTCGGCGGCCGGCGGCCGGGGCAGGGCGCCCGCCGGGGCGGCGTTCGTCGTGGTGCGGGCCGGGGGCGGAGGCGAGGCGGCCATGGGCCCGCCCAGCGTGGCACGCGTCACTGAACGGCCCCTTGCATTTGCAGTCCAAATGCGAAAACCTGGCGTCGTGGATGAGGGCTTCAACCCGTTCGCACCAGGCTTCACCGACGACCCGTATCCCTTCTACGCCGCCGTGCGCGACCAGGGGCGGATGCACCGGTCTGCCTTCGGGCCGCTGGTGCTGTCCCACCACGAGGACTGCTTCGCCCTCCTCCGCCAGCCGGGCACCAGCGTCGACGAGCGCAACGTGGTCGGCGCCGCCTACCCGGCCGCGGAGATGCGGCGCCGGGAGCCCGACCAGCGGTCGCTGCTGGGCCTCGACCCGCCCGACCACACCCGGCTGCGCAGGCTCGTGGCCAGCGCGTTCACCGTCCGCACCGTCGACCGCCTCCGGCCCCGGGTCCGAGCGCTGGTGGGCGGCCTGCTCGACGACCTGGCCGCCGCCGCCCGCGAGGGTGAGCCCGTCGACCTCATCGCCGGCTACGCCTTCCCGCTGCCGTTCGCGGTGATCAGCGACCTGCTGGGCATGCCCGAGGGCAACCGGTCCGAGCTCCGGGACTGGTCGCAGGCCATGACCGCCACCCTCGAGCCGATCATCGACGACGCCACCGCGGCGCGGGCCGACGCCGCGGCCGAGAAGATGTTCACCCACATCGCCGACGCCATCGCCTGGAAGCGGGCCGAGCCCGCCGACGACCTGCTCAGCGCCCTGATCGCCGCCGAGGAGGACGGCGACCGGCTGTCCCCCGAGGAGCTGTCGATGCAGGTGGCGCTGCTCTACCTGGCCGGCCACGAGACCACGGTCAACCTCATCGGCAACGGCACCCTCGCCCTCCTCCGCCACCGCGACCAGCTCGAACGGCTGGTCGCCGACCCGTCGCTCGACGCCGACGCCGCGGACGAGCTGCTCCGCTACGACAGCCCGGTGCAGCTGTCGCGCCGCATCACCCTCACCGAGATGGAGGTGGCCGGGGATACCGTGCCCCCCGGCGAGCTGGTGATGACCCTGCTCGGGTCGTGCAACCGCGACGAGTCCCGCTGGGGCCCCACCGCCGCCGACCTCGACCTCGGCCGGGAGGGCGCCGGCGCGCACCTCGCCTTCGGCAGCGGCATCCACCACTGCCTCGGCGCGGCGCTCGCCCGGCTCGAGGGGGCCGAGGCCGTTCCCGCCCTCGTCCGCCGGTTCCCGGCGCTGGAGCTCGCCACCGACGCCCCGCCGTGGAACGGCCGGATCGTCCTCCGCGGCTTGACGAGGCTCCCGGTGACCCTCGCAGCCTGAGGCCGGCGAGGCGATCGAGGTCGCGGGCCGGCCTGGGTGTCACACCGCCCGGGTACTCTGGCGGTCGCCGGATCCGGCCTCGCCAGCTCGCTGGCCCCTATGCCAATCCGCGCGGCCCGGGAGGCTCGATGCTCACGACCACCGCTCTCGACGGCGAGTACACCCTCGCCGATTGGGAGGCCATGCCCGACGACGGTCGTCGCTACGAGCTCATCGGAGGGACGATCACCGTGTCCCCGCCGCCCGTGCCCGACCACCAGATCGCCTCGGTCAACCTGGAGCAGCTCCTCCTGGCCGCCGTGCCGCCGGGCCACGTGATGTTGCACGCGCCCATCGGGCTCCGGCTGCCCGGCGAACAGATGGTCCAGCCGGACATCGTCGTCGTACCCCGGTCCAGCATCGGGCCGAAGTGCCTGACGCCGCCGGTCCTGCTCGTCGTCGAGGTGGTGTCGCCGGGCAGCCGCACCCACGACCGGGTCACCAAGCGCGCCGCCTACGCGGCCGCCGGCATCGAGCACTACTGGCTGGTCGACGGCACGGCCGCCCGGCGTCGGTTCACCGCCCTCCGCCTGGCGGCCGGCGCCGACGGCTACGAGACCGCGCTCGACACCACCGGCCGGGTCGAGGTCACCGAGCCGCTGGCCCTCAGCTTCCGGGTGAGCGACCTGTTCCGGCCGCCACCGTGACGATCACACCTTCAGGAAGCGGCTGAGCGCCCAGCCCGACCCTGCGGCCCCGATGGTGATGCCGAGCATCATCACAACCACCGCGGTGAGCCGGAACTCACCGGCCGAGGCCACGAAGCCCTCCATGATCGCCCGGTAGTCCTCGTTCCTGGCCGCCGCCTCCATCGCCCGGTCGAGGGCGGCCACCGCGCCGAGCGCCAGGAGGGCGCCGACCATGCCCTGGATGATGCCCTCCAGCATGAACGGCACCCGGATGAACCAGTTGGTGGCCCCGACCAGCTTCATGACCTCGATCTCCCGCCGGCGGGCGAACATCGCCATGCGGATGGCGTTGAGGATGAGCAGCAGGGCCGCCGCCAGCAGGCCGACGCCCACGATCAGCATCGCCCGCTGGGCGAACCCCGACACGCCGGTGATGGTCTTGATGCTCTCCGACTCGTCGACGACCTTCAGCACCCCCGGCTCGGCGCGGAGCTGCTCGCCCAGCGCCTTCATCAGGTCGACCTCCTTCGACTCCGGCGTCAGCCGGAACGACGCGGGGATCAGGTCGGGATCGGCCTGGACCTTGGCCAGCATCGCCTCGTTGCGCTCGAAGAGCCGCAGCGCCTCCTCGCGGCTCTGCTCGCGGTCGACGAAGCGCCACTTGCCGACCGCGGGGTTCTCGTCGATGAACCGCTCGAGGGCCTCCTGCTGCTCGGGCGTGATGTCGCTCTTCACGAACGCGATCACGTTGATGCCGTCCTGCCAGAACTGCGACACGTTGTCGACACCCTGGCGGACCAGCAGCGTCGAGCCGAACAGCGCCAGCGACACGGCCACCGTCATGATGGCGGCGATCGTCAGCGTGACGTTGCGGCGCAGGTTGGTCAGGGTCTCGCGGGCGACGTAGTCGAACTTCACTGGTACACCCCTCGGGCCTGGTCGCGGATGATCGTGCCGTCGTCGAGCTCGATGACGCGGCGCTGCATGGTGTCGACGATCGAGCGGTCGTGCGTGGCCATCACCACCGTGGTGCCGGTCCGGTTGATGCGGTCGAGCAGGCGCATGATGCCGACCGAGGTCGCCGGGTCGAGGTTGCCGGTGGGCTCGTCGGCCAGCAGGATCAGCGGCCGGTTGACGAAGGCGCGGGCGATCGACACCCGCTGCTGCTCGCCGCCGGACAGCTCCTCGGGCAGGTTGTGGGTCTTCCTGTCGAGGCCGACCAGCTCGAGGATGGCCGGCACCTGCGCCTTGACGACGTGGCGGGGCCGACCGATGACCTCGAGGGCGAACGCGACGTTCTCGTAGACCGTCTTGTTGGTCAGGAGCTTGTAGTCCTGGAAGATGCAGCCGATGTTGCGGCGCAGATAGGGCACCCGCCACGACGACAGCCGGGCGATGTCCTTGCCGGCCACGAAGATCCGGCCCTTGTCGGCCGTCTCCTCGCGGTTGATGAGCCGCAGCATGGTCGACTTGCCGGAGCCGGACGGCCCGACGAGGAAGACGAACTCGCCCTTCTCGATCGTGGCCGAGGCGCCGTGGAGGGCCTCGACCCCGCCCCTGTAGATCTTGCTGACGTTCTCGAAGGTGATCATGTTCCTCGGGCCCGCTCGGACGCGCCGGGGCTCGTGGTGCGTGCGTCCCCAGTCATTGCGAAGAGGTTACAGATAGCGCGCGGGACCCAGGACATCGCGGGTCGACGGTACTGCGCACCAGGGTTGGATCGTCGGATGGTCAACTGTCGGTCGCGCCGCCCCGCCGCCACTGGAGGTACGCCTCCATGAACGGGTCGAGATCGCCGTCGAGGACCGCCGAGACGTTGCCGGTCTCGTGCTCCGACCGGAGGTCCTTGACCATCTGGTAAGGCTGCAGCACGTAGCTGCGGATCTGGCTGCCGAACCCGACCCGCTGCTGGTCGCCCCGGATCTCGTCCAGCTCGGCCTCGCGCCGCGACCGCTCCAGGTCGGCCAGCTTGGCCTTGAGCATGGCCATGGCCCGGTCGCGGTTCTGGAACTGGCTGCGCTCGGCCTGGCACGACACGACGATGCCGGTCGGCAGGTGGGTCAGGCGCACGGCCGACGAGGTCTTGTTGACGTGCTGGCCGCCGGCGCCCGAGGCCCGGAACACGTCCATCTTGATGTCCTTCTCGTCGACCTCGACCGTGCTGTCGCCGTCGTGGAGCATCGGCACCACCTGCAGGGCGGCGAACGCCGTCTGCCGCTTGCCCTGGGCGTTGAACGGGCTGATCCGCACGAGGCGGTGCACACCCCGCTCGGCCTGCAGGTAGCCGTAGGCGTAGCGGCCCTTCACCACGAACTCGGCCGACGACAGGCCGGCCTCAGAGCCCTCGGTGAACTCGTCGACCTCGACCGCGTAGCCGCGGCGCTCGGCCCACCGGGTGTACATCCGCAGCAGCATCTCGGCCCAGTCCTGGGCGTCGACGCCGCCCTCGCCGGCCTGGATCGTCACGAGCGCGTCGTCCTCGTCGTGCTCGCCGCTGAACATCGACCGCAGCTCGATCCCCCGCAGGTCGGCGTCCACGGCGGCGAGCGACTGCTCGACCTCGGCCAGCGACGACTCGTCGCCTTCGTCCCGGGCCAGCTCATGCAGCGTCTCGGCGTCGTCGAGCCGGGCCGCCAGGTCGTCGTAGCGGTCGAGGTCGTCGACGACGCCCGCCAGCTCGCCGGTCACCCGCTTGGCCCGCTCGGGGTCGTCCCACAGGTCGGGCCGCGACGCCTCGGCCTCGAGCTGGGGACGCCGGGCCCGCAGCTCGTCGAGCCGCAGGTAGCCCTCCGCCTCCTGGAGTCGGGCCCCCAGCTGCTCGAGGTCGTCGGTCAGGTCACGCATGGGGCGGCTGTCGGGCGCTCACCGGCCGTGGCACAGCTTGTACTTCTTGCCCGATCCGCAGGGGCAGGGGGCGTTGCGGGGCGTCTTGTCCCACTCGGACTTCACGATCGGCGTGTTGGCCTGGTGCGCCGTGGCGGTCGCCGCGCCGCCCCGCCCGTTGCCGGCGGCCGGGGCCGGCTCGCCGGACGCCGCGGCCTGGGCACGGGCGGCCGCCGCCATCCGGTCGGCGCCGCCGATCGAGCTGTCGTCGGGTGACGAGTACTGCACGTCGCGCAAGCCGTCGGCCGGAGCGGCGCCGAGGCCGACCTTCGCGGCGGAGACGTCGCCGGGCGTGCCGGTCGGGGGTGCGCCCTCGCCGTCGGCAGGGGCGGCGGCCGGCGCGGGCCGGTTGACCTTCACGTCGACCTTCATCACGAACTGGATCACGTCCTGCCAGATGCCGTGCATCATCTGGCCGAACATGTCGAAGCCCTCGCGCTGCCACTCGACCAGCGGGTCCTTCTGGCCCATCGCCCGGAGGTTGATGCCCTCGCGCAGGTAGTCCATCTCGTAGAGGTGGGCCCGCCACCGCTGGTCGATGATCGACAGCATCACCTGGCGCTCGACCTGCCGCATGATCGGCGGGGTCAGGTCGGTCTCCCGGCGCTCGTAGTAGGCGAGCGCCTCGTCCATGAGCAGCTCATACAGCGCGTTGGTCGAGCCCGCGGCCCGCAGCTGCTCGGTGGTCAGCTCCGACGGCCAGAACACCTTGATCTCGGTGAGCAGGCCGTCGAGATCCCACTCCTCCGAGTACTCGCTGACGCAGTGGGTCTCGACCAGCGTGCTGACGGCGTCGGGGAGTGCCTCGCCGACGATCCGCTCGCGCAGGTCGGCCTGGTCGAGCACCTGGTCGCGCAGCGCGTAGATCACCTTGCGCTGCTCGTTCATGACCTCGTCGTACTTGAGGACGTTCTTGCGGATCTCGGCGTTGCGCTGCTCGACGGTCGTCTGGGCCCGCTCGATGGCCTTGGTGACCATCTTCGCCTCGAGGGGGACGTCGTCGGGCAGCGTCTTGCCCATCACCCAGTTGACGGCGCCCGTGGCGAACAGGCGCATCAGGTCGTCTTCCAGGCTGAGGTAGAAGCGGCTCTCGCCCGGGTCGCCCTGGCGGCCCGACCGGCCCCGGAGCTGGTTGTCGATGCGGCGGGAGTCGTGGCGCTCGGTGCCGAGCACGTAGAGCCCGCCGAGGTCGCGCACCTTGTCGCCCTCGGCCTTCGTCTCGGGCGCGTGCCTGGCCGTCAGCTCCTCGAGGCGTGAGCGCGCCCCCTCGTCGTCGGGGTCGAGGCCCTCGGCCCGAACGTCGCGCTTGGCCAGGCCCTCGGGGTTGCCGCCGAGGATGATGTCAACGCCGCGGCCGGCCATGTTGGTGGCCACGGTGACCGCGCTGAGCCGGCCGGCCTGGGCGATGATCTCGCCCTCCCGGAAGTGCTGGCCGACCTTGGCGTTCAGCACCTCGTGGCGGATGCCCTGTTTGTCGAGCAGCCGCGACAGCTTCTCCGACTTCTCCACCGAGATCGTGCCGACCAGCACCGGCTGGCCGGACTCGTAGCGGTCGGCGATGTCGTCCACGACGGCGGCGAACTTGGAGTCCTCGCCCTTGTAGATGAGATCGGGCTGGTCGGCGCGGGCGACCGGCTCGTTGGTCGGGATGGGGACGACCTGCAGCTCGTAGGTGGCGGCCAGCTCGGCGGCGTCGCTCTGGGCCGTGCCCGTCATGCCGGCGAGCTTGTCGTACATCCGGAAGTAGTTCTGGAGGGTGACGGTGGCGAGGGTCTGGTTCTCCTCCTTGATCCGCACCCCCTCCTTGGCCTCGACCGCCTGGTGCAGGCCCTCCGACCAGCGCCGACCCTCGAGGATGCGGCCGGTGAACTCGTCGACGATCTTCACCTCGCCGTTGGCGATGACGTAGTCCTTGTCCCGCTTGAACAGCTCCTTGGCCTTGAGGGCCGCCTGGAGCTGGTGGACCAGGTTCTGGGCCACCCCGTCGTACAGGTTCTCGATGTCGAGCTGACGCTCGACCTTCTCGATGCCCTCCTCGGTGGGGGCGACGGTCCGCTTCTCCTCGTCGACCTCGTAGTCGGCGTCGCGTTTCAGGCCGCGGGTGATCGAGGCGAACTTGTAGTAGAGCTGGGCCGCGTCGGCGACCTTGCCCGAGATGATGAGCGGCGTCCGGGCCTCGTCGATGAGGATCGAGTCGACCTCGTCGACGATGGCGTAGACGTGGCCCCGCTGGCGCTGCTGGGCCCGGGAGGGGGCCATGTTGTCGCGCAGGTAGTCGAAGCCGAACTCGTTGTTGGTGCCGTAGGTGATGTCGGCGGCGTACTGCGCCTGCTTGAACGCCGGGTCCTGGTTGCCGGGCACGATGAGGCCGGTGGTCAGGCCGAGCCAGCTGTGGATGCGGCCCATCCACTCTCGGTCGCGGGTGGCCAGGTAGTCGTTGACGGTGACGAGGTGCATGCCCTTGCCGGACAGGCCGTTGAGGTAGGCCGGCAGGGTCGACACGAGGGTCTTGCCCTCACCGGTCTTCATCTCGGCCACCCAGCCGAAGTGCAGGGCGGCGCCGCCCATGAGCTGCACGTCGTAGTGGCGCTGGCCGAGCACCCGCTTGCCGGCCTCCCGGACGACGGCGAAGGCCTCGATCAGCAGGTCGTCCAGCGACTCGCCGCGGTCAAGCCGCTGGCGGAACTCGCCGGTCTTGGCCTTGAGGGCGTCGTGGTCGAGGCGCTCCATCTCGGGTTCGAGGTCACCGATGTCCGGCACCAGCGACTGGAGCGCCCGGACCTTCTTGCCCTCACCGGCGCGGAGGAAGCGGTCAAGCAGGCTCATGCGGACATCGAGTGTACCGATGCCCCCACCACTGCCCGCAGGCGGGCCGGGGGTTCAGGCGTCGGCCGGGGTGTCGGCGGCGACCAGGTGGGTGACCGGGAGGTCGTACTCGCGGCGGATGCGGCTGACGGCGTCCAGCCCTAGCCAGCGCGACACTCCCGGCGGCAGCGTCGACACGATGATGCTCCGCCAGTCGGCGTCCGGCTGGGCCCGCAGCGCGGCCGCGACGGCGTAGACCGGGTTGGCGTCGCCGACCTCGCCGGTCACGGTGGCGCCGGCGGCGGTGAAGGCCTCGACGCCCTCGGCCAGGCGAGCCTCGGCCGCCGCCGTGACCTCGCCGTCGGACCACGCGTGGTCCCGGGGGATGGTCACGGGCACCACCAGGTGGAACCGGCAGGGGCCGGTGGCGGCGATCAGCCCGCGGGCGTGGTCGAGCAGATGGTCCCCGACCAGCGTGCGGTGGGCGACGACGAGATGCGCCTGCATGCGGCCTCCTCGCAGTGGCCCGCCGGCCGGGAGGTTACCGCAGCCGCTCGCAGGCGGCCCGACACAGGGCAGCGTCGGCCACCGCCTCGGCCGACGGCCGGTGCCCGGCGGCCAGGCGCGCGGACGCGGCCGCCACCCGGTCGAGGCGGACGGCGGGCTGGTCGTCGACCGTGCGGACGGCCAGCTCGATCACCAGCGGGCCGGCGCCGTGGACCGGGTGGGTGTGGTGCCGCCGGGGCCGCGGTCGCCGGGAGACGCGCCGCGAGGTGCCCCGGAGGCTGGTGATGGCCCGGGAGGCCCGACGGCGTGCGACGTGCATTACGGCTGGCTATCGGCCGATCGCGCCGGGAACTTGAGCAAATTGTTCGACCTTGGGTGGCATGGCCAGCACGCAGGGGGGCGAGACCTGGTGGCGCGGCGTGCGGGCGGCGGTCAGGCCCGCGATCCAGGCCGGCTCCACGACCGCCAGAGCCCGGGCGGCGGCGGTGAGGGTCGACCCGGTCGTGAGCACGTCGTCGACCACCACCACCGGCCGCCCCGCAGCGACCCGTGAGCCCGCCCGGGCCAGCAGGATCGGGCCGGCGCGGCGGTCGGCCAGCGACCGGCCGGTCTGGGGCGGGCCGGCCTTGCGGGCCAGCAGCGGCCGGCACGGGACCTGCCAGCGGCGGGCCACCGCCCGGGCCAGCAGCTCGGCCTGGTCGAAGCCCCGCTGGCGCCGGCGGGCCGCGGTGGTCGGCGCCCAGGTGACGATCGTCCCGGCCGGCGGGCGGGCCAGGCCGGCCAGACCCTCGGCCAGCCAGGCCAGGGCGGTGCGGTTGCGCCGGTACTTCAGCCCCGTGACCAGCGCTCGGCCCGGGCCGTCGTAGGCCAGCAGCGACCAGCAGGCGTCGAGCGCGTCCGGGACCGGGCCCAGGGGCGCGGGCCGCAGCCCCGCCGCGCACGCCGCGCAGGGGGAGCCCCCGGTCGCCCCGCACCCGGGGCACCGGACCGGAAGCAGCGTGCCGAGCACCATGCCTCCCCACGGTAGGGACGGGGTGTGACAGCGAAGCGACGACCTGGCGACCGCCGGGCGTCGACCCCTCGACCCCGGGATGAAACCCGTGGCCGGTGGAGCCACCGTGTTCCCGAGGCGATAGACACCCCTGGGGCGCAAGCGGTCAAGCCGCGATGTTGAGTGGCGTGGGCCAGGCGATGTCTTCGTGGTAGAGGGTCCTGGTGGTGAGACAGCCATGGAGGATGCCGACCCAGCGGTTGCCGAGCTGGCGAAGGGCTTGCTGGTGGGTCTTGTGGCGGGCGCGGAGTTGGTCGTAGTAGCGGCGGGCGCCCCGCGAATGGGTCAGTGAGCAGAAGGCCCAGAGCGTGACGGCGTCGGCGAGGCGGCGGTTGCGGATGTAGCGGGCGAGTACCGTCCGGCTTCGACCCGAGGCCCGGGTGATGGGTGACACGCCGGCGTAGTTCTTGCGAGACTTTGCCGTGGCGTAGCGGTCGGGGTCATCCCCGAACTCGCCCAGCACCCGGCCGCCGAGAATCGTCCCGAGTCCTGGCAAGGAGTGGATGATCTCGGCGTACGGGTGTTGCTCAAACTCGCGGCGAGCGCTGTCTCGAGAGCGGCGATCTCGTCGTTGAACACGGCGATGAGCCGCACCGCTGACCGGGTCACGGCACCGTAGGCAGCGGTCAGCGCCGGCGGTGCTTGGAGATGTTCGGCTCGGAGCACAGCCTGGATCTCGGCTGCCCGGCGATCGAGGTTCCGTTGACGGCCACCGCGGCGCAGCGCCGAGGCGATCTTGGCGACCGAGAGTTGACCTCCGAGTTCGGGTGTCGGCGCGACACTGAGCACCGCGAGCGCGTCGGCGGCGTCCAGCGTCGTGCCGAACGCTTCGAGAGCAGCCGGGTAGTACTCGCGCAGCGCCGAGCGCAACGCGTTGAGCTGACGCTGCCGCGACCAGATGGCGTTCTGATGGCCTCGGGCCATGACCTTGATGCCTTCGGCCAACTCGGAGTCCCCGGCCACCGGCCGATGGTT
>JBKPHT010000306.1:0-11193 GCA_046730015.1 Actinomycetota bacterium
ACGCGGATGGCAGGGTCGCCGGCTACGCGTTGTTCTGGTTCGACCACACGACGCTGGTCGGACTCCTCGAACCGATGCGCGTCGAGGACGAATACCAGCGACGCGGCCTCGCCCGCATGTTGCTGACGAACGGCCTCGATCGGCTCGCACGCAAAGGCGCACGCCGACTGAAGGTCGGCTTCGAGACCGACGCCGCTCGCAACCTCTACCTCGGCGCCGGCTTCGTTCAGACGTCTATCGATCGGCTGCTCATTCGACCAGCACCGCATGAACAGTGCGGGCAGTGACACTGCTGGTCCGGATCGACGGCCTCCGACTGCGGTGACATGAGCCGCGAGGACCAGACCTGGGCCGAGCGGTTCGCGCCGGATCTCCGGCCGGTGCTCTCCCCGCCCTGACGACCCGCCCCGGCCAGTTCGGCGTCCCGGCCGTCGCCCGGTACCGTCGCCCTCCATGAGCGCGCAGTTCATATTCACGATGCGCAAGGTCGGCCGGTTCCACCCTCCGGACAAGGAGGTGCTGAAGGACATCAGCCTGTCCTTCTTCCCCGGCGCCAAGATCGGCGTGCTCGGGGCCAACGGGGCCGGCAAGTCGTCGCTGCTGCGGGTCATGGCCGGCGTCGACGACGGCTTCACCGGCGAGGCCCGGCTCACCCCGGGGTTCACGGTCGGCATGCTCGAGCAGGAGCCGCAGCTCGACCCGGCCAAGGACGTCCACGGCAACGTCATGGACGGGGTCGGCCGGGTGGCCGCCCTGCTCATCGAGTACGACGAGGTGATGGCGGGCTGGGCCGACCCGGACGCCGACTACGAGAAGCTCGGGGCCCGGCAGGCCGACCTCGAGGCCAAGATCGAGGCGGCGGGCGCCTGGGACCTGTCCCGTGCCACCGAGATCGCCATGGACGCCCTGCGGCTGCCGCCGGGCGACGCCGACGTGACCACCCTGTCGGGCGGCGAGCGGCGCCGGGTCGCGCTGTGCCGGCTGCTGCTGTCCCGCCCCGACCTGCTGCTGCTCGACGAGCCGACCAACCACCTCGACGCCGAGTCGGTGGCGTGGCTCGAGCGGTTCCTGCGCGACTACGCGGGCACGGTGGTGGCGATCACCCACGACCGCTACTTCCTCGACAACGTGGCGGGCTGGATCCTGGAGCTCGACCGGGGCCGCGGCTTCCCGTTCGAGGGCAACTACTCGGGCTGGCTCGAGCAGAAGCGGGCCCGGCTGGAACGGGAGGAGAAGTCCGACACGGCCCGGCGCCGGACCCTGGAGCGGGAGCTCGAGTGGGTGCGGATGGCGCCCCGGGCCCGCCAGGCCAAGGGCAAGGCCCGTCTGGCCGCCTACGAGAAGCTGCAGGCCGAGGCCGAGGCCGCCGAGCGCGGCCCCGACCGGCTGCAGATCGCCATCCCGCCCGGCCCCCACCTCGGCGACCAGGTGATCGAGGTGGCGGGCCTGTCGAAGGGCTACTGCGACCGGCTGCTGATCGACGACCTGTCGTTCTCGCTCCCACGGGCCGGCATCGTCGGGATCATCGGGCCGAACGGCGCGGGCAAGACGACGCTGTTCCAGATGCTGATCGGCGGCGAGCAGCCCGACAGCGGCACGATCACGATCGGGTCGTCTGCCGACCTGGCCTACGTCGACCAGTCCCGCGACGCCCTCGACCCCGACCGGACGGTGTACGAGGAGATCACCGACGGCCATGACCTGCTCAAGGTCGGCACCCGCGAGGTCAACGGCCGGGCGTACGTCGCCTCGTTCAACTTCAAGGGCTCCGACCAGCAGAAGAAGGTCGGGGTGCTGTCCGGCGGCGAGCGCAACCGGGTCCACCTGGCCAAGATGCTGCGCCGCGGCGGGAACGTCCTGCTGCTCGACGAGCCGACCAACGACCTCGACGTCGACACCCTCCGGTCGCTGGAGGACGCCCTCGACGCCTACCCCGGCTGCGCGGTGGTGATCAGCCACGACCGCTGGTTCCTCGACCGGATCGCCACCCACATCCTCGCGTTCGAAGGCGACAGCGTGGTGCGGTGGTTCGAGGGCAACTTCAGCGAGTACGAGGCCTGGCGGCACAAGGAGCTCGGGGCCGAGGCCGACCAGCCCCACCGGATCAGGTACAAGCCGCTCGTGCGCTGACCGCTGCTTCCTGGGACGATCGAGCCGTGACACGCGCCGACCCCGCCGCTCGCCCCTCCGACGCGGTCGTCCGCCCGCTCGGGCCGGACGACCTGGCGGCGGCCGAAGCCCTCGTCGACGCCACCCTCGCCGGCCGCCACCAGGCCCGGCTGGGCGCGACCGTCGACGTCCTGGCCCTCCCGGGCCTGGGGGCCTGGGCGGGTGACCGGTTGGTGGGGCTGGCCACCTGGGCCCATCCCGGCGCGGGCCGGCGGTCGGAGCTGGCGGCCCTGGCCGTCGCCGAGGACCATCGCGGCTGGGGGGTAGCCGCCGCCCTGGTGGAGGCCGCGGCCGAGGCCGCCCGGGCGGCTGGTGCCGCGTCCCAGTGGCTGGTCACGACCAACGACAACCTCGACGCCCTCCGGCTCTACCAGCGGCACGGCTACCGGCTGACCGCCCTGCGGCCGGGCGCGGTCGACGTCGCCCGGGCGTCCAAGCCGTCGATCCCCCGGCTCGGCCGGGACAGCATCCCGCTCCGGGACGAGCTCGTCCTGCAGCGGGACCTGTGACCGGGCTCCGTCGCCTCCCCGGAACGGAACGCGAGGGCAATGGGGGACGATCACCCGTTCTCGAGGCCATAGGGGTCGGGGGCCGACCGCTATCGCCTCGAGGACCGGGGAACGACCGCTATCGCCTCAAGAAGCGGGGAACCGGGGATCGACCGGGCCGGGCCGTCAGCCCGCGAGCAGGGCCAGCACCCGCGCCGCTTGGTCCCCCGGTCCCCCGTCGGCCGGAGTGAGCCGCAGGTCGGGACGCTCGGGCGCCTCGTAGGGGTCGTCGACGCCGGTGAACCCGGTGATCTCCCCGGCGCGGGCCCGGGCGTACAGCCCCTTCGGGTCGCGGGCCTCGCAGACGTCTATCGGCGTGTCGACGAACACCTCGACGAACGGCAGGCCGGCTGCGGCGTGGACCGCCCGGGCCCGGTCGCGGTCGGCCCGGTAGGGGCTGATCACCGGCACCAGCGCCACCACCCCGGCGTCGGCGAACAGGCGGGCGACCTCGCCGATCCGGCGGATGTTCTCGCTGCGGTCCGCGGCCGAGAACCCCAGGTCGGCGTTGAGGCCGTGGCGGACGTTGTCGCCGTCGAGCAGGTAGGCGGGCCGGCCGGCGGCGACCAGTGCCCGCTCCACCTCGGCGGCCACCGTCGACTTCCCCGACCCCGACAGCCCGGTGAACCACACGGTCGCCCCCGCCGACGGCCGGTCGGCCCGGGCGACGGCGCCGGCGTGCCAGACGACGCCGGGGCTCATGGTTCGCTCGCTTCGCTCGCTCACTGGCGCACCCTTCGGGATGCGCGCAGTGACCGATCGGCCCTGCGGGCCGAGCAACGCACCGTGCTCATGGTTCGCTCGCTTCGCTCGCTCACTCGACCTCGGTCGGCCCGAGGATGATCCCGGCGCCCACCGTGTTGTTGGTCGACTCGTCCACCAGGACGAAGCTGCCGGTCGCCCGGTTGCGGCGGTACTCGTCGAAGAACAGCGGCACGGTCGTCCGCAGGCGGACCCGGCCGATCTCGTTGAGGGTCAGCGCGCCCGCCTGCTCGTCGCGGTGGAGCGTGTTGACGTCGAGCCGGTACTGCAGGTCCTTCACCAGGGCCCGGCCCCACCGGGAGGTGTGCTTGAGCGCCAGCTTGGCCCCGGCCCGCAGCTCCGTCTCGGCGGTGAGCCAGCAGACCATCGCCTCGAGGTCCTGCCCGACGTGGGGCCGGTTGCGGACCCGGCAGATCATGTCGCCCCGCGACACGTCGACGTCGTCGGCCAGCCGGATGGTGACGGCCATCGGGGCGAACGCCTCGTCGACCGGTCCGTCGGCCGTGGTGATCGACGCGATGGTCGAGGTCAGGCCCGACGGGAGCGCCACCACCTCGTCGCCCGGCTTGAGCACCCCGCCGGCCATCGTGCCGGCGTAGCCGCGGTAGTCGTGCAGCTCCGGGTGCAACTGGTCCTGGGGACGGATGACGAACTGGACCGGGAACCGGGCGTCGATCAGGTTGCGGTCGCTGGCGATGTGCACCTCCTCCAGGTGGTGCAGCAGCGCCGATCCCTCGTACCAGCCCATGTTCGCCGAGCGCTCGACGACGTTGTCGCCGTGGAGGGCCGAGATCGGCACGAACGTGAGGTCGTGGACGTCGAGCTTCATGGCGAAGGAACGGAACTCGGCCTTGATCTCGTCGTAGCGGTCCTGTGACCAGTCGACGAGGTCCATCTTGTTGACGCACACGACCAGGTGGGGGATGCCGAGCAGCGAGGCCAGGAACGCGTGCCGGCGCGACTGCTCGAGCACGCCCTTGCGGGCATCGACCAGGACGAGGGCCAGGTCGGCGGTCGACGCCCCCGTGACCATGTTGCGGGTGTACTGGATGTGCCCGGGGGTGTCGGCGATGATGAACTTGCGCCGGGGGGTGGCGAAGTAGCGGTAGGCGACGTCGATGGTGATGCCCTGCTCTCGCTCGGCCCGCAGGCCGTCGGTCAGAAGGGCGAGGTCGGTGTAGGCGTCGCCCCGGGCGAGGCTGGTCCGCTCGACCGACTCGAGCTGGTCCTCGAAGATCGCCTTCGAGTCGTACAGGAGGCGGCCGATGAGGGTCGACTTGCCGTCGTCGACCGACCCGGCGGTGGCGAAGCGGAGGAGCTCCATCTAGAAGTACCCCTCCTTCTTGCGGTCCTCCATGCCGGCCTCGCTGATGCGGTCGTCGGCCCGGGTGGCGCCCCGCTCGGTGATGCGGGTGACCGCCGTCTCCTCGATGATCGCCGCCAGGTCGGCGGCGGCCGACTCGACCGCGCCGGTGCAGGTGGCGTCGCCGACCGTGCGGAACCGGACCGTCCGCTCCTCGACCTCCTCGCCGTCGAGCAGCGTCACCCACGGCGACTCGGCCAGCCACATGCCGTCGCGGGAGAACACCCGGCGGGTGTGGGCGAAGTAGATGCCGGGCAGCTCGACGTTCTCGGCCGCGATGTACTGCCAGATGTCGAGCTCGGTCCAGTTCGACAGCGGGAACACCCGGATGTGCTCGCCCTTGCGGTGGCGACCGTTGTAGAGGTTCCACAGCTCGGGCCGCTGGTTCTTCGGGTCCCACTGGCCGAAGTCGTCCCGGAAGCTGAACACCCGCTCCTTGGCCCGGGCCTTCTCCTCGTCGCGGCGGGCGCCGCCGAACACCGCGTCGAACCGGTGCTCCTCGATGGCGTCGAGCAGCGCCACCGTCTGGAGCCGGTTCCGGCTGGCGTGGGGGCCGGTCTCCTCGACGACCCGGCCGGCGTCGATCGCGTCCTGGACGCTGGCCACGACCAGCCGAACCCCCAGCTCGGCCACCCGGCGGTCGCGGTAGTCGATGACCTCGGCGAAGTTGTGGCCGGTGTCCACGTGCATGACCGGGAACGGCAGCTTGGCCGGGGCGAACGCCTTGACGGCGAGGTGCAGCATGACCGCCGAGTCCTTGCCCCCGGAGAACAGCAGGACCGGGCGCTCGAACTCGGCGGCCACCTCGCGGACGATGTGGATGGCCTCGGCTTCGAGCGCCTGCAGGTGGGTCAGCTCGTACGACCCTGGCTGCGTGGCGGACGGTGCGGTGCTCGACATGAACGCTCCAGGCTAAACCCGACCCAGTTGGTAGGCAATTTGGACCGGTCTGGTAAGCAAGCAGCATGCCCGAGGCCCGCGCCGCCGCACACGCCGCCCCCGACGACCACCTCCTCGCGGGCCGCCTGGCGACCGAGGCCGGGCACCTGCTGGTCGACCTCCGAGCCGAGATGGTGGCCGCCGGCCTGGAGGGCGGGGCCCTGGGCAAGGCGGGCGACCGCCGGGCCCATGAGCTGCTCATGGCCGGCCTCGCGGAAGCGCGGTCCGGCGACGCCGTGCTGTCGGAGGAGGGCGTGGCCGATCCCGCCCGGCTCACCGCCCGGCGGGTGTGGATCGTCGATCCGCTCGACGGCACCCGGGAGTACGGCGAGGTGCCGCGGACCGACTGGGCGGTCCACGTCGCGCTGGTGATCGACGGCGTCCCGGCCGCCGGCGCCGTGGCCCTGCCGGCCCGCGACCGCACCCTGGTCACCGACCCCCCGCCGCCCCCGCCGCCGGGCTGGGGAGGCCCGCCGCGGGCGTTGGTCAGTCGCACCCGGCCGCCGGCCGAGGCCCGGCGGATGGCCGACGAGCTCGGCTGGGAGCTGGTGCCGATGGGGTCGGCCGGAGCCAAGGCGATGGCGGTGGTGCTCGGCGAGGCCGACGTCTACGCCCACAGCGGCGGCCAGTACGAGTGGGACTCGGCCGCGCCGGTGGCCGTGGCCGCCGCCGCCGGGCTCCACGTGTCGCGGCTGGACGGGTCGCCCCTGGTCTACAACCGGCCCGACCCCTACGTGCCAGACCTGCTCATCTGCCGCCCCGAGCTGGCCGCCGACGTCATCGCCTTCATCGCCCGGGCCTGAGCCGGCCCTGAGGAGCGCGGCGGGGCCTCACGTGCCGTCCCACACCATGCCGCCGGCCGGGGCGTCGTCCCGCAGCAGTTCGATGGGGTCGCGCTTGTCGATGTGGCCCATGAGGCCGTTGTAGATGCCGTAGCCGCACAGGCGGGCCAGCCGGTCGTCGAACCCCCGGGCGATCGCCCGCGGGACGCCGAGCTGCTGGTTCTCCTGCTGGCGGATGTAGCCGGCGCAGTAGTTGCAGGCGATCCCCACCCGGCGCTCCGCGGTCGTGTTGGCCCCGCCTCCGTGCCACAGGCTGCCGTTCCACACCAGCACGCTCCCCCGCCCCATCACGGCGGCGATCGAGTCGTAGTCCCGGCCGTACTCCGGCGAGTCCGCCCGGTGGGTGCCGGGCACCAGGCGGGTGGCGCCGTTGGCCTCGGTGAAGTCGGTCAGCGCCCACATCGTGTTGCAGACCAGCGGCGGGTGGGGCTTCGGCAGCGGGACGAGCTGGTCGTCGGCGTGGATCGGCTGGGGCGTCTCGTCGGGCCCGATCGCGATCGACGACAGCGACGACAGCAGGCAGCCGGGGTCGAGCACCCCCTCGACCACCGGCAGGACGTTGGGGTGGGTGGGCACCTTGGCGAACGCAGCCCCGTGGACCAGCAGGTTGTAGACCCGGACCGTCCGGCGGCCCTCGAACGTGTTGTCGCCCGGGCCGGCTGCCACCGCCCGCTCGGTGGCGTCGAGGGCGGCCACCAGTTCGTCGACCAGGTCGGGCTCGATGGCGTCCTCGACGACCGTGTAGCCCCGGTCGTCGATGCGGGCGAGGTGCTCGGCCACCTCGCCGTCGGTGAGCGTCCGCATGGCAGCAGGCTAGAGCGCGTCCTCGCCAACGGCCGGCGCCAGGGCGCCGGGCGCCTCCGGGAGGCGCGCTATCGCGGCTCGTCGGGCACCCGTTGGACGACGTCGCCCCCGCCGTCGCCGAAGGCGAGGGCGAGGATGTGGTCGGCCACCCACGCCGGGCTGTTGAAGGCCTCGTCGCGGGCGAGGTCCTGGAACCGCTCGACCGCCGGGAACCGGTCGGCCGGCGTGGCCCGGATGGCCGCCTGCATGTCGGTGTCGACCACCCCCGGGGCGACGGCGTGGGCCCGGAGTCCGGCCTCGGCCTCCTCCAGCGCGACGACCCGGGTGATCTGGTCGACCGCCGCCTTACTGCCGCAGTAGGCGGCCCAGCCGGCGTAGGGCGAGCTGGCGGCGCCGCTGGTGATGTTGACCAGGACGCCCCCGCCGGGACGCGAGCGGACATGGCGGGCGAACGTGGCGCTGCCGTGCATCACCCCGAGCACGTTCACCTCGATGTTGGCCCGCACGGCGAGCGGGTCGGCGTCCCGCAGCGGGGCGATCGGTTCGAGCAGGCCGGCGTTGTTCACCCACAGGTCGATCCGCCCGAACCGGTCGACCACCTCGGCGCAGAACCGGTCGACCTCGCCGGCGTCGGCCACGTCGACCTCCACGGTCAGGCCCCGGGCGCCGGGCGGCGGCTCCGGCCGGGTGCGGGCGGCGAGACCCAGCGTCAGGCCGGCCTCGGCGAACCGGGCGGCGAGCCCGGCGCCCAGGCCCCGGCTGGCACCGGTGACGACCGCGACGCGGCCGCGGGGGACGGCGGGGACCGGGGCGGGCTCTACGGTGCGGTCCATGACCCGATTCGAGCAGGCGGTGGTCGCCGTCCTCCAGTCGCTCGGCCCGGGCGAGGTGGTGACCTACGGCGAGGTCGCCGCCGAGGCCGGGCACCCGGGCGCGGCCCGGGCCGTCGGGCGGCTGCTGGCCGACGGGGTGGTCGACGGCCTGCCGTGGTGGCGGGTCGTGACCTCCACCGGCCGCCTCGTCCCCGGCCACGAGGCGGAGCACGCCCGCCGCCTGCGGGCCGAGGGCGTCGCCGTGGCCGACGGGCGGGTCGTCCCCCGGCTCTAGCCGGGCCAGATGGCGCCGCGGGGACGGTGAGCGCGTGCGGCCCGTCCGCCAGCCCGTCGTCGAGCCGGCGAAGGTCGTCCAGGGCCGGGCCCGCGACGTGCCGGACGCGCCGACGGTCCGGCAGACTCGACCCGTGCCCGTCGCCCCCACCGACCTCGCGCACGGCAGCTTCAGCGACAGCCCGCCCTGGACGCTCGACGACCCGGCGGCGCTGCCGTGGCGCCATGGCCTGGCCGACGTGCGCGCCCGGGTCGTCGCCGAGGTGCCGGCGCTCACCACCCCCGGCCGCTGGCCGCCCGGCCGCCGGCTGGTCACCGTGTCCCGCCGGCTCGGCGCCGCCGTCGGCCTGTGGGCGCTGCGGGAGAAGCGGACCGGGGGTGCGGCGAGCCGGGCCGGCATCTCCCGCCGGCTGCGGATCGCGGCCGAGCGGCTGGGCCCGACCTACATCAAGCTCGGCCAGATCATCAGCTCCGGCGAGGGGATCTTCCCCCCCGAGCTGGTCGGCGAGTTCAAGTTGTGCCGCGACCGGGTGCCGGCCGAGCCGTTCCGGCTCGTGCGGGAGGTCATCGAGGCCGACCTCGGCCGGCCGCTCGACGAGGTGTTCCGGTGGGTCGACCGGACGCCGCTGGCCGCCGCGTCGATCGCCCAGGTCCACGGGGCCACGCTCCGCACCGGCGAGCAGGTGGTCGTGAAGGTGCAGCGGCCGACCGTGGCCCGGCTGGTGCGCGACGACCTGCGGGTCATGGCGTGGCTGGCCCCCAAGCTCACCGGGCGCATCCCCATCGCCGCGCTGGCCAACCCGCCGGCGCTGGTCGAGCTGTTCGCCCAGACCATCACCGAGGAGCTCGACTTCCGGCTCGAAGCCGAGAACATGCTCGACATCGCCCGGACGTACGCCGAGCTCGACCAGCGGGGCTACGTCGTGCCCCGCCCCCACCCCACGCTGGTGACGCCCCGGGTGCTGGTGATGGAGCGGCTCGACGGGTTCCGGTTCGACGACGTCGCCGGGATGAAGGACGCCGGGGTCGACACCGAGGCCGTGGTGCGGACCGGGATGATCGGGTTCGTGGAGGGCGCCATCCTCCACGGGATCTTCCACGGCGACCTGCACGGCGGGAACCTGTTCGTCCTGCCCGACGGGCGGACCGCGCTCCTCGACTTCGGCATCACCGGCCGGCTCGACGAGACCAGGCGCCTCGCGTTCCTGCGGCTGCTCATGGGCGGCAGCGCCAACGACGTGATGGCCCAGCTCGCCGCCCTGCGCGACCTCGGCGCGCTGCCCCCGGACGCCGACCTCGACGTCGTGTTCAAGGAGCTGCGGTTCGACGCGCCCGTGGTCGACCCCACGACGATGACCGGCGAGCAGCTGGTCGGCGAGCTCCAGCAGGTGGTCAAGGCGCTCCTGGGCCTGGGCGCCCGGATGCCCAAGGAGCTGATGCTGTTCGTCAAGAACATGGTGTTCCTCGACGGCGCCATCGCGACCCTGGCCCCCGACCTCGACCTGTTCGGCGAGATCGCCTCGCTGTCGATCTACTTCGCGACCCGCCACGGCGACCGGATCCTGGCCGACGTCGGCATCGACCCGCGGAACGTCGAGCTCGACATGTCCGGGTTCAAGGCCAGCTTCGGGCTCGACGAGGAGACCGAGCACCTGACCCACCGCGAGCTCCGGGCCCGGCGGGAGACGATCCGCCGCAACCTGTCCGAGCGGGGCCGGTCGCGGCGGCGCGGCGCATGATGCTCCGGCGACTCCGCCCCGATGTGACGATCGGCCGCCGCTAGCTTGAGCGGCGATGCGCCTCGTCGTCGCCCGCTGCACCGTCGACTACGCCGGACGGCTGACGGCCCACCTGCCCGTGGCCCTCCGGCTGGTGATGGTCAAGGCCGACGGCTGCGTCGCCGTCCATGCCGACGGCGGCGCCTACAAGCCGCTCAACTGGATGAACGCCCCCAACACCGTCACCGAGTCGGTCGACGAGGAAGGCCGCGCCGTGTGGACGGTGCGGGCCGCCAAGGGTGAGACGCTCACGATCACCCTGCACGAGGTGGTGGCCGACACGACCCACGATCTCGGCGTCGACCCGGGGCTGTGGAAGGACGGGGTCGAGTCGCACCTCCAGGAGCTGCTGGCCGCCAACTGCGGCGCGATCGCCCCCGGCCTGAGGCTGGTCCGCCGCGAGTACCCGACCGACATCGGCCCCGTCGACCTGCTGTGCCGGGACGCGGACGGCCACGCCGTCGCCATCGAGATCAAGCGCAGGGGCGAGATCGACGGCGTCGAGCAGCTGGCCCGCTACCTCGAGTTCCTGGAGCGCGACCCGATGCTCCGCCCGGTCCGGGGGGTCTTCGTGGCCCAGCAGATCAAGCCGCAGGCCCGGGTGCTCGCCGGGCAGCGGGCCATCGACTGCGTGGAGGTCGACTACGACGCGCTGCGGGGCGTCGAGCCCGACGACCTGCGGCTGTTCTGACCCCACCCCCTCGTCTGTCGAACAACGATCCCGTCGGCCCGAGGCCTGTTCGACGTGTCGGCGAGGCGTCAGCCTTCGGGGTAGTAGACGAACAACTCGCCACCGGTGTCGGTCCATGGCGAGTGGCTCGTCCCGGCGTCGAGGTGCAGGAACGTCCCCGGCCCGTGGACCGAGCCCTCACCGGTGAGACC
>JBKPHT010000307.1:0-6891 GCA_046730015.1 Actinomycetota bacterium
GCGCGCGCCTGGGCCGAGCTGATGAGCCGCCTCGGCTACACCCGCTACGTCGCCCAGGGCGGCGACCTGGGCGCCATCGTGACCGACGTGATGGGCCGCCAGGCGCCCGAAGGCCTGCTCGGCATCCACATGAACTTGCTCGTGACGACGCTGGGGGCGCCTACCCCACCACCGGGAGACACGGAGGAGGAACGCGCGGCCCTCGAAGCGATCAACACGTTCACGACGAGCGGCTTCGGCTACTTCCTGGAGCAGTCCACGCGGCCGCAGACGATCGGCTACGCCCTGTTCGATTCACCCGTCGCCCTGGCGGCGTGGCTACTCGACCACGACACGGACAGCTACTACAAGATCTCCCACGCCTTTCTCGAAGGGCAGCCGTCGGGCCACCTCACGCGCGACCACATCGTCGACAACATCACGCTCTACTGGCTGACGGGCACCACGGCCTCGGCAGCCCGGTGGTACTGGGAGCTCGGACAATCTCAAGCTAAAGCACTTGCGGCCGGCCAGGCCCCTCCGGAAGTCTCGCTCCCGGTCGGATTCACCACGTTCCCCGGCGAGATCTTCCGGGCCCCGCGCAGCTGGGTCGAGCAGTCGTACCCCCACCTCACGTACTTCAACGAAGCCGATAGGGGCGGGCATTTCGCCGCCTGGGAAGACCCGGAGGTCTTCTCCGCCGAGGTGCGAGCCGCGTTCGCCTCCCTGCGATGACGCGCGACACCGCCAGCAGCACCAACGCCTTCCACCGCTCCGGCATCGCCCCCACTAACGCCCCCACCTGAGCAGGCGACGCCACCGGCTGCTCCGGCTCGACTCCGTGTCCGCACCGGTGATCCGGCACGGGTTGCGACGGATCAACTCGTCATCCACCGCCGTGTTCAGCACCGCCCGGGCACGGATGGGCGGCGAGTATGCCCACAAACGGCACAGTGGGGATGGAGATTCGCTCCGCTCGGACCCGATCGGAAGTCCTCGTTCCACGCCTCAGCGCTGGAACCATCGCGCGGTCGTTCAGATGCCTGGCCTTGCGGCCAAATCCCCTGCGTATGGCCCGAGTGGGTTGTATCCGGCCGCACGCAACAGCCTCTTCACTGGTACATCGCCTCGGGCGGGGCTGACCAAGGAGGACTGAGTGAGCGCCGATTTCATCATCGCGTTCACGGCGGCATTCGGAAGCCTGTTGACGGCCCTCGTAGGCCTGCTCCGCTACATGCACGAGCGCGTTCCTCGGGACCGCGCGCCTGAACCGCCGCCGGTGGATCCGAGTGAGCCCGCCGGACAGCAAGGCGGACAGCCGAGCGGCGCCGGTGGTGCGTCCGTGGCCGAACAACCCAACCCGCCTGCCCCCCAAGGCTGGTCGGGAGCGGTGCGAGTGGCAGCGAGCATGCAGCCGCTGCCCGCGGCAGCCCGCACTGGGCCGGCGTGGTGGGAGCAGCAGGCGGTCGAGCCCTCCAACGACTGGCAGGGCGAGGCGCGGCAACACCTCCGCCCCCATGCCGAGGCGCCAGCGGGGCAAGCGCCCGCCGGCGCGACACGGTGGTGGCGCAATGACGAGCTCGGACGTCCACCAGAGGGTGCTTCGGAGAGGAGCTCGACATGACCGACCCACGGGGCGGCAACGTGTGGCGCACCCCGTCGTCGACGGCCAAGCCGACCCAACGCTGGCCGGGTCGGCCCGACGCCGGACGACTGCCGACACCGTCGGCCAACACCTCTGCGCCGAGGCGACCGCCGCCGGCTTCATTGCAGCAGACGCTGCGCCGGGCCCGTGCCGATCTGGTCTTGTGGGCCGGGCTCGCCCTCGGTGCTCTCCTGCTCCTGCTGATCGCGTTCGCTCTGTGGGACCGTCCCGTGGATTCATCGCCACCCGTGCGGACAACGGTCGTCTCAACCAGCGAGGGCTCCAATGCACCGTGACCGCAACGCGCTCTCAGCCGTGATGGGTGCGACAGCCTGCGTGACCGTCGTCGTCGTGTTGCTGGTGGGGCTCGTCGCGCCCGCCGGCCACGACACGACCAACCCGACTGGCACCTCGAGGACGGAACAGTGCGTGACCACCAACACCAACCCGAGTCGCACCACAACGACTGGACCCTGCGTGACCACCAACCCCAGTAGCACCACGACGACAAAACCATGATGAGCTCCACGTCCGAACCGCATGCAGCATCCGTTGTCGATCATCCTCTCGTCCTGGTGTGGCTCGCCTGGTTCCTCCGGTGCCTGACCGCCGCGTGGCTGGCGACCGCCCTCATGTACGCGTTGTCGGTCGGCACCCTCCCGGAGCCAATCGTCGGCTTGGCGACCGCGGTGGCTCTCGCCGGGTTGATCGCCACGGGGCTCGTCGCGGTCGAGCTGGAACAGGCCAGGGCCCTGACACACCGACCAGCGTCCACGCAGTCGGCGGCCGAAGGGTACGAGCCGCCACCGCTCGCCCCGAGCCGTCCACCCGGCACGGTGCGCCCCGCGCCGCCGTTGGATCTGTCCGCCTATCCGAGCGCCCAGCGTGGCTTGCGCCAGTGCCCCCGCTGCGGCTCGTTCGCAGTGATCGCGTCGGAGGACGCTGAGCAGCAAATGAACACCTGTCGGACCTGCAGCCAGGTCTGGCGTTCGGGTGCCGGGCTCCCCGACCCCGATGTCGTCGTGCGCAGCTGGCTTCACCGTTAAGGAGCGACCGTGTACACCCAACCGATAGACCGTGCCCACCCAGGCTGCATCATCTTCCTGGTCGACCGCTCGACCTCGATGGAGGAGCCGCTCGGCGGAGGCAATGCGAGCAAGGCCGAGTCGCTGGCTCAGGCTGTGAACCGCCTCATCCGCAACCTGGTGCTCCAGTGCCAGCGGGGCGAGCAGATCCGCGACTACTACCACCTCGGGCTCATCGGCTACGGCGCCACGGTGGGCTCGATCTTCGGTGGGGACCTTGCCGGGCACAACCTCGTCCCGATCAGCCGCGTGGCCGACTACCCCCTCCGCCTCCTGAGGGAGACGCTGCCTGGTTCCCCCAGCGTCTCGCTCGACATGCCGATCTGGCTCGAGCCGATTGCCAACGGAGGGACGCCGATGGTGAAGGCGATCGACACCGCCGGGGCGATGGTCGTCGACTGGGCAAACGAGCATTTCGACTCATTCCCACCGATCGTCGTCAACGTGAGTGATGGGGCAGCGACAGACGGAGATCCACGGTCCATGGCCGAGCAGCTGCGCAACGTCCACACAAAAGACGGCGCGCTCTTGCTCTTCAACGTGAACGTGTCCTCGTCGCCCGGACCCGCCGTCCAGTACCCGAACACGCCACGAGACCTGCCCGATGCGTACGCCCGAACGTTGTTCGAGATGTCGAGCGAGCTCACTCCCTACATGGTCGCGGTCGCACGCGGGATGGGGCTGGTCATAGGCGAAGGCGCCCGCGGCTTCGTCTTCAATGCCGACTCCGGGACCTTGAGTGAGTTCCTCGATGTGGGGACGCGCGTTTCCCAGGTCACCGACCGTTGACAGTCGGAGGATTGATGTCGCCCTTCATCGCCTTTTGGGAGCCGAAGGCTGGGACCGCCAGGTCCGAGTGGGAGGACGGCTGCGCGTACAGCCCAGAGACCGGCTGGTTCGCGATCGCCGACGGCGCGTCTGCGGGAACGAGCTCGAGGGAGTGGGCGTACACACTGGTCAAGGCCTTCGTCGATGACCGGCCGGACGACCTGTTGCGGGCGGAGCACGGGCTCGGGACGCGGTTCCTACGATGGCTCTCCCGGGTTCGCCAGAGCTTCGACCCAGATGCCGAAGGTTTCGTCCGCGCCACTGTCCCCGAGTGGGTTCGTGAGGCCGGCCAGCGGCGGGGGGCGTTCAGCACATTCCTCGGCGGGCGGATCTCGGCCTCCGACTGGGCCGCGGTCGCGGTCGGTGACTGCTGCCTCTTCCATCTCCACGCATCCGGCCCGCGCCTGACGATGTTCCCCATGACCAGCGCCGAGGAGTTCGGCTCGACGCCTCAACTGATCCCGAGCGCACCGGCCGACGATCGTGCGCTCGCGCGGTCGGTCAGGCATGGGAGCGGCCCGCTGCAGCCTCGCGATGTGATCTTCGCTGGGACCGATGCGATATCCGAGTGGATGGTGCACGCTCGTGAACAAGAGGAGCTGTGGAGCGTGTTGAGCCGCATCGGCAACGAGGGCTTCACGGCGGTATGCGCAGACCTGCGAGAGAAGAAGGAGATGCGCAACGACGACGTCACCCTGCTGCGATATCGCCAGCCACCAGCAGACCACGGAGGGGACCACTGATGGCAGTCGAGCAGGGTGCGTGGCCCGATCGCTCCCAGTACGCCCACTTGGTGCAAGTGCCGCACAACTTCGCCGATGAGGAGCTCCGTGGCGCCTCCCTCACACTGTCTCGGCGCGGTGGCCCGCGCGTGTGGAGCGGCGCCCGAGCGATGGTCTTCCAGGCCCAGACAGCCGACCGTCGCCTGCTCGCAGTGCGTGTGTTCCTCAACGCCGGGGCAGCCGATCCGACCAGGTACGCCGCGCTGAGCCAACACCTCGAGCAGCGTTCGGTGCCAGCGTTCGTGTGGACGCGCTGGGTCGACGAAGGCCTGGTCTACGACACGAACCGCGTGCCGTTGATCAAGATGCAGTGGGTCGACGGCATCCCGCTCGACGAGTACTTGGTCACCTGCCTCGCCATGGATCGTCCGGGTCCCGCCCTCGCATACATGGCGGAGGAATGGCGACGCGAGTCCCAGAACCTGACCAGCTCAGACCTCGCCCACGGTGACATCCACGCCCAGAATGTCCTCGTGTGCCCCGGTGCTGCGCCGGGCCAGATCCGCTACCAACTCGTCGACTACGACGGCGTGTGGGTCCCGTCGCTGCGCAGCGCGCCACGCGAGGTCGGCCACGCCGCCTACCAGCACCCACGTCATGTGCCCAGCTATTGGGGCCCGAGCGTCGATGCGTTCCCGGCGACGCTCGTCTACCTCTCCCTCCGCGCGCTCGCAGCGGAGCCAGCCCTGTGGAATCGGTTCCATACCGACGACACCCTGCTCTTCCGGCACGAAGACCTGACCGATGCGCGGTCAGCCAGCGTGTGGGGCGCCCTAGCGGCGAGCCCGGAGAGCCTCGTCCGCTCGCTCACGGCCGTCGTGATCCGCTGGTTGGACGACCAACCCGACGCGGTGGGGAGCCTCGAAGAAGCGGTCGCCGCGGCCAGCGTGGCTCACGCGCTGCCGCCGAGGGCAGAGGCCGCGGGCACGGACCAGCCGAACGTGTGGCCTCCCAAGACCGGCCCGACGTTGTCGGCCGAGGGGCGCCAGCCGTGGGGTGCTCCGCTCGCAGCGAATCCGGGATCCGGCATCCGGGGAACCACGGTGCCTGGCCCGGCCACGAGCCAGCAGTGGCCCGGGGCTCACGCAGAGCGCGGCGCCGGCGGCCGCCCCGCGCCAGGCGATGGCGCGAACAGCCGGTGGCTCTGGGTGCTGGCGATCGTCGTGGTGGTCGTCATCATCGCTCTTCTCGCTATCTGAGGCTCGAGGGCACGCGGTGAGTGGCGTCGCGTCAGTCGCACATGATCGAGTCGTGGCCATGGCGGGTCCGGAGGTATGGGACACGTCAGTCTCACATCAGCGGACCGAGGAAAGTCCGACGCCGGGGAGCCGATAGCGGAGCCCATCCAGTGCAACGGCAGGAAGGGCGCGACGGTCGACAAGCGGTCGGCCGACACTCCGGCGGCGGGCCGCGTTTCCTGAGAGGTCGTCAGCCCGGGACCCTTCGCCAGCCCGAAAGCCAGTTACACACCCGCTCGCTTCAGAGCCCGGGTTGACTTGACGTACTGAAGCCTCGGGCTCAAGGAGGGTGTCGTGAATCGTTCCACCGTTGTCGTCGTCGTTGTGGCCTTCGTGCTGGGTGTTTTGGCTGGCCTTGCGTTGGCCGAGTGGCTCGTGTCAGCTGGCACCGCCATCGCCGTTGCGCTGGTCCTGGTGGCCATTGGCCTCATTGCCTACTTCCTGATTCGACGCCGCATGCGCGCCAGGCGCGAGCAGCCGCGGCGAGCCGACGAACCACCGGTGGTGCCGTGATGCACGGGCTAGCCGCCGCAAGTCACGAGCGTCCAGCTGCCCTACGTGCGGCCGGGACGGGGCGGCAGCATGGGGCCTCAGGTCGCGTGCGCCGCGCCCTCTCTCCGTCCCGGTAGGGGGCCAGGAACGCGGCCAGCGCCGCCAGCATCTCGTCGGGAGCCTGCTCGGCAACCCAGTGGCCGACGCCGGCGATGACCACGATCTGCACGTCGTCCGTCGCGAGGTTCCCGATGGCTTCACCCCAGCTCTCCAAGCCCTTCAACATGAACGAACTGCTGGCCGCCAAGCAGGTCCCTTTGGAGGCGCCCTGTCGGCTCGGTACTACGCCGGGGCGCTCGCCGCCTTTGTCATCCACCTGATGATTTCGTCGAAGCGCACCGACTTACCGAGGTGTCGCTGTCCCGCGTGTTGGTGGAAGATCACGACCGCCGGGAACGGCCCGTCGCCAGTGGGCACAGCAAGGTACGCCGGAATCACATCCTCGGCAGGGAGGTGGACGTGATAGCGGAACATGCAAAGAACCATGAGTTCCTCGGAACGCGCACGCCAGACGAGCGGCGACCCGCCCGGCACCGCCAGGTCGACCGCGACACGGTCGGAGATCCTGCACTGGGAGTCGATGGCCTGGTTGGCCATCGGCGTCGCGTGGACCGTCTCCGCATGGCCGGGCCTGCTGGTGCAGTGGGACGGCCTCGCCGGCGCCGCCGGACTGGGGCTTGGCGTACTCGTCGGTTTCGTGGCATGGCAGGTAGTCGTGCACGGGGCTCGCCTCGGTCGGCCCGGCAGCTGGGTGGGGGCCCGTTGGCGTGCCGCCCGTCCCG
>JBKPHT010000308.1:0-10952 GCA_046730015.1 Actinomycetota bacterium
CACCTGGTACACGTCGTCGGCAGCGTCAGATGTGTATAAGAGACAGGCGCCACGGTCGCCGTCGCCGTCGCCGTCGCGGGACCGGCCCGGCCGGGGATGTGGGCCGCCCGGCGGGCCGCGTCCCAGGCCGCGTAGCCGCCCGGCACCCGCCCCACCCGGCCCGGCTGCCCGGCGTGCCCGTCGAGCACGACGACGTCCTCGACCGTCCGCTCCAGGAAGGCGCGGTCGTGGCTCACCACCACCAGCGTGCCCGGCCACGCGTCGAGCAGGTCCTCCAGGGCCCGGAGCGTGTCGAGGTCGAGGTCGTTGGTCGGCTCGTCGAGCAGCAGCACGTTCGGCCCCTCCCGCAGCACCAGCGCGAGCTGCAGGCGGCGGCGCTCCCCACCGGACAGCAACCGCACCGGGGCCCACTGGGCGTCGGCGCCGAACCACAGGCGCTCCAGCAGCGCCGCGTCCGACCAGTCGGGCTGGCGGGCGGACCCGGCAACCAGCTCGCGCACCCGTGCGTCGGGCGGCAGGTCGACGCCGCGCTGGTCGTAGTAGCCGACCCGGACGGTCGTGCCCCGCACCACCCGGCCCGACCGCGGCGCCCGGCGCCCGGACAGGATGTCGAGCAGGGTGGACTTGCCGCTGCCGTTGACCCCGACCACCCCGAGGCGCTCGCCCGGCCCGAGGGCCAGGTCGACGTGGCTGAACAGCAGGCCGTCGTCGTAGCCGTCGCTGACGTCGTGCAGCTCGATCACCGTGTCGCCCAGCCGGGGCATCTGCACCAGGTCGGCCAGGGGCAGGTCGTCGGACCGGTCCGGGTCGGGGGCCGTGCCGTCGACCAGGGCGCGGGCGCTCGCCACCTGGGCCTTGGGCTTGCGGGTCCGGGCCGGGGCGCCCCGCCGGAGCCAGGCCAACTCGGCCCGGGCCAGGTTGCGCCGCTTCCGCTCGGTGGCCGCCTCCCGCTCGGCCCGCTCGGCCCGGGCGGCGAGGTAGGAGGCGTAGCCGCCCTCGTGGACGTGGCCGGTGCCCCGGTCGAGCTCGAGGATGCGGGTGGTGACCCGGTCGAGCACGTGCCGATCGTGGGTGACCAGCACCAGCCCGCCCCGGAAGGCGGCCAGCCGCTCCTCCAGCCAGGCGATGGCGCCCATGTCGAGGTGGTTGGTCGGCTCGTCGAGGATCAGCAGGTCGCTCTCGGTGGCCTCGCCCACCGCCACCAGGGCCCGGGCCAGGGCCAAGCGCTTGGCCTGGCCGCCGGACAGCCGGGCGACGTCGGCGTCGACCAGGCCGGCCATGCCCAGCCGGTCGAGGATGGCGGCGCCCTCCCATCCGCCGCCCACCGCGTGCCGGACCCGGCCGGGGGGCAGCGCCGCCATCTGGTCGAGGGCCACGACCCGGGCACCCCGGCCCCGGCGGACCGTGCCCGCCTCGGGCTCGACGTCGCCGGCCAGCACCCCGAGCAGCGTCGACTTGCCGCCCCCGTTGATGCCGACGACGGCCAACCGGTCGCCGCTCGACACGGTCAGCGACAGGCCGGAGAACAGGGGCTTCCCGGGCCGGCTCGCCGCCAGGTCCTGGGCGTCGACGAGGATCACGACCAGCGACGGTACCGGCCCTGTTCCACCGATCCCGAGGCGGCCGCCGCCTAGCTCTCGGGTGCGAAGTCGGCCGCCGTGAACTCCTTCGGCTCGACCAGGACCAGCCAGTTGCCCGAGTTGTCGCGCATGACGGCCTCGACCCCGTAGGGCCGGTCGGACGGCGTCTGCACGAACTCGACGCCCTTGGCCGACAGCTCCTCGTAGTCCTTGCGGCAATCGTCGGTGCGGAGCCCGAAGCCGCCCATCCGGCCGTCGGCCAGCGCCCGCCGGATGGCCTCGGCGAGCTCGTCGCCCTGCGGCGGCCCGGGGAGCATGAGGGTCACCTCCAGCTCCGGGTGGTCGGGGTGGGCGACGGTCACCCACCGGAAACCGTCGCCCATCGAGACGTCGGTGTGCTCCTGGAACCCGAGGGTGTCGATGTAGAACGCCTTGGCGGCGTCCTGGTCGGTGACGTACACGGTGACGAGTGAGACGTTGGTGATCATGTGAGCAACCTACGGCCGGTGCGCGGCCGCCGGCTTCTCCGGGATTGCGGGATCCGCGGCCGCCGGACGCCGGTCGCTCAGGCCGTGCATGAACACGTAGCAGCCGGGGATCCGGGGCGCGCCCGCCGCCGACCACCGGGCCTGGTAGGCCGACGGCGACTCGCCCACCAGCTGCCGGAACCGGCTGCTGAACGAGCCCAGGCTGCCGTAGCCGACGAGGAAGCACACCTCGGTCACCGTCAGGTTGGAAGTCCGGAGCAGGTCCTGGGCCCGCTCGATGCGCCGCTCGGCCAGGTACAGCGCGGGCGTCCGGCCGTAGGTGGCCGCGAAGCACCGGAGGAAGTGGTACTTCGACACGCCCGCCACCGCCGCCAGCCCGTCGAGGTCGAGCGGCTCGGCATAGTGCCGGTCGGCCAGGTCGCGGGCCCGCCGCAGGTGGACGAGCAGGTCGTCGGGCACGCGCACGCCACGATCATCCCAGGTCGGGGGCACCGGGCGGCGCGGGCCCGTGCGTTGCGCCGCCACCCTCCCGGGGCTGCCGGCCACGGCCGCCCCCGTCTGGGGCGAGTGGTTCGCCGGCACGATCGACGGGCAGAACGTCTACAACCGGGCGCTGACCGCCGCGGAGATCGCGGTCGACATGAACGCGACCTGACTCCCAAGCCACGAGCGCGGAGCGCCGCCAGTTCCCGACCCGTCGTCAGCCCGGTGCTCCGCCCGCCGAGGGGTGGAGCACCGGGGCGTACCCGTGGGCCAGCACCTCCATGGTCGGCGCCGGGGTCAGCACCGTGGCCCGCCCCCGGGCGGGCCGGGGCCGCGGCGGCCCGTAGCCGGCCGCCGACCAGGGCACCAGCCGGTCTGCCAGGACCACCGCCGGGACGTCGCCGTCGACCGCCACGAACGCGCCGACGGGCAACCCCGCCCAGGACCGGGTGTGGTGCCGCTGGACCCGGCCGTCGCCGACGACGCGGGCGTCGTGCAGCCGCCGGTCCATCGGGTCGACCCGGGGACGGTCGCCGAACGCCGCCTCCCAGGCGTCGAGCCAGCGCACGTGGTCGGCGTGGCGGCACAACGCGCAGGGTCGGTGGCCGGCTGCGAGGGCGACGGCCTCGTCCCAGAAGAACAGCGGCGTCCACCGGCCCTTCTCCCACATCGGCGCCGACCACCCCTTGTACGACAGCGCGCAGGTGATCCACCGGCGGACCTGCCACGGCCGGACGATCGCGTGGCCGCGGTGGATGCTCCCCCGGTTGCCCATGAACAACCCCCGCTGGTCGAGCGCGACGATCTCCCCCGTCGGCGTCACCCGGTTCCGCTCCGTCACCGCCCCAGTGTCCCCCAACTCGCGGCGGGAGACCGGCGGTCAGGAGTCCTGGAGGACCGCGAGGGTGTTGCCGGCGGGGTCCTTGAACCAGGCGATGAGGGGACCGCCCTCGCGCATGATGCCCCGCTCGTCGGTCGGGATGCCCTCGTACCGCTCGAACGTCACGCCCTTGGCGACCAGGGCGTCGACCGCGGCCTCGATGTCGTCGACCGGGAAGTTGAGGATCGTGTAGTCCGCCGGGACGTGGTCCGGCTTGGGGTAGGCGATCGTGTCGCGGTCGCCGGCGATGTGAAGGGTCAGGATCCCGTTCTCGACCGACGTCCTCAGCCCGAGGGTGTCGCCGTAGAACCGCCGGGCGGCCTCGACGTCGTCGACGGCGAACCCGCTGAATGCCTTGGTGTCAGTGAACATGCCCATGATGACCCCCGCCGGCGCCCGGACTCATCGCGGCCCGGGGTCAACGGCGTCGTCACCGGGGAGGCTGACGTGATGATGGTCGTGGACGCGCCGGTTCTGGCGTCCCTCACCGCGCCATCGCGCGGTTAGGGACGCCAACCCGCCGTGGGCACCCGCCCTGTGCTGCGGGCCGCGCCCGCGGCGCGCGACGCTGGCCCCGATGAAGCTCAGGCCCGAGCGGGTCGAGGACGTGCCGATCCGGGAGCTGTCGAGCCTGGCGCTCCTGCCCTCCGCGACCGGGCCGCCGCTGCTGCTGGCGGTCGGTGACCGGACCGCCGAGTTGGGCCGGGCCCGGCTGACCGACGGGCCCCTCCGGTGGGACCTCGTCGACCTCGCGGCCGGGGGGCCGCGGGTCGGCCCCGGCCAGCTCGAGGGCCTGGCCGCCGCCGGCGGCATCGTGCTGGCCCTGTCGGAGTCGCCGCCGGTCGTCCACCTCGTGGATCTGGCCGACCTGGCCGCCGGGCGGCCCGGCGGGCCGCCGGTGGCGCTGCCGCCCGCCATCGGTCGCCGCGGCTCCGGGGGCGAGGGCCTGCTCCCCCTGCGCGCCGGGCGGCTCCTCGTGGCTCGGGAGAAGGACCCGCCCGAGCTGGTGCTGTGCGGCCCGCCCGGCGCCACGGCGGAGCCGGTGACACCGGCCGCGGTGCTCGACCCCCACGACCCGCTGCCCCCGCTGGCGCGCCGGCTGGAGGCCCTGGCGTCGTGGCGGCTGCGGGGCGTCGAGGACGTCAGCGACCTCGGCACCGCCGGTGGGCGGCTGTACGTGCTGTCCGACCAGTCGTCCCGGGCCGGCGTCGTCGAGCTGCCGCTCGACCCGCACGACGACCGGGCCCACCTGGCGGAGCGGTGGGACCTGGCCGTGCCGGAGCGGGACGGCGAGCCCGACGGCAAGCCCGAGGGCCTGGTGGTGACCGACGGCGGCGAGTTCGTCGTGGGCCTGGATACCCGGACGCCGGCCGCCAACCTGTGCTGGTACCGGCCCTGAGCCGCGGATCGGCGCGGCGCCCGGTGTATCCACGGCGCCGTGCGGGTCTCTGTCGATCCGGCGTCGGGCCGCCGGGCCGGGCGGCGGGTCGGTCCCGCCCGGCCCGACGCCGACCGGCGGCCGGGATCAGGGGCGGGCGCCGAGGGCCCGGTCGACCGCGTAGCCGATCACGCCCAGCGCCTCGCCCGCGGTGGTCAGCCCCTCGAGCACGCTCTGGGCGAGGCTGGGGACCAGGCCGGCGAGGATGACCGCCTCCAGGCCGGCGTCGACCCCCGGGGCCAGGTCGGCGCGCCCGAGGTGGCCGGCGATGGTGGCGACGAACGACCGCGGCACGGCCCGGGCCTCGGCCCGGGCCAAGGTGGGGTCGACGAGCCAGGCCGTCTGGAGGGCGACGAACACGAGCATGGTCTCGCGGCGCTCGGCATCGGTCGGCACGAACGAGGACAGCAGGGCGAGCAGCACCTCCCGAGGGGTGCCGTCTGTGGCGGCGACCCGGTCGACGACCCGGGCGGTGGCCCGCTCGGCGACGTGCCGGTGGGTGGACAGCAGCAGCTCGTCCTTGGTCCCGAAGTAGTACTGCACGAGCCGGACCGATACGCCGGCCTCGGCCGCGACCTCGCGGAAGGTGGCGGCAGCCAGGCCGCCCTTGACGGTGATACGGCAGACCGCGTCCGTGATCTGGCGGCGCCGGAGGGCGTGGTCGACTCGCTTCGGCATCGGCTTTATGATACGCCTGTATCATGAAACGCGAGCGCACCCCGGCAGCCCCGACCACGGAGCGCCTCAGCCGGTGGCGCAGCGACGCCACCCGCGACGCGTTTTGGGCCCGGGCGGAGGCGCTGGCCCGCGAGCGGCTCGCCGGCCCGCCGGAGGCCGTCGACGTCCCCACCCGCTGGGGCCCGACCCGGGCCTACCGGTGGGCCGGCGCCGGGACCGCCGCCGGCGACGCGGTCGTGTTCCTGCACGGCACCGGCGGGACGGGGCTCACCTGGGCCGACTACGCCGACCGGCTGGGCGGCCGGTCCGTCGTCGCCCTCGACACCCTCGGCGACGTCGGCCACACCCGGCAGGAGCGGCCGGTCGACGGACCCGACGACCTGGCCGCCTGGCTGGCCGAGGCCCTCGACGGGCTCGGGCTGGCCCGGGCCCACCTGGCCGGCACGTCCTACGGCGGCTTCCTCGCCCTCACCCTCGCGGCCCGCGAGCCCGGCCGGGCCCGGACGCTGACCCTCGTCGAGCCGGGCGGGTTGGTGCCGCTGCTGCTGGGCCGGTTCCTCCTGTGGGGCGGCCAGGCGATGGCGGCGTCGCTCCTCCCGGCCGGTCCCCGCCGGGCGGCCGCCCGGAGGCTGCGGATGCCGGCGGTGGACGATCCGGAGCTCATGGCCCTGCTGTGGCGGAGCCAGCGCGACCACCGGGCTCGGCTCGTGCCGCCCGAGCCGCTCGACGACGACACCCTCCGGGCCATCGACGTGCCGGCGCTCGTGCTCGTCGGGGACCGGAAGCAGGCGTTCGACCCCCGGGCGGCGGCCGACCGCGCGTCGGCCCTGCTGCCCCGCGTTCGCGTCGAGGTCGTGCCCGGCGCCGGCCACGCCCTGGCGCTCAGCCACGCCGACCTGGTCGTCGATCGGATGCTGGCGCTGCACGGCGGCTGAGCGGGTCAGGCGCCGGCCGGCTCGAGGACGACGACCGGGATGCGGCGGGTGGTCCCGGCCTCGTAGTCCGCGAACCCGGGCATGGCCTGCTTCTGCCGGGACCACAGCCGCTCATGCTCCTCGCCCTCCGCCACCCGGGCCCGGCGCGGCACGGTCTCGGTGCCGACCTCGATCGTCACGTCGGGGTTGGCCACCAGGTTGTGGTACCAGTCGGGGTGGGTCGGCGCCCCGGCCTTCGACCCGAAGACCACGTAGTTGACGCCGTCGGTGGCGTAGACGAGCGGGTTCACCCGCTCCCGGCCCGTTCGGGCGCCGGTCGTGTGCAGCAGGAGCATGGGCGCGCCCTGGAACGGGCCCCCGACCTGGCCTCCGTGCGCCCGGAACTCCTCGATGATGGCGGTGTTGAAGTCGGACATCACGGCGGAGGCTATCGACGCCCCCGAGCCTGCGGCCGCCGCCGTTGCCCCACGACCGGATCCGCCGCACGGCCCGGAGAGGACGACCAGACTGAGGTCGGTCGACGAGCTCATCGCCCAGTACGGGCGGGCGCGCGGGCTCCGCTGACCGGCTGCGCTCCGGGGGGCCGACGCCCGCTGGCGCGGGGGTTGTGGTTGGATCGCCGGGATGGGGAACGCGTCGGCCAAGCCGGGGAAGCTCGCGACGTTCGTGTCGGCGGCGGCCACGATCCGGGGGGAGCTCGCGGGCCGGATCACGGCGTTGCGGGCGCACTACGACACGTTCCAGGCGTTGGCACCGGCGAGTGTGGCGGGCTCGTTGGCGGTGACGAACCCGGATCTGATGGATGTCGAGTTGCCGGGGCTGCTGGTCAACCTGGAGAACGACGAGGCGTTCGTGACCGCGGTGCGGGTGGCCTTCGAGTCGGCGGACCGGTCGTTGGGCCCCGACGGGTTGGCGTCGGTGGACGAGGCCGCCTTCGCGGCGTCCTTCGACGCGGTGTGCCGGGCGGCGGGAATCGACCCGGCGGTGTTGTTGGCCGAGCGGGCCCCGGTGACCGTGGATGCCACCTGGGCGGCGGGGATCCCCCGAACCTCGGGGTTCGTGGCCGACCCGGTGTGCACCGCGACCGGGCATTTCGTGGAGGCCGAGGACGATTTCACCCGGCCCGAGCGGCTGGCGGTGCTGCGCTGGACCCGGACCTATTCGTCCCGGTTCGTGGCCACCGGGCCCTTCGGGCGGGGCTGGGCGTCGTGGGCGACCGTGGCGCTGGTGGCCCAGGACGACGGCTCGGTCGGCTACCACGGCCCCGACGGCCAGATGGCCCTCTACCCGGCCGGCGGCCCCGATGGCCTCCCGGTGCGGGTGGCGGGGGTGGACGCCGAGCTGGTCGCCGACGACGGCGGGTGGGTGCTCCGGTGGGACTGGCACTCGGTCCATCCCGGGGACCGGTGGCGGTTCGACCCCGACGGGAACTTGGTCACGGTGTCGGGCCCGACCACCGGCACCACCCGGTTCACCCACACCGGTGGGTTGCTCACCGCCCTGGATCACGACAGCGGACGCCGCCTGGACCTGGACTGGGACCGGGACCGGATCGTGGCGGTCCGGTCCTCGTGCGGCCGGCAGGCCCGCTATCACTACGACCGCCACGGGGATCTGGTCCGGACCCAGCGGGTCACCGGAGACCGCCGATACCGGCTGGACCCGGCCGGCCGGATCGTGGCGGTCCATGACGCGGACGGGATCCGGCTGTGCCACAACACCTACGACGACCAGGGCCGGGTCGTGGCCCAGGTGTCCCCGTTCGGGCGGGAGACCCGGCTCAGCTACAACCCCGGCCTGCGGACCATCGTGACCGACACCACCGACGGCCCGGTCGCCATCTACGAACACGACCTCACCGGCCGCCTGGTCGGCCTGGTCGACAACGAGGGCCACCGGCTCACCCGCCGGTTCGACGACCAGGGCCGCTGCGTGGAGGCCACCGGCTTCGACGGGGCCACCGACCACCACCGCTTCGACCCCGACGGCCGCACCGCCACCCACGCCGGCCCCGACGGCGACCAGCGCTGGACCTACGACGACCACCACCGGATCGTCACCCACCAGCAGTCGGGCGGTCCCCGGCTCACGTTCCACTACGGCGACGACGGCCCGGTGCCGGCCCGCATCACCGGCCCGCAGGGGTGGGAGACCCGCCTCGAGGTGGTCGACGGGCTGCTGCGGTCGCTCACCGACGCCGACGGGGTCACCGTCCGGTTCGACCACGACCCCGACGGCAACATCACCGCCACCACCAACGCTCTCGGTCACACCACCACCGCCGCCTACCACCCCAGCGGCGAGGTCGCCCGGCTCACCCTGCCCGACGGCGCCACCTACACCTTCGACCGCGACCCCGCCGGCCGCCTCACCCGCACCCGGACCCCGATGGGCGAGGAGTTCCACACCCACTGGTCGCCCGCCGGGCGGATGACCGCCCTGGTCGAACCCGGCGGCGCCCGCACCACCTACCACCACGGCCCCCACGGCGCCGTCGACCAGATCACCGACCCCCTGGGCGGCGCCCTCGGCATCCAACGCGACCACCTCGAACGCATAACCGGCCTCTCCGCCCCCGGCGGCGCCAAATGGGACTTCACCTACACCGCCATCGGGCTCCTGTCCCTCGTGACCGACCCCGCCGGCGGCACCTGGTCCTACACCCACGACCCCGAGGGGCGCCTCACCGAGGCCACCGACCCGCTCGGCCACCGGGCCCAGCAGCGGTTCAACCCCCACGGCGAGCTCGTCGAGATGGTCGACCAGGCCGGGGGGAGCACCCGGTTCGACCACGACGCCCTCGGGCGCGTCGTCCGCCGGACCGGCCCGGACGGCGCCGCCACCGAGCTCGCGTGGGACGAATGGGGCCGGCTGCGGGAGGCGCGCGGGCCGGACGGCGACACCGTGACCACGACGTACACGCCGGCGGGGCGGGTCCGGTCGCAGACGACCGGCGGCGGCCTCACCACGACCTACGAGCACGACGCCGCCGGCCGGCTGGCGGCGGCCACCGACGGCGCGGGGGGCACGACCCGCATCGAGTGGGACGCCTGCGACCGCGTGGCCGCGATCGTCGCTCCGACCGGGCGGGCCCGGCGGTACCGCTACGACCCCGCCGGCCGGGTGGTCGAGACCGACGTCGGCGGCCGGGTGTGGCGCACCGCCCACGACCACGCCGGCAGGGTGACCGCGACGACCGACCCCGCCGGGGCGACGACCAGGTACGACTACGACCTCCGGGGCAAGGTCGTCGCCGCCACCGACCCGCTCGGCCACACCGTCCGCTACCGGTACGACGAGCGCGGCAACCAGACCGCGGTGATCGACCCGTTCGGCGGCGTCGCCACCACCACCTACGACCCCATGCGCCGACCGGTGGCGCTGACCGACCAACTCGGCCGCACGACCCGGATCGAGCGCGACCGGGCCGGCCGGGTCGTCCGCCAGGAGCTGCCGACCGGCGACGCCGTCGAGTGGCAGCGCGACGCCCGGGGCGCGGCCCGCGACGTCCGGGTCAACGGCCGCGACGCGGTGGTGTTCGACCGCGATCGCGGGGGCCGGCCGCTGCTCGTCCACGAGCCGGCCCGGAATCGCACGTTCACGCTGGCCTGGACGGCCGGCGGCCGCCTCCGATCCCTCGACGTCGACGGCCGGGAGATGACCTGGGAGTACGGCCCCGACGGCCAGGTCACCGCCCGCCGCGACCCCGCCGGTTGGGTGACCCGCTATGGCCATGACGGCGCGGGCCGGCTGGCGTCGGTGGAGCACGAGGGCTGGGGCCGGGTCGACCTCGACCGGGACGCCGACGGCACGCTGGTCGCGCTGCGGGCCCCGGGGCTCGAGCGGCGCTGGGACCACGACGCCGGCGGCCTTGTGGTCGCCACCCGCACCGCCCGGGACGGGGTCGCCGCCGCCGGGTCGGTCGAGTTGGCCCGGGACGCGGCCGGGCGGGTCGTGGAGGCCCGCACCCCGGCGGGCACCGTCCGCTACCGGCGCGACGCGGCCGGCCAGCTCGTCGGCGCCTCCCGCGGCGGCGAGGCCTGGGCCTGGCACTACGACCCCGCCGGTCGCCTGGCCCGGGAGGACGGCCCGGAGGGCACCCGCACGTTCGCCTACGACGAGGCCCACCAGCTCGTCCGCGTCGACGGCCCGGACGGCACGACCGCCTACGGCTACGACGCCGCCGGCCGCCGGACCACGGCGCACGGGCCGACCGGTCCTCGCCGCTGGCACTGGGACGGCCTCGGCCGGCTCGCCGCGATCGAGCACGACGGGCGCCGCCGGGAACTCGACGTCGACGCCCTCGGGCGGCTCGCCGCCGTCGACGGCACGGCGCTGACCTGGGACCCGACCACCCTGGTCCCCGAGCTCCTGGCGATCGGCGACGACCGGGTGGTGGGCGCCGACGGCATGGTGCTCGGCACGGCCACCGGCGGCGAGCCGGGCGCCACCCGCTGGCTGCCCGGCGAC
>JBKPHT010000309.1:0-14555 GCA_046730015.1 Actinomycetota bacterium
GGAAGGTGGGGGCGGGGCCGGCGGACGTGGAGATGATGCCGACGGCCGGTGCGGTGGCGCCCGTGAACCACGCGGCGGGGACCGCCTGCGGGCCGCCGACCGCCACCGGTGCGGCGCCGTCGAGCGCGTAGCTCGCCTGGACGGTCGCCGCGCCGGGGTCGACCCGCAGGTACAGATCGACCACCGAGGGGCCGGGCCAGGCCGGGCCGGGCGCGGCAACGGAGGTCGGGATGCCTCCCAGCTCCTTGACGAGCTGGAAGCCGCCCGCTCCCTCGTTCGCCGCCACGGTCAGCTTCACGTAATCGTCCTGGCCGCCGGTGCCGACGAAGATGCCGTAGGACTGCCCGCCGGTCGGGGCGACGCCCGCGAACGGGGCCGGCAGGCGCGTGTGCACCACGAACGGGCCGCTGGCCGCCGACACGTCGATGCCGCGCTGGAAGGCGTACTGCTGGGTGTTGCCGGCGCCGAAGGCGTCGCCGTCGGCCACCTCGTCGACCGTGAGGACCCCGGCCGCGCCACCCGCGGTCATGCGGGACGCGTCGAACAGGTCGGCGTAGTTGCTCGACCCGTTGGTCATGAGCCCGGTGAAGCCGAGGCCCATCAGCCCTCCGGCCGGCGGGGCGTCGTTGTCCCACGTGAGCACCGCCGGCAGCGGCGTGCTCCGCCCGTTGGCGGCATCGACGGCGAACGGGTCGGACGTGTCGGGCAGCCCGTCGTTGTCGTCGTCGGGATCGTTCAGGTCGGACGTCAGGTCGGCGTCGGCGTCGGGCGGCCGGTCTGCGGGTGAGCAGGGGTTGGTGCCGTTGTCGATCTCGTCCGCGTTGTCGAACCCGTCCCCGTCCTCGTCGAGCGTGCCGTTGTCGGCGCCCGTGCAGGCGAAGTCCTCGGGCTCGAATACCACGACCCCGTTGCCGATGAGGTCGGCCACCCAGATCGTGCCCGGGAACGGATCGCCGGGGCCGAGGGCCGTCACGTCGAGGGGCAGCGACGCCGCGGAGGAGAACAGCACGGTGTTCGAGGTGACCTCGGTGCCGTCCGCGCTGAGCTGGATCCGCCGGATCGTGTCGTCGTGAGAGGCGGCGAGCAGGTCGCCCCGCATGGCGCCTCCGAAGTTCGTCGTCGTGTACTCGTCGAGCCCGTTGGTCGAGAACGCGAAGCTGGCCAACGCGCCGCGCTCGACCTCGTTGCGGTAGTCGCACTCGACCGGGGCGGCGACCGGGACGGGTGATTGGGGGTTGGTGGGGTTGAACGTGTTGGCCCGGTTGGCCCGGGTCGGGTTGGGGTGGCCGCCGTAGAAACCCGGGCCGGGGATGCGGATCAGCGGGTCACCGTCGGTGTCGCCGGCCTCGACCGGCTGGTTCGTGCAGGCACCGGACGGCCCGTCCGGCTGCGGCGCACCACCCCAGCCGGCGTTGCCCCCGTTGTCGATCGTGTAGAGGTCGCCCGCCTCGGTGCGCACCAGGTCGTAGGGGTTGCGGAAGCCGGCGGCGTGGATCTGCACCGGCCCGCCGGGAACCAGCCGCGCCTGGTTCTTGCCGTCGTTGCCGCCGAACGGGTCGTTGGCGTCCGCAGCGCCGGGCCGATCCTCGTCGTCGAGGGTGGGCAGGTCGTAGGTCGAGCCGCCGATCGCGTTGATGTCGACGGAGAGCACGGCGGCGGACAACGCGAACTCGGGGAGCAGGGCGAAGTTGTGCGAGGGTGCACCCTTGTTCGTGTTCCCGCCGTAGGCGATGAGGAGCCGGCCCGATGTGGGATCGAGCACCAGGCCGTTGCCGGTGTGGTTCTCCTCGGAGCGGGGCAGGCCGCGCACGAGGTCGAGCTTCTGCCACCCGGACCCCACCCGCGTGAGCCGCGACAGCACGCCGGAGTTCGTGTCGAGGTCGAGGTCGTCGCCCGACGTCCCCGCGCCGATGCGGGGATCGGACGACACGACGTAGATCTGCGGGTTGGTGGGCGAGCCGGTCACCAGCAGGCCGGTCACGAGGCGGCCGGTCACGCCCGGGTTGAGCGTGCCATTGTCGTTGCGGTTGGGCATCGAGCGTACGAGCGTGATCGCCTCGCTGGCCGTCACCGAGTACTGGTGGGCGCCGATGCGGCCGATGGTGAGCGCCTTGATCGCCCCGTCCTGCTGGGCCACGTAGAGGCGCCCGTCGGGACCGAACTGCAGCGAGGTGGGCGCCACCACGCCCGCTCCCGACAGCAACGACCGGCTGAACGGCGGGTTGTTCCCGCCGCTCTGGAGGGCGGCGGTGCCCGACAGCGGAACGACCAGCGGCGAGCCCGCCCCGCTGTGCGTGACCGCGAGGTTGGCCGAACGGGTGCCGGTGGCCGTGGGGAGGAAGGCCACCGTCACGGTCGTGGACGCGCCGGGGCCGAGCACGACGGGGGTGCCGTCGTCGAAGCGATCGGCGAACATGTCGGCGTCGGCACCGGAGACGGCGGTCGAGAGCACGGTGACGGATCCCGACGTGCCCGTGTTGGTGAGCGTGACGTTCCGCGTCGAGGTCTGCCGGAGGCCGACCTGGGCGAAGTTCACCGATGACGGCGTCGCGGCCAGCCATGGCGGCACGGCGCTTCCGGTGGTGACGACCTCGATCGCCTTGACCGACGGGTTGTCGACGCCGGGCACGAGCGCCACGTTCACGGAGCCGTCGGACACCGCGGGGGCAGCCAGGACCATTCCCCGGTTGGCTCCGACCCTCGCGAACACGTCCACGTCGCGGAACGCGGTCCCCCCCTCGACCTTCACGTCGAACACCCGGCCCCCGACGACCTGGAGTGGCGCGTGGAGCTCGGCCAGGTACAGCCGCACCTCGACGGCGACGCCGGTCGGCACGGGGAAGGCGTAGGTGAGGTCCGGTGTGGCGGCCATGTCCCAGCGCTCGGACTGGAACAGCTCCATCGGCGTGCCCGCGGGGACCGACGGGTGCGACACGTCCACCTGCGTGGTGCTCGTCTGCACCAGGTTGCCCGTCGCCGCCGCGTTGACGTACGGCGACGGCAGGGCGGCGGAGTCCTCGGACCAGGCCGGCGTGCCGGGCGGTCCCGCCACGGGCGGACCGCCGGAGTTGACCCGGTAGAGCACCGACTCCGACCCCGAGGGGCTGGCGGTGCCCGCCAGCGGGATGCGCAGCGGCGTGTTGGATCCTGTGTGGGTGACGCTCAGGGTGGCCGAGCGGGACCCGGATGCGGTCGGCAGGAACGTCACCGCCACCGTGACCGATGCTCCCGGGCCCAGGGTGCGGGGCTGGCCGTCGTCGAAGCCGTCGGAGAACATCGGCGCATCGGCGCCCGAGATCGCCGTCGACTGGACGATGATCGAGCCCGATGCGGCGCCGTTGCGGAGGACGACGTCCTGGCTGGCCGCATGGCCCACCGTGGTCGACGGGAGGTTCACCGAGGCGGGCTCGGCCACGAGCGGCGCCGCGCCTGGGTCCTGCGCGACGCCCGAGCCCGACAGCGGGATGCTCAGCGCGCCGGACCCCGAGTGATTGACGCGGAGAGTCGCCGACCGTGGCCCCGCCGCGGTGGGCGAGAACGTCACCGTGACGGTGAGCGACGAGCCGGGCTCCAGCGCAGGGGCGGACGAGTCGTCGAACCCGTCGGCGAACATGGCCGCATCCGGCCCGGCGATGCCGATCGACTCGATGGTGAGCGCGCCCGACGTGGCGACGTTGGTGACCACCACCTCGTCTGACGCCGACGCGCCCACCGCGATGGGCCCGAACTCCAGCGACGACGGCGTGACCTGCGGCTGCCCGCTCGGCGTGGAGCAGGCGACCACGCCGGCCACCAGGGCCGCCGCCAGCGTCAGGAGTCCCGTCCGCCGCACCCACCGGTCACACAGCACCCGCCTCATGGTCCTGCCTCCTGGTCGTCGCCTGTCTTGTCGATCCTCGTGCGCCCTCTCAATCGCGCGGCCCGGTATGCCGCACGGGCGCGAACGGCTGGAGTCCCTCGAGGTCCGCGGTCAGCCGGGCCGACACGTCCTCCTGGAGCCACGCGGTCGTGTCCGGGAACTCGTAGAGCCGGTAGCCGAACCCGGGGCCGATGACATCGAGCTGCCCCTCGCGCGCCCGGATCATCCAGCGCACCTCGACGCTCTCGACGTGCCCGTCCGGCTCCGCCACGGTGACGCCGGCCGCCAGCCAGCCCGGGTCGGCACCCACCACCAGGGAGCCACCGTCGGCCGCGGGAGAGTCGGTGGCCACGGCCACCACCGGCCCCGGGTCGGCCGACGCGGCCACCGGGCGCCGGGCCAGCTCGGCGCCGCCGGCGTCCAGGGTCCGCAACCAGGCCGTGGTGATGCGGCCGTCGTCCGGGCGCACGGCGGTGTCGATCACCGCCTCGGGCAGGCGCACCTCCGGGAGCTCGCCCAGGTCGTAGCCCTGGGGCGCGTCGAGCATCGTGCCTGCCGGCCGGTTCTGCACCCAGCCCCACAGCGACTTGTCGGGGAACCGGTCGCGCAGCCGGAAGCGCTGGTCCACCGAGTCGAGGTCGACCGCGTGCAGCCGGGCGGTCGCGTCGAGGTCGGCCGGCACGAGCGTGCGCAGGAACGGATCGCTCACCCCTGTGGGGAAGAGCAGCACCGTGCCGGACGGCGCGGCGTCGACCGCCTCGAGCTGGTCGCTCCGAGCGTCGCGAGCGTCCCCCAGATGGACGGCGACGTACACGACGCCCGGCAGGGTCATCACCCCGAAGCCCACGGCGCCGGCGGCGAGCAGGCGCCGTCGCTGGGGATGCTCGCGCAGGGCGTCCACCGCGTCCTTGCCGCCCAGCACGACCAGCCCAGCCGCAGGGCCGAGCGCGACCAGCCAGTAGGCCGGCCCGAGGGCCGTGTGCAGCCCGAAGTCGACGAAGTTCTCCGTACCCCACCAGAAGAAGTAGGCGACGACCACGAGCACGATCGACGAGAGCAGCACCCAGCGACGCTCATCCCGCCGGCCGAGCACCATCGCCGCGGCCATGAGTGCCAGGCTCACGACGCCCCCGGCGATCCACAGAGGCGTGACCGCGGCGAACGTGGCCACGGTCCGTGCCGCGCCCCCCGGCGTGTAGTCGACCGCTCCGTCGACGAAGGTCTCGCCCGTGGCCTCCCAGCTCGCACGGCGCCCGAACCCGAAGGTGTCGTTCGGCGCGTCGACCGCGAACGCGGGCGTCAGGGCACCACCCGTCGTCACCTGGTTGTAGCCCAGCCACGCCCCGGCGAACGGCGCCGCGGCCAGGGCCACGACCGCGAGCGCCCGCCAGTCGCGCGTGCGGGCGGCCCGAACCGTGAGCCAGGCGGCGACCGGTGCGCCCACGAGCGCCGCGTCGAACGGTCGGTGGAACAGAAGGGCGCCCAGGCACAGTCCGGCGGCTGCGAACCACCACCTCGATCCGGTGCGCACCCCCCGCAGCACGGTCGCCAGGAACGCCGCCGCCAGCACTCCCGCCGGCAGGTAGGCAAGGGCCGTGCCGCTGTGGGCGACGAAGACAGGGGAGAGCGTCACACCGGCTGCCAGCGCGGTGCCCAGCCAGGCGTTGCCCGTCAGCTCACGGCCCAGCAGCCAGAACGCCAGGGCCGCCGCCATGCCGGCCACCACCAGCCCCGGGCGGTGGTCGCCGGTGGCCGCCTGGGACAGCGCCAGCCACGCGGGCCACAACGGCTGGTACTTGAAGACGACCCGGTCATCGGCCACGCCGCTCAGGTAGGGCCGGAAGTCGGGCACGTAGCTGTCGGTGCCATAGGTGACGTGTCCGTGCCGGATCGCCTCGGCCTGGTTGAGATAGACGAGCTCGTCGAGGTTGTGGCTGCCGTTCGGCAACAGTTGGTAAGCGGCCCACACGGCCACGACGCCGCCGACGGCGACCGCGATTCCCACCGGGGCGGCGGCGACGGCGCGGGAGCGCACCGTCGATCGAGGATGCACCCTCAGTTGCGTCTCCGTGCTCACGGTCACCACGGACGCCCCCGCCTCTCCTGGCCTGCTTCCCGTACCCCAGAACTCCACCCGTAGTCGGAGACCACCCTACGCGGCTATCCGGCCGCTGTGGAAGGTCAGGCCGGGACTTTCGCCACGCCGTCGAACCCCAGCCGATCCGGCCTCGGTCGGCTGAGCGACGGCGCTCGGCTAGTGGACCGGGTGTACCGTCACCCCCGAGGTCCACCGGGCGGTGGCCCGGCGAGGGGGCGGCGATGGACGACGACCGTCAGGACACCCTGAGCACCTATCGACATCTGCGCCTGGCGATGGTCCTCCTGCTGGTCCTCCTGCTGACGTCTGTGCTCGTGACCTCCTTCAACGCGGGGGACAGGGGGTGCTTCGAGGGCTCGATCAGCGCGTACTACTTCACCCCGGCCCGCGCCGTGTTCGTCGGCGCCCTGTGCGCCCTCGGCGCCTGCCTGATCATCTACCGCGGCAACACCGACCCCGAGGACATCGCCCTCAACGCCAGCGGGGCGCTCGCCTTCGTCGTGGCCTTCGTCCCCACGGGGCTGCCCAGGACGACCGACGTCAGATGCAGCGCGACGAACGTGCCGACCTGGGATCAACTCGACGCCGCCATCGACAATAACGTGATCGCCTACCTCCTGACCGCGGGGGTCGCGATCGGCCTTTCCCTCGCGCTGGTCCCGCGGGCCGCGGACAAGACCGACGTCCGGAGGCGGGCCCTGTGGGTCTTCGCCGTCGTCCTCGCCGCCGCGGCAGCCGGCTTCGTTCGCTGGCCGGAGGGCTTTCGCGACAACGCCCACTGGACCGCGGCCATCGCCATGTTCGGCGGCATGCTCGCCGTGGTCGGCCTCAACGCCTGGGGCGCCGAACGCACAGGTGCCAACGGCAGGTACCGCAACGCCTACGGGCTCGTGGCCGCCGCCATGCTCCTGTCAGGGGCCGTGATCGGCATCGCCCACCGGCAGGTGCCGGACTGGCGCCACTGGTTGCTCTACCTCGAGGCCGCGCTGCTGGTCGAGTTCCTCGCGTTCTGGCTCGTCCAGACGATCGAGTTGTGGCGCCGCACGAAGCGCGACGCTCCGGCGGTGCCCCCACCGAGTCCGGCAGCACCGCCAAGTGAGGCCGCGACGCAGCCCCAGCCGACACCCGCGGCCTGAGCACGGGCGTTCCCGTGGACTGCCGGCAATGAGTCATTCGAGGTTGCGTTGAACTCGACGAATGCGGGGCGCCCCCCGATGTGGAGTGGAGCCTCGGCGTTGCTCACCGAGGGGATCCGGCGGCTCACCCGGGCCCTACGCAGCGCCCTGTGGCTCATGCGGACCACCCGCCTCGAACCGCTGCCCGGCACCTGGCGGGTCGGAGCAGGCGTGACCGTGGCCGTGGTGGGGTTGGGCCAGCTCGTCACCCTGGTGGGCGTGAGCGACCAGATCCGAACCACCGTCGGGGTCCTGGCCGCAACACTCGTCCTCCTCCCTCGCCAGAGCGGCAGGGTCGTCGGGCCGCCCGAGGACTGGGCGGTCGACGGCGACCCGCGTCGCGCGGCAGCGGTCGGAGTGCGATGGGGTGCCGCCCTATCCCTGCCCGTCGCGGTCCTGTGGGCTGCGGGGTCCCTGTCGGACACCCGGTGGGCCGACGCAGACGTCACCACGACGCTCCTTCACGCCGTGGTGATCATCCTGGGTGTGGCGTGCCTCGAGGAGGTGCTCTTTCGTGGGCTACTTCTGCGGTGGTGCAGCTCCGGCCTTTCCACACCGGCAGGGGTGGCGATCTCGAGCGTGGCCTTCGGGCTCTGGCACATCGCGCCTGAGCACCAGCGCTCCGGATGGGGCATTGTGCTCGGCCTGGTCGTCGTCGGGACCGCTCTGGCGGGAGTGTTCCTCTGTTGGCTCCGCCTTAGTACGCGCAGCCTCGTCGCCCCGACGATCGTCCACGCCGGCGTCAACCTGACCGCGTTCCTCGCCGTCGTGACCGCCGTCTGAGCTGGTGCGCGGTTCCGTCTCAGCGTCGTTCAAGGGCGGAAGGCGTCGGCGACGCCGAAGGTCTCCAGGACCCCGAGTCGGTTGAAGCGGTACATCCACATGTGGCGCTGCGCGAGGTGGGGTTCCCAGATGTCGCCGGAGCCCTCCGCGACCCAGGACGGATCGAAGGGCCGGTAGCCCTCGGGCAGCTCGTCGACGGACGCTGCGCCGTCGGCGTACCACTCCCGCAGGCCCGCGCGCCACGATGGCGTGATGGCGTCGCGCACGTACATCGTCGACCATTGGAGGCGGTCCTTGCCGCCCCAGCTGGCGTGGTAGAGGAGCGGGTCGAAGACGACGACGTCGCCGGGCTCGGTGGCCAGCACCTGCCCCGGCACATCCGGCACGTCGAGATCGAGCGAGTAGAGATGGCCGAGCGCCGCGCCCTGCAGGCGGTGGCTGCCCGGCAGCACCCGCAGTGCACCGGTGTCGCCGCTCAACGGTTCGAGGTAGGCGACGTACTTCACCCCGCGGATGGGGATGCCGATGTCGTTGTGCCAGCCGGCGTGGTCGAAGTACAGGATCCCCTGGGTGTCGCACGGTGACGGGAGGACAGCGCCCCCGACCAGCCGCTCTGCCAGTCCCACCAGGCGGCGGCTGTCGACGAGCTCGACCGTCCGGGGCGCCCACGACCCGAGCAGGCATGTGTAGTGACCCGCCATGCCGCTCATGGCCGGTCGCTGGTGGTAGCGGTCGCCGTGGACGGCGAGCATCGTGCTGACCATCTCGGCGCGCAGCTCCTCGACGAGCGGTGGCTCGAAGAAGCCGCGGAGCACGAGGTAGCCGAACGTGCGATACCAGTCGACCTCCTCGTCTCCAGTGAAGGTGTCGACGGGGTCGGTCGGCTCGTGCGCCCGATCCGCACGGGCCATCAGCTCGCTCGCGAGCCCGGGGTGGGAGTGGCTGAGCGCACCGGCTGCCTGATCGAGCAGCCTTCCCAGCTCACGGTCGGGCGTCCCGCGCACGACCTCGGTGATGGACAACATGCGTGATGAACCTCCTGCGATCGGCGATGCCACTCCTCGGCGGTGGGACACACATCGCTGCAGGAGGCCCTCGGGCTCGTGCCCGGCCCCGCGTGGGGTCACGGATCAGGCGAAATCAACATCGACGCACGAGAGCAGCCTATGCCCCCCGGGTGGGCGCTCGTCGTCGCGCTCAGCGGCCGTACGCGGGCTCCCGTCCGCGGTCGCGGGTGTGCTTCCACGCCGCGTCGGCGGCGATGCTCAGGGCGAGGATCGCCATGAGGGTGACGGCCGTCGCCGGTTCCTCGACCAGGGTCGTCAGCGCGAACGTCGCCAGGACGACGACCGTGCTGAGGACGGCCAGCACCAGCAGCCACACATTTGCGCCCGTCTCGTCGCGGACCCGGAGGTGGGCGGTGGCGATCATGCCGAACACGCAGAGGGCGATGGCGCTGCCGATGGACGCGATGGCCGTGAGGTCGAAGCCGGCGGCGAGCACGACGGCGATGGCGGCGGTCAGCAGCAGGCCGGCCGGGGCGCGGTCGCCGAAGCGACGGCCGAGGGAGGGTGGGAACTGGCCCTTGGCCACCATCTCCTCGCACAGCCCCGCCGCCGGGTACAGGCCCGCGTTGGTGGCGCCTGCGGTGGCGAACAGGGCCGTCACGGTCATGAGCCAGTAGCCGGCCCGGCCGAGGACGGGCTCGGCGGCCACCGCCAGGGCCGTGCCCCCGGAGTCGATCACCTCGTCGACCGTCAGGGTGCCGAACACCCCGAGGGAGACCGCGACGTAGATCGTGGTGGCGATGCCGAGCGCCAGGTAGATGGCCCACGGCAGCTCGCGGGAGGGGTCCCGCAGGTCCTTGGCCGTGAACGTGATCACGCCGAACCCGAGGAACGCGAAGAACGTCAGCGCCACGCTCGACACGATGTCCCGCAGCGGCGGGTACCCGGAGAACGCCAGCAGGTCGAGGTCGAGGTTCGCCAGCGTCGTGACCGCGAACAGGGTGAGGATGCTCAGCACCACGATGACCACCACGGTCTGAGCCCGGGCGACCGCCTGGGACCCCAGGATGTTGAGCAGCGTCATGACCACCACGACGAGCACGGCGAACACGGCCACCCAGCCCTCCCCGCCGTCCGCGAACGCGGTGCTGGCGTAGCTGCCGAACGACACCGCCACCATCCCGGTCACGATGGCGTTGGCGGCCAGGATCAGCCAGGCCGTGACGCCGGTGGTGTGCCCGTTGCCGAACCCCCGGGCCACGTATTCCAGCAGCCCGCCCGCGGACGGGTAGCGCGCGCCGAACTTGGCGAACGAGTAGCCCTGCAGGCCGGCGACCGCGCCCGCGATCAGGAAGGAGACCCACACGGCCGCACCGGCGACCTCGCCGGCCGAGCCGAGCAGGGCGAAGATGCCGGCGCCCACCATGGCGCCGACGCCGATGAACGCTGCCTGGCGGATGGTCAGTGTGGTCGCCGGCGGTCCCTGCCCGGCCTCGGTGGTCAGCCCCATGCCATTCCCTCCGTCGCGGTGGACGGCTCCGGCTCGGGGAGCCGGAGCATGCGGAACGAGGTGAAAAGCCCGGCCAGGGCGGCGAGCAGGGGCACGAGCAGCGCCACCTGGAGGGCCCGGGGCCGGGCGTCGGTGTTGATGCGGATGATCTCGTCCTGGACGTCCTCGGGCTCGTCCGCCAGCAGCTCGTCGAGCTGGGTGTTGGTCAAGACCTCGGCGTCGTCCTCCAGGGCCTCGGCCACGCGCTGCTGGTCGCCGGCGGGGAGCACCGAGCTGTCCTCCGCCATGGCGGTGAACGCGAACGACAGCGTCGCCAGCATGATGGCGCCGGCGAAGGCCAGGCCGAACGAGAGGCCGAACGAGCCGGCCGCGGAGTTCACCCCGGCGGCCTCGCTGACCCGCTCCTCCGAGACCGGGGCCAGGGTGTAGTTGTTGAGCTGGGAGACCAGCAGGCCCAGCCCCGCGCCCATGATCACGAGCGGGAGGACGAAAGACCAGCCCGAGTCTGCCCGGGGGATGATCGGCAGCAGGACCACGAGGCCGGCCGCCAGGAGGGCGAAGCCCGCCCGGATGACGCTGCTGGGCCGGCGGTCCCCAGCCTTGCGGCCCGCGAGCAGCGCCATGGCGAACATGGTGAGCGACAGCGGGGCGAGCGAGAGGCCCGCCCGCATCGCGTCGTACTCCAGCACCATCTGGAAGTAGATCGGCAGGGCGATCATCGTGCCGCCCAGTGCCACCTGCTGCGCGGTCTGCCCGGAGATCCCCAGGCGGAAGACCTTCGACCGGAACAGGTCCGGGTCGAGCAGCGTCGGGCGGCCCCGCCGCTTGCCGTGCACGAGCCAGCGGACCAGCGCGCCCAGGGCCACCACGCCGATGAGCAGCAGCGCACCGACCGCCTCGCCGCCCTCCTGCCACACCAGGATGCTGAGCACGATGCCGCCCATGCCGAGCACCGACAGGATCGCGCCGATCGGGTCGACGGCCCGGGGCCCGGTGTAGGGCACGTCCCGCACCAGCCCGATGCCCGACAGGACGATGGCGATGACCACCGCCTCCAGCAGGAACGCGACCCGCCACGACAGGTAGGTGGTGATGAACCCGCCCAGCAGGGGCCCGACGGCGGCGGCCACCGCGGCCGCCGCCCCGACCAGGGCGTAGACCTTCCGCTGCGCCGGCCCCTCGAAGTTGCCGTGGATGAGCGACTGCATGGCGGGCAGCAGCAGCGACGCCCCGAGCCCGCCGATGATCGCCCAGAACACGATGATGGTGGTCAGGCCCTGGGCGACCGTCATGGCCAGGGCGCCGGTGGCGTAGCCGAGCAGGCCGAGGACGTAGGCCCGCTTGCGCCCGAACAGGTCGCCGACCTTGCTGCCGATGAGGATGAACGCGGCGGACACCAGCGCCTCGAGCGCGATCGCCGACTGGACGCCGCTGACGGTCGTGTCGAGGTCCCGGACCACGGCCGAGATCGACACGTTCATCAGCGACGTGTCCACGACCAGCACGAACATCGCCATGGCTAGCAGGAGCCCCAGGCGGGGGCTCCCGGTGGCCGGCGGGGCGACGCCGGTGTCCAGCCGCTCGGTCACGTCACCCGAGTGCCCGGGCCTTGGCCCGCTGGAACTCGTCCTCGGTGATCACCCCGCGGTCGCGCAGCTCGGCCAGCTTGGTGATCTCGCCGGCCGTGCCGCCGCCGCTGTCGGCGCCGGCGACGTTCTGCACGTAGTCGCGGAACGCCGCCTCCCGGGTCGCCGCGTCGCGGGCGGCGTGCTCGTGCATCTTGTGCCCCCGGGCGATCAGGTACACGAGGACGCCCAGGTAGGGCAGCACGATGATGAAGATCGACCACAAGGCCTTGCCCCACCCCGACAAGTCGGGGCTGCGGAAGATGTCACCGAAGATGACGATCAGCAACCAGATCCAGATGAAGAACAGGAAGAACCACAGCATCGACCAGAAGACCTGGCCGGTGCCGAACTCGGCAGCCAGCATTTCTCTCGTACCTCCGTGGGTCAGTCGTCGGGCTCGGCTTCTAGCGCGGTGCGGGCGCGGGCGTTGGCCTCGCGGTCGGCGTCCGTGACGGTCGGCCACCGCAGGTCGAGGCCCTCGATCGTGTCGGCCACGACCGCGGCGACCAGCGCCTGCATCACGTGCTTGTGGTCGGCCGGGACGACGTGCCAGGGCGCCCACGACGTGGAGGTGGCCGTGAGGGCGTCCTCGTAGGCGGCCATGTACTCGTCCCAGCGCGCCCGCTCGGTGACGTCCGCGGCGTTGAACTTCCACAGCTTCCCGGGCTTGTCGAGCCGGGCCATGAACCGCCGCTTCTGCTCGGCCCGGGAGACGTGGAGGAAGAACTTGACGACCTTGGTGCCGTTGCGGTCGAGGTGCCGCTCGAACGCGTTGAGGTCGTCGTAGCGGTCGGCCCAGAAGGCCGGCCCGCGCTCGCCCGGGGGGAGGTGCTGGCGCTCGAGCCAGTCGGGGTGGACCCTGATGGCAACGACCTCCTCGTAGTGCGACCGGTTGAAGATCCCGATCCGGCCCCGCTCGGGGAGGGCCTTGGAGGTGCGCCACAGGAACGTGTGGTCGAGCTCGTCGCTGGACGGCTTCTTGAACGACACCACGTCGACGCCCTGGGGGTTGACCCCGGACGTCACGTGCTTGATCGTCGAGTCCTTGCCGGCGGCGTCCATCGCCTGGAACACGACGAGGACGGCGTAGGTGTCGCTCGCCCACAGCAGCTCCTGGGCGTCCGTGAGCCGCGCGACGCCCCGGGCGAGCACGTCCCTCGCCGCGGCGTCGAGGTCGTCGGCGGACAGGCCCGCGTACTCGCCGCCGCCGGTCCAGCGGGTCGAGCGGTCGGCGAGGTTCGCGGCGGACCCCGGCTCGACCCGCAGGTCGCGCAGGACCACGTCGCGGGTGGTGGGCGCGGCGCCGGCGTCGACCATCAGGCCCCCTCGGGATCGAGCCGGCGCAGGACGAACTTGCCCACCTCGGTCAGGGCGACGTAGGCGCCGACGGCCACCAGGCAGGCGCGCCACTGGTCGCCGTTCAGCTCGACCGTGTCGAAGATCCGCTGCAGCGCCGGCAGCGTCGTGACCAGCAGGGTCAGCGCCACCGCCGCCAGCATCAGCAGGTTGAAGCGCCCGTTCGCGATGGTCTCCCGCCGGAACACGCTCTGGCGCGGGTCCCGCCACTCCAGCGCCGCGGCCACATGCAGCAGAGACGTGGTGACGAGGCCCATCGTGGTGGCGACGGCCAGCCCGTAGCGGTCCTCTCCCCACGACACCACCGTCAGCGTGCCGATGGCGATGAGCAGGCCGGCCACGCCGAGCCGGACACCGAGCGCCGGCGGGATGACCGGCTCGTCCGGCGACCGCGGGCGACGCTGCATGAGCCCGGTGCTGGGCGCGTCGAAGCCGAGGCCGACCGCGAGCAGCACGTCGATGGCGAAGTTGATCCACAGGATCTGCAGCGGCAGCAGGGGCACGCCGTCGGCGATCTCGAAGATGCCGGCGCCGACGAACGTGAGGATGAACCCGGCGAGCATGATCATCTGGACCCGGACGTACTTCATCAGGTTGTCGTAGAGGCCCCGTCCGCCCTCGACCGCGGCCACGATCGTGGCGAAGTTGTCGTCCGTGAGGATCATCTCGCCGGCGTCCTTGGTGACCTCGGTGCCGGTGATCCCCATCGCCACACCGATGTCGGCGCGGGCCAGCGCCGGCGCGTCGTTCACGCCGTCGCCGGTCATGGCGACGATGTTGCCCTGCTCCTTGAGGATGCTGACCAGGCGCACCTTGTCCTCGGGGGCGACCCGGGCGACGACGCCGATGTCGCCGACCTGGGCGTGGAGCTCGTCGTCGGGGAGCGCGGCGAACTCCGCCCCCGTCAGCGCCCGGCCCTCGATGCCGAGCTGACCGGCGATGGTGGCCGCGGTGGTGGCGTGGTCGCCGGTGATCATCCGCACCCGGATCCCGGCGTCCCCGCACAGGGCGATGGCGTCCCTGGCCTCCTTGCGCGGCGGGTCGACGATGCCGATGAGAGCGAGGAGCTCCAGCTCGGCGACGAGGGCGAGCAGGTCGCCCTGCGGGTCGAACGAGGCGGGGTCGAAGTCCCGCCGGGC
>JBKPHT010000310.1:0-3290 GCA_046730015.1 Actinomycetota bacterium
CGCCTGGCCCTACTTCCGTCCCGCGCCCGATGTCACCCACGGCACGTTAGGCGGTGGCCGTCACCTGGGTGTCGGCGGGGCTCCCGGCTCGAGCTCGCACCAGACGGTCTTGGCCCCGCCCGACCGGGCGACGCCCCAGGCGCGGCTCATGTGGTCGACCAGATGGAGGCCCCGCCCCCCGACCCGGCCGGGGTCGTGGGGCCGCGGGCGGACGGCCGAGCCGGGCCGGCGGTCGGTCACCTCGATCCGCAGGTCGTCGCCGAGCCTCAGGCGGAGGCGGACGTCGCCGCCGCCGTGGACGACCGCGTTGGCCACCAGCTCCGACACGGCGAGCATGGCCTTCTCCACGTCGGCCTCGTCCCAGTCGCAGGAGCGGAGCGCGCCGGCCACGTGGTGCCGCGCCCGACGGGCGGCCCGGAGCTCGCCGGGGAGGTCGATGGAGTCGTCGAGAGTGCCGGTGCGTCGGCTCATGGGTGCCGCGTACCCGTTCTGCCGGTGATTGGGTCCCGACGATCTCTACCCACCGGAGCTGGGCGCACACATGGCGTCGGTCACACAGCGTCCGTCAGCCGTTCGGCCCGGCGAGGCCGACCACCAGCCGGCCCGCCGCCGTACGCGCTGGTACCGTGACGCGATGCTTCCGCTGGGGGAGACAGCCCGTGAGTGACCCCGCGCCCGCGCCCGCCGGCCGGGTGGTGGTCATCGGCGCCGGCCCCGCCGGCCTGACCGCCGCCTACGAGCTCACCAAGGCCGGCGTCACCAGCACCGTCCTCGAGGCCGACGACGCGGTCGGCGGCATCAGCCGCACCGTCGTCCGCGACGGCTACCGGTTCGACATCGGGGGCCACCGGTTCTTCACCAAGGTCGACCGGGTCGAGGCCCTGTGGCACGAGATCCTCGACGACGACGAGTTCCTGCTCCGGCCCCGGTCTAGCCGCATCTACTACGACGGCAAGTTCATCGACTACCCGCTGCGGGTCGGCAACGCCCTTCGGAGCCTCGGCCCGGTCGAGGCCGCGCGGTGCGTCGCCTCGTACCTGTGGGTGCGGGTGCGACCGCCCGAGGACCGCTCCACACTCGAGGGCTACATCGCCGCCGACTACGGCTGGCGCCTCTACGAGCATTTCTTCAAGACCTACAACGAGAAGGTGTGGGGCGTGCCGGCGTCGGAGATCTCCGCCGACTGGGGCGCCCAGCGGATCAAGGGCATGTCGCTGTGGAACGCGGTGTGGGAGCCGCTGCGGGCCCGCCTGTTCGCCCGGCGCTCCCGGTCGAGGCAGGTCACCAGCCTGATCGAGCAGTTCCAGTACCCGAAGTACGGGCCCGGGATGATGTGGGAGCGGTGCCGCGACCTGGTCGAGGCGGCCGGCACCAAGGTGATCATGGAGACCCCGGTCACCCGCATCCGCCACGAGGGCGGCCGGGCCACCGCGGTCGTCGCCGACGCCGGCGGGGTCACCACCGAGTACCCGGCCGACCACGTGATCTCGTCGATGCCGTTCCCGCTCCTGCTGCGGGCCCTGGACCCGCCCGCGCCGACGGAGGTCCGCCGGGCGGCCGACGACCTGCGGTTCCGCGACTTCCTGTCGGTCGCGCTGGTGGTCCCGGGCGACAAGGTGCCGTGGACCGACAACTGGATCTACATCCACGCCCCCGAGGTCAAGACCATGCGGGTCCAGAACTTCGGGTCGTGGTCCCCGTACATGGTCAAGGACGGCCGCAACGTCCTCGGCCTCGAGTACACGGTGGCGGAGGGCGACGACTGGTGGTCGGCCGACGACGAGTGGCTGGTCGAGACCGGCAAGGCCGAGCTGGCGTCGATGGGCCTGATGGACGCCGGCGACGTGATCGCCGGGCACGTCGTGCGGATGCCCAAGGCCTACCCGGTCTACGACGAGGACTACGTCACCAAGGTCGAGACGATCCGCTCCTGGCTGGCCGAGACGGCCCCCAACATCCACCCGGTGGGCCGCAACGGCATGCACAAGTACAACAACCAGGACCACTCGATGTACACGGCCATCCTCACGGTCGAGAACATCGTCGCCGGGGCCGACCACGACATCTGGGCGGTCAACGTCGAGGACGAGTACCACGAGGAGACGACCTCGGGGCACGAGGCCCACGCGGCCGGGACCGGGCGCAGCGCTCCGGTCGTCCCCCGCACGGGGGGCTGACCCGCCGCCACCGGTGATGTCACAGCCCGGGGGCGCTGCGCCGTCAACCGGGCATGGAACACGACACGACCCCCACCGCAGACCAGGCCGCCGCCCTCGCCCGCTTCGCCGACGCCCGGCAGGTGCTGCTCACCACCTACCGCAAGGACGGGACGCCGGTCGGCACCCCGGTCCACATCGCCGTCGACGGCCCGCAGGCCTACGTCCGGACCTACGACCCGTCGGGCAAGCTGAAGCGGTTGCGCCGCACCGCCCGCGTGGAGATCGCCCCGTGCACGTTGCGGGGCCGGGTGACCGGCGACCCGCTGGCCGCGACGGCCCGGATCCTGGCCGGCGACGAGTCGGCGGCCGCCGCCCGGCGGATCGAGGCGAAGTACCCGGTCCTGCACGGCCGGCTCATCCCGTGGGCGCACCGGCGCAAGGGCGTCGCCACCACCCAGATCGAGCTGACGCCGGAATGACCGGGACGTCGCCGGCATCGTGGGCCGCAGCCAGGCCGCCTGCCGTCAGCTGGCCGTCCGGGCGCGGCGGAACGTCCGCGACCGGGCGCCCCGGTTCGACGCCGACCGGGCGACCCAGGCCCGGCCGGATCAGCCCGGGGCCCGGAGGCCCCCGAGGTAGAGCCGGAAGCCCTCCGCCTCGGCGGTGAACCCCAGGCCGAGGTAGAGCGCGTGGGCGCCGTCGACGGCGTGGCGCTTGTGCGACACGACCTGGACCTTGTCGGCGCCCGCTTCGGCGGCGTCGGCCAGGGCCCGGCGCAGGAGGGCAGTGGCGATGCCTTGGCGGCGGTGGCCGGCGGCCACGACCACCGCCTCGACGAACAGGGTCGGGGCGCAGTCGTACCCGAGGTTCGGCATGAGCAGGGCCGAGGCGGTGCCGACCGCCTCGCCGCCGCGCTCGGCCAGGTAGACGGTGAGGTCGGGCGTCGCCACGATCCGGTCCCACGTGGCCCGCTGGCGGGCGGTGGGCGGCGCCGGCGTGCCCGCGGCGTCGTCCCGCCGAGCGTGGACGCCCAGCACCCCCGCCAGGTCGCCGTCCCCGGCGGGCCGGACCGTGCACGTGTCGTTCATGCGCCGAGTGTGCCCGGCCCGGCGCCGGTATGTCGGAGCGGAA
>JBKPHT010000311.1:0-16566 GCA_046730015.1 Actinomycetota bacterium
GGTCCCGAGGCACACGACGACCCGGGGCCGGACCAGCTGGAGCTCCTGTTCCAGCCAGGTCGCGCAGGCCTGGATCTCGACGGCGTTGGGCTTCTCGTGGATGCGGCGCTTGCCCCGGGCCTTCCACTTGAAGTGCTTGACCGCGTTGGTGACGTAGGCCTCGCCGGGCCCGATCCCGGCCTCGGCCAGGGCGTCCGACAGGAGCCGCCCGGCGGGGCCCACGAAGGGGTGGCCGGCGATGTCCTCACGGTCGCCCGGCTGCTCGCCCACCAGCATCAGCTTGGCGTCGACGGGCCCCTCGCCGAACACCGTCCGCGTAGCCCGGCGGTAGAGGTCGCAGCGGGTGCAGCCCGCCGCATCGGCGGCCACCGCCGCCAGCTCGGCCTTCCGGTGGGTGCGGCTGCCGGCCATGCCGGCCGACTACCCGGCCGGTGGCCGGGGGAACCGCAGCCGCCGGCGGGGCGCGCCACGGGCCCGGGTCGTCGACCCGGACCCGAGGACGGTGCGGCGGAGGGGGAAGCCCGACGGTCAGCTCCTGCGGAAGCGGAGCACCGCCAGCGGGGCGAACACCGCCACCAGCCCGGCCGCCCAGGCCAGCGAGACGATCACGTAATGGGCGGTCGACCCCCCGAGCCCGGCCAGCGCCGGGTCGCCCAGGGCCAGCGACCGGACGGCGTTGGTCATGACCGTGACCGGCTGGTTCTCGGCGATGGGCTGCATCCAGCCCGGCATCGTCCCCACCGGCACCATGGCGCTCGACACGAACGACAGCGGGAAGATGAGCAGCGACATGCCCTGGGCCGCCTGGACGTTCCCGGCCACCAGGCCGACGAACACGAACATCCACATGAAGGCGAACCCGAACACCAGCACCAGGCCGAAGGCGGCCAGGGTCTCGACCCCGGTGCCGAGCGGGCGGAACCCGACGGCGAAGCCGATGGCGCCGGTGGCGGCGAGGCCGAGCGCGAGCAGCGCCGTCTCGGCCACGACCCGGCCGGCCAGGACGGCGGTGCGGGACACGGGCAGCGACCGCAGGCGGTCGGTGAACCCTTCCTCGAGGTCCTGGGCGACGCTCGACGAGGCGTTCGACCCGGTGAACAGGACACTGGTGACGATGTAGCCCGGCACCATGAACGTGACGTACTCGACCGGCCCGGTGCCGATCGCCCCGCCGAACACGTAGCGGAAGATCAGCAGGAACATCGCTCCGGTGATCGTGCTGATGACCAGGAGCTGGGGGGTGCGGACGAATCTGCGGACGGAACGGGCGGCGACAGCGGTCGCGGCGGTGAGGGCCCCGGCGGGCCGGGCGGCGGGCGTGATCCGCCCGGCGTCGAAGGTGACTGCGGTCATCGGTGATCTCCTCAGGCGGCGCGAGCAGCGGTCTGCTCGTCGGTGGTCGGGGTGATGTCGGCGATCTCGGCGTCGGCCTCTGGCGCCGAGCCGGTGAGGGTGAGGAAGACCTCGTCGAGGGTCGGGCGCCGCAGGCCGATGTCGTCGACCTCGACGGCCAGGGCGTCCAACGCCCGGACGGCCTCGGCGATGACGGCCCGGCCGCCGTCGACGGGGATGGTCACCCGGTTGGCGCCGGCGTCGACCCGGGGCGCCTCGGCGCCCAGCCGGCCGAGCGATCCGGCGACGACGTCGAGGTCGGCGGGCCGGTGGACCCGGATCTCGACGACGTCGCGCCCGGCCCGGCTCTTGAGCTCGCCGGGGGTGCCGTCGGCGATGACCCGGCCCTTGTCGACGATCACGATCCGCTGGGCGAGCTGGTCGGCCTCGTCGAGGTACTGGGTGGTGAGAAGGACGTCGGTGCCGGCGGCGACCATGGCCCGGATGGCGTCCCACAGCTCGTTGCGGCTGCGGGGGTCGAGGCCGGTGGTGGGCTCGTCGAGCACCAGCAGCCGCGGAGCGCCGACGAGGCTGGCGCCCAGGTCGAGCCGGCGCCGCATGCCGCCGGAGTAGGTGCTGACAGGGCGGTCGGCGGCGTCGGTGAGGCCGAGCTGGTCGAGGACGACGGCGGTGTTGCCGCGGGCCTGGCGCCGGGTCTGGCCGTAGAGGCGGGCGACCATCGTCACGTTCTCCCGGCCGGTCATGGCCGGCTCGACCGCTGCGTACTGGCCGGCGAGGCCGATGATCCGGCGAACCTGGTCCGGGTGGCGGACGGCGTCGATGCCGCCGACCCGGAGCTCGCCACCGTCGGGGACGGCGAGGGTGGCGACCGAGCGGACGAAGGTGGTCTTGCCGGCGCCGTTGGGGCCGAGCACCGCGACGACCTGGCCGCTGTGGGCGACGAGGTCGAGGCCGGCAAGGGCCTGGACCTTGCCGAAGCTCTTGGTGAGGCCTCGGGCCTCGACGATCGGGGTGCTCATGGCGGGCTCCTCTCAAAGCGGAATGGATTGCTCTGTTCCATACTTTAATGGAGCGGAACACTCCGTTCAAGAGACTGGTACGATCTTTTCCATGGCAGCGCCGATGAGCGGCCGCAAGGCCCAGGCCGCACGCAACGACCAGGCGATCCTCGAGGCGGCCCGGCGGGTGTTCGTCGCCGACCCGGACGCTCCCGTGTCCGCCGTGGCCGAGACGGCCGGGGTCGGCATGAGCGCGCTCTACCGCCGCTATCCGAGCAAGGAGGACCTTCTGCGGAAGTTGTGCACCGACGGCCTGGCCACCTACATCGCGCTGGCCGAGGCCTGCCTGGGCGACGACGGCGACCCCGGGGAGGCGTTCGCCACCTTCGTCCGCCGGGTGGTCGAGGCCGACACCCACTCGCTCACCCTCCGCCTCGCCGGCACGTTCACCCCCGACCAGACCCTGTACGAGATGTCCGAGTACGCCGGGGGCCTGAACGTCAAGCTGTTCGACCGGGCCCAGGCGGCGGGCATCGTCCGGCCCGACGCCTCCGTGGCCGACATGGGCCTGATCTTCGAGCAGATCGCCGCCATCACGTTCGGCGCCACCCCCGAGCGGACCCTCACCCTGCGACTGCGGTGCACCGAGCTGATGCTCGACGGCCTGCGGGCCACCCCCTCCGGCCCGCTGCCGGGGCCCACCGTCACCGACGAGGAGTTCGCCGCCCGCTGGGTCCCCCGGACCTGAGCCGAGCGCCGGACGCCGTCAGTCGACGCGATGCCGGCTGACGGCGCGGCGCGATGAATCCGGAACCGCTCCTGCGTCGAATCATTGACGACAGAGGAGTTCCCGATGCTGACCGACACCACCATCCCCGATCCCACCGAAACCCCCGCGTCGGCCCGTGACATCGGTGTCGACCGCCGGGCGCTCCTCGGCCTCGAGGGGCGGTCGGTGAGCCTGTCGCTGGCCGACGGCTCCCGGCTCGACGACGTCACACTGGTCTCAGCCGGCCGGGGCCGCACCCCGACCGTGTGGGTGTACGCCGGCGGCATCGACGTGTTCGTCCCCCGGCCCCACATCATCGACGCCTGGGAGTCCGCGGCCGCCTGAGTCCCCGCCCGCGTGCAGGCCCGACGGTAGGGTCCGCCCGTGGGCGAGGCGTTCTTCTGGGGGGCGGTCGGGGCGAGCTCCCTGGTCGTCGGGGCCGTCGTCGCCCTGCTGGTGCCGATCCCCCGGCGGGTGCTGGGGTGGATCATGGCCTTCGGCAGCGGGGTGCTCGTCAGCGCCGTGGCCTTCGACCTGGTCGAGGAGGCGGTCGAGACGGCCGACGGCGCCGGCACCGTGGCGCTGGGGCTGGCGGCCGGGGCGCTGACGTTCTACGCCGGTGACGCCGTCATCGACCGGATGGGCGGCGACAAGCGGAAGAGCTCGGGCGGAGAGCAGGCCGCCGGCACGGGCCTCGCCATCGTGCTCGGCGCGGTGCTCGACGGCATCCCCGAGTCGCTCGTGCTGGGCGTCGGCCTGCTGGGCGGCGCCGGGGTCAGCGTCGCCTTCCTCGCCGCGGTGTTCATCTCGAACCTGCCCGAGGGCCTGGCCGCCACCAGCGGACTCACGGCCTCGGGCTGGTCGCCGTGGCGGGTGCTCCGCCTGTGGCTGATCGTGGCGCTGGTCTCGGCGCTGGCCGCGCTGGCCGGCTACGGCGTCTTCGACTCGGCCTCCGACGGCACCCTCGCGTTCGTGCTGGCGTTCGCCGGCGGGGCGGTGCTGACGATGCTGGCCGACACGATGGTGCCGGAGGCGTTCGACAACGGTGGCAAGCAGGTCGGGCTGCTCACCACCGCGGGGTTCGCGGTGGCCTTCGCCCTCCACATGGTCGAGTAGCCGGGCGGGTCAGGGGACCTCCAGGATCGGGGGGAGGGCGAACGCCGGGAACAGGGCGGGGCCGAACGTCGTGACCTCGGCGATCCGGCCCTCCTCGATCCGCAGCACGTCGAACTTGAACGCCCGGAACTCGGTGTCGCCCGGCCGCCGCAGGTAGCTGGCGGCGGTCGGCATCCGGTTCGCCCGGGTCGGCACCAGCCGCCAGTCGCCGTCCCGCTCGGGACCGAACGCGGTGCGCAGCGACGGGAGGATGGCGTCGAGCCCGTCGAACACGTAGGGGGCCGGCGGCATGGTGATCCGCAGGTCGCGGGTGGCGGCGTCGACGACCGCCTCGGCGTCGCACCGCTCGTGCGCGTCGATGAACTGGTCGAGCAGCGCCTTCTCGGCGGGCGACGGCTCGCGGGCGCCCCAGTCGACCCGGTGCGACGGCAGGTGCTCCTGCATCGTCGCCCGGGCCCGTTGGAGGGCGCTGTTGGCGGCGGCGACAGTCGTGCCGAGCGCGGCGGCCGCTTCGGCCGCCGGCTGACCCATCACGTCCCGGAGAATCAGGGTGGCACGCTGCCGGGGCGGCAGCACCTGGAGCGCGGCCAGGAACGCGAGCTCGATCGTCTCCCGGGCCACGACCACCGCGTCGGGTTCGTCGTCGCCCGGGGCGATCTCGTCGAGCAGCCGGTCAGGGTATGGCTGGATCCACGGCACCTCGGCGAACGAGTGCAGGTCGACCGGCCGCCGCGCCCGGGCCCGGAGGGCGTCGAGGCACACGTTGGTGGCGATGCGGTAGAGCCAGGCCCGGACCAGCACGTCGCCGGCGAACGTGTTGCGCGACCGCCACGCCCGCAGGTACGTCTCCTGCACGGCGTCCTCGGCCTCGTCGTAGGAGGCGAGCATCCGGTAGCAGTGGACGTGCAGCTCGCGCCGGTGGCGCTGGGTGGCGATGACCTCCTCGACGCCGCCGGTCGTCATGCCAATGCGGGCCGGTTGCGGACGCCCTGGAGGACCCAGGTGTTGCCGTCCGGGTCGGCGAAGTCGGCGAACGAGGCGTAGTCGGCGTCGGCGGGGTCGACCCCCTCGACCCACTTCCCCTCCTCCAGGTGGCGGACGGGGGAGATGGGGACCCCGCGGGCCGCCAGCTCGTCCCGGGTGGCCTGGATGTCGGGGGTGACGAGGTGGGTGCCGCGGACCGAGCCGGGGGTGGCGTCGGTGAGGCCGACGCCCACGGTGACCGAGCAGCCCGAGCCGGGAGGGGTCATCTGGACGACCCGGAAGTCGTCCCCCGCCCGGTGGTCGACGTCGAGGCTGAAGCCCAACGTCTCGGTGTAGAACGACTTGGCCCGGTCGACGTCGGCGACGGGCAGGAGCACGACTTCCAGTCGCAGTTCCATGGCGGTGGTCTCCTTGGGATCGGGGCGGGCGGGTCAGCGGAGGACGAGGCCGCAGCTCACGTTGGCCATCGTCCCGGTCATGCCGGCGGCCCGGTCGGAGGCGAGGAACGCGGCGACCTCGGCCACGTTCGCCAGGCGCGGGGCCCGCCGGAGGGCGGCCATGCCGGCGATCATCTGCTCGACCTGGGCGGGGTCGGGGGCGCCGGGGGCGACCTCGGTGAGCTTGTCCTTGGTGAGCGAGTCGGCGACGCCGGCGGTCCAGATGCCGACGACCCGGACGCCCTGCGGCCCGAGCTCGGCGGCCAGGTAGCGCATGAACGACTCGGTGGCGGCGTCGGCCGGGCCGGTGCTGCCCATGCCGGGCATGGCGCCCTCGCCCGACGCGCTGTTGAGGTGGAGGATGACGCCGGAGCCTTGCTCGACCATCCGCCGGCCGGCGGCCCGGGCGGTGAGGAAGTTGGACCTCAGGCCGGTGTCGACGGCTCGGAGCAGGTCGTCGGCGGTCATGTCGATCAGCGGGGTGCCCTGCACGTCGCCGCGGGCGATGAGGTTGAACGAGATGTCGACGGACCCGCCCTCGGACGCGACCGCGGCGACGTGGTCGTCGACGGCCCGCTCGTCGAGGGCGTCGAGCACGGCGACGTCCGCGCTGCCGCCGTCGGCGGCGATCGCGGCGGCGACCTCGTCGAGCGCGCCGCGGGTCCTCCCGGCGAGGAACACGCGGGCACCGTCGCGGGCCATCGCGCGGGCCACGGCGCCGCCGATCGATCCGCCGCCGCCGTAGATGATGGCGTTCCGGCCGTCCAGGGGTGTGCTCATCTCGTGCCTCCGTCGTGTTCGGTGTGGTCGGTACGGAAGGTGCAACGACGGCAGGCGCTGGGACTCATCGCGCTACCGATGAACTTGACTGGATCGACCGATCTAGCGATAGTGGCGCCCCGCACGCGCACAGGGGGACCAGCCGATGAACGGTGACCAGGTCGCGGCCGCCACGGCCAGGACGGTGGGCCAGCTCAGCTCGGGGTTCATGTTCGACCCGGCAACCTACGCGGTCGGCGGCGAGCACGGGTTCGAGGGCATCTCCTTCTACTTCGCCGGCCGCGCCGGCGTGCTCGGGGACGTGGACGCCGACGTCGCGGCCGCGGCGCTGGCGTTCTTCCACCCCGACGTCGTCCGGGCCAACTGGGACGCCAGCGCCGGCGTCATGCCCCGGGCCGAAGCCGCCGAGGCCTTCGCCGGCTGCGGCCACCGCTGGGCCGCCGACCACATGGGCGACTACGACTGGTCCACCGTCGCGGCGCTGGCGGGCAAGGTCGTCGCCGGCGCGTCCGTCGCCGGCGCCCCGATCTTCGCCGGCTGGCGCGGCCTCCCCGTCCCCGACGACCCCCGGGCCGCCGCCCTCCACCAGCTCAACGGCCTCCGCGAGCTGCGGATGGCCCGCCACGCGGCCGCCGTGGTCGTCAGCGGCGTCGAGCCGGGCGACGCCGTCCGCCACCGGACGCCCCACATGATCAGCATCTTCGGGTGGGACGAGGCCCCGCTCGGGCCCGACGTGGCCGAGCGGTGGGCCGCCGCCGAGGACCTCACGAACCGGGCCACCGCCCACGACTACGCGGTGCTCGACGCCGACGAGACGGCCGAGTTCACGCGCCTCTGCGGCTCGGCGCTCGACGCGGTGGCCTAGCGACCGGGCGGCAGGCACCCCGGGGGACGACGTCCCGCGCGGCCACGTCGCGGGCTACGACTTGACGAACTCCAGCAGGTCGTTGCCGAGCTGCTCCTTGTGGGTGTCGGTGATGCCGTGGGGGGCGCCCGGGTAGACCTTCAGCGTCGCCCCCGTCACCAGGGCCGCCGACGCCTGTCCCCCGACCGCGAACGGCACCACCTGGTCATCGTCGCCGTGGATCACCAGCGTCGGTACGTCGATCGCCGCCAGGTCGCCCCGGAAGTCAGTGGCCGAGAAGGCGGCGATGCACTCGTAGGCGTTGCGGTGCCCCGACTGCATGCCCTGGCGCCAGAAGTTGTCGCGGGTGCCCTGGGACACCTCGATCCCGTGGTTGCGGCCGAAGAACGGGCCGTCGGCCAGGTCGCGGTACAGCTGCGCCCGGTCGGCAAGCGACTGGTCGCGGAGGCCGTCGAACACCTCGATCGGCACGCCGCCCGGGTTGTCGTCGGTCTTCAGCATGAACGGTGGCACCGCCGACACCAGCGCCACCCGGGCCACCCGGGCCGTGCCGTGGCGGCCGACGTAGCGGGCCACCTCGCCGCCCCCGGTCGAGAACCCGACGAGGCTGGCGTCCCGCAGGTCGAGCGCGTCGATGATGGCCGCCAGGTCGTCGGCGTAGGTGTCCATCTCGTTGCCGTGCCACGTCTGGGTCGACCGGCCGTGGCCCCGGCGGTCGTGGGCGACGCAGCGGTGGCCGTTCTCCGCCAGGAAGAGCATCTGGGCCTCCCAGCTGTCGGAGTTGAGCGGCCAGCCGTGGCTGAGGACGACGGCGGGGCCCCCGCCCCAGTCCTTGTAGAAGATCTCGGCGCCGTCGGCGGCGGTGATGGTGGGCATGGGACGACCTCCGGATCGTGGGGGAGTCGCTGGGGAGCAGGGGTCAGGGCTGGGCGAAGCGCTGGACGAAGGCGAGCGCGGCGCCGTGATGTCGGCCATGCCGCTCTCCTCGTCCTCGGAGACCCATGGTCCACCCACGGGGGTGGCTTCGCACCCCGCGGGCGCGTAGTCGGGCCTACGAGGCGGCGGCCAAGCGCAGGCCCTGCTACGGAGAGTGGGTGGCTCGGGGCACGCTAAGGCCGTCCCGGTCCGATCGGCAACGCCGGGGCCAGAATGGCCCGATGCTCGACACCCGGAAGGTGGACGGGGTCACCGTCCTGACCATGGACGGCGGCGAGAACCGGTTCAACGCCGACTCCGTCGCCGCCCTCGACGACGCCGTGGCCGCCGCGGCGGCCACCGGCACCCCGCTGGTCCTGACCGGGGCCGGGAAGTTCTTCAGCAACGGCCTGGACCTCGACTGGATGGGCTCCGCCGGGGCCGAGGCCGCAGGGGCGGCGATGCGGCGCCTCTCCGGGCTGCTGGCCCGGCTGCTCGCGTACCCCGGGGCGAGCGTCGCCGCGGTCAACGGCCACGCCTTCGGGGCCGGGGCGATCCTCGCCGCGGCGGCCGACGACCGGGTGATGCGGTCCGACCGGGGCTACTTCTGCTTCCCCGAGGTCGACCTGGGGATGGCCATGTCACCCGGGTTCGACGCCGTGCTGCAGGCCCGCTATCCACGTCACGTGCTGCTCCGGGCCCTGGTGAGCGGCCGGCGCCACGGGGGCGACGAGGCCGTGGCGGCCGGGCTGGTCGACGAGGCGGTGCCCGAGGACCGTCTCCTGCCCGCCGCGGTGGCCCGGGCGGCCGCGCTGGCCGGGAAGGACGGCGCCTCGGTCGGCCGGCTCAAGGCGGGGCTCCACGCCGCGGCGCTGGCCGTGCTGGCGGCCGAGGCGGGCGGGAGCGCGGAGGGCGCCGAGGCCACGGAGGGCGGCGCCGAGCCGGCGCCCTAGCTGCCCTCCCGGCCCCGGGCACCGGGCAGGTCGACCTCGACGATCCGGGCGGTGGCGGTCGCGGTGGCCACCACCTCACCGCCGGCCTCGGCCAGCGTCCCCTCCAGGAACGCCACGGTCCCGCCCCTGTGCACCACCCGCCCCCGCCCGATCAGCCGGCCCGGGCGGGCCGGCCGCAGGAAGTTGACCTTCAGCTCCAGGGTGGGGGCGAAGCGGCCGGGCCCCAGGGTGGCGACCAGGGCCGGACCGAGGGTGTCGTCGAGCATGGCGGCCAGCATCCCGCCCTGGACGTTGCCCATCGGGTTGAGGAACGCGTCGGTGGCGGTGAACGCCACCTCGATGGTGCCCGTGTCGGGGTCGACGGCCATCGCCTCCCAGCCCAGCGTGTCGGCCACGGCCGGCCGGGGCGCACGGCCGGCGATCACGTCCCAGAACGGCCCGGTGCGCCCGGCGGGCACGGTGGCCGGACCGCCCGGCCCGGCCGCCGCCGCGGGCACCGTGGGCAAGCCGTGGGCCAGGCGGGTCGCGGAGTCGTCGGGCACCACGTGCCAGCAGCACACCGAGCCGCCGACGACGTCGGCCAGCCAGATGAGCGTGAGGCGGCTCTCCTCCTCGTCCGGCAGCCCGAGGTGCGAACCGGTCGTGTGGCCCGCCAGCGCCACGGTGCCGCGGCGCTCGGCCATGGCGTGGGGGACGATGCGGTAGGCGGGGAAGGCCTCGGCGTAGCCCCGCCAGGCGTCGACGTTGGCCTCCCGCCCGACCAGCGGCGCCGCGTCGAGAACCCGGAGCTCGTGCTCGGCGCTCATCAGCTCGCCGAGTCCCTCGACGTCCCCCCGGTTGATGCACTCGACGAACGCCGCGACGGTCCCGATCGGCGTGCGCCGCGTGGTGTCCCCTGTCCCCACGGGGGCCGACTCTACGGGTAGGGCCCGGGTCTGTCGTCTCTGACCGCGCGTGGGCGCGGTGAGAGACGCCGAACCGTCCGGGGCTCGGCGGGTGGTCGAAGGAATGGCAACGTGGGTGGCGCCGTTGTGGCTCGGTCGAGACCGCTGTCGAGGAGGTGCCCATGCCGCTGGCCGTCAGGTTCGACGACTACGGCGACGTCGACGTGCTCCGGGTCGTCGACGTCGCCCGCCCCGTGCCCGGGCCGGGCCAGGTGCTCGTCCGGGTGCGGGCCGCCGGGATCAACCCGGGGGAGGCCAGCATCCGCAAGGGGCTGTTGCACTCCCGGTGGCCCGCCACGTTCCCATCCGGGGAGGGGAGCGACCTGGCCGGCGTGGTCGAGCAGGCCGGGCCCGGCGTCGAGGCCTGGGCTCCGGGCGACGAGGTCATCGGCTTCACTCACGACCGGGCCAGTCATGCCGAGCTGGTCGTCGTCGACGCCGACCACGTGGTCGCCCGCCCGTCGGGCGTGCCCTGGGAGGTCGCCGGCGCGCTGTTCGTCGTCGGCACCACGGCGTGGGCCGCGGTCCAGGCGGTCGACCCCCGCCCCGGCGACGTCGTGGTCGTGTCCGGCGCCGCCGGCGGCGTCGGGACCATCGCCGTCCAGCTCGCCGTCGCCGCCGGCGCCCGGGTGATCGGGCTGGCCGAGGAGGCCCACCACGACTGGCTGCGGGACCACGGCGCCGCGCCCGTCACCTACGGCGACGGCGTGGCCGACCGCATCCGCGCCGCCGCCGGTGGACAGGTGGACGCGTTCGTCGACACGTTCGGCGACGGCTACGTGGACCTCGCCCTCTCGCTCGGCGTCGCCGCCGACCGCATCGACACCATCGTCGACTGGGACGCCGCCCGGGCCCACGGCACCAGGACCGACGGCAACATGGTCGGCGCCCGGCCCGAGGTGCTCGATGAGCTCGCCGGCCTGGTGGCCGCCGGCCGGCTCGACGTCCCGATCGCCGCCACGTACCCGCTCACCGAGGTCCGGGAGGCGTTCACGGCGCTCGAGCGGCGCCACACCCTCGGAAAGATCGTCCTCGTGCCGTAGATGCCCCGAACCCGAGGCGATAGCGGTCGGCCCCCGACCCCTATGACCTCGGGAAACCAAAGGGGGGCTTGACTTCAAGCGCGCTTGAGCTTTTACCGTCGGCGGCATGGCGCATGACCCCGACCCCCTCTCCGTCGCCGTGATCGTCGGGAGCACCCGTGAGGGTCGGTTCGCCGACGTGGTCGTCGACTGGTTCATGGCCGAGGCGCGGTCCCGCACCGACATGACCTACGACGTCGTCGACCTCGCCGAGGTCGGCCTGCCCGCCGTCCTGCCCCGCCGGCGCGCCCCGGAGGTGCAGGCCTACGTCGATCGCATCGGCCGGGCCGACGCGTTCGTCGTGGTCACCCCGGAGTACAACCACGGGTACCCGGCCTCGCTGAAGCAGGCCATCGACGTCCCCCGGTCGGAGTGGGAGCGCAAGCCGGTCGCGTTCGTGTCCTACGGCGGCGTGGCCGCCGGCCAGCGGGCCGTCGAGCAACTGCGGACCGTGTTCGCCGAGCTGCACGCGACCACGATCCGCGAGACCGTCGCGCTGGCCAGGGTCCACCGGCTGTTCGGCGCCGACGGCCGGCCCACCGCCCCGGACGACTGCGAGGCGGCGGCCAAGACCATGCTCGACGACCTTGCCTGGTGGGGCCTCACCCTGCGCGCGGGACGGGAGGCCCGGCCGTGACCGTGGAGGAGATCGACCCGGGGGTCTACGCCCGGAGGTGGCGGACGCTGGGCGTCCTCTGCCTCAGCCTCACGATCGTCATGGTCGGCAACGTCAGCCTCAACGTCGCCCTGCCGGCCCTGGCCCGCGACCTCGACGCCTCGACGAGCGCGCTCCAGTGGCTGGTCGACGCCTACGCCCTCGTGTTCGCCGGGCTGCTGTTCACCGCCGGCGCCCTCGGCGACCGGTTCGGGCGGAAGGGCGCGCTGCAGGCCGGGCTCGTGCTGTTCCTGGTCGGCGCGGCCCTTGCCACCGCGGCCAACTCGGTCGGGCTGGTGATCGCGGCCCGGGCGGTGATGGGGGTGGCGGCCGCGTTCGTGATGCCATCGACCCTGTCGATCCTGGCCACCGTCTTCCCGGCCGAGGAGCGGGGCCGGGCCATCGCGGTGTGGGCCGGCATCGCCGCGGGTGGCGCCACCGTCGGGCCCGTCGCCTCGGGCCTCCTGCTCGAGCACTTCTGGTGGGGCTCCGTCTTCCTCGTCAACGTGCCGCTCGTGCTCCTGGCGCTGGTGGCCGGCCGGTGGCTGGTGCCGACCTCCAAGGACCCCGACGGCCACCCGCTCGACATCCCCGGGGCGCTGGCGTCGATCGCCGGGGTGAGCCTGGCTGTCTACGCCATCATCGAGGGCCCGACCCACGGCTGGCTGTCGGCCCCGACGCTGTCGGCCTTCGGCGCGGCCGCCGTCGTCCTCGGGCTGTTCGCCGCCCGGGAGCTGACCGCCCGCTCGCCGATGCTCGACCTGCGGCTGTTCACGGACCGCCGGTTCAGCGTCTCCTCCGGCGGCATCGCCCTGGCCTACTTCGCGCTGTTCGGCACGTTCTTCCTGCTGGCACAGTACTTCCAGCTGGTGCTCGGCTACACGGCGCTGGAGGCCGGGCTCGTCCTGCTGCCGGTGCCGGGCGTGCTGCTCACCGTGTCGCCCCGCGTACCGCGGCTGGTCGAACGGTACGGCCCGGCCCGCGTGGTGCCGGTCGGCCTCGGGCTCATCGCCGCCGGCCTGGTGGCGATGGCCCAGCTCACGCCGGACAACCCGGTGGTCGCCGCCTACGCCGCCCTGGTCCCGATGGCGCTCGGAATCGCCGGCACCAGCACGCCACTCACGACGCTGCTCATGGCGGCCGTCCCGGCCGGCCGGGCCGGCGTCGGCTCGGCCATGAACGACACCAGCCGCGAGCTGGGCGGAGCGCTCGGCGTCGCGGTCCTGGGCTCGATCCTGACCAGCCGGTTCGCCTCGGCGCTGGGCCCCGCCACCGCCGACCTCCCCGCCGCGGCGCAGGACGCGGCCGGCACGGGGCTGGCCGGGGCGCTCCGGGTGGCCCGCGACCTGCCCACAGCCGCATCCGCCGACCTGGCCGACGCGGCCCGCGACGCGTTGGTCTCCGGGCTGTCGGCCGCCGCCGTCGTGGCGGCCGTGGTGGCGGCGGGAGCAGCAGCGGCCGCGGCGGCGCTGCTGCCCCGCCGGCCCGCCACCGAGCCTGTCGCCGAGTCGGACACCCGGGCCCCGGCCGAGGTCGTCGACCTCCCCCTCGACGACCCCGACCCCGCGCTGGCGCGCGAACGGGCCTCCTAGCCGGCGCGCGTCGGCCCCCCGCCGCGGTCGGAATGCTCCACGCGGAAGGAGCACACCAACCAGGGGGACCGACGGTGTCGTACCTCACCACATCCAGCTACCACGGGCTCGTCGGTGCCGCCCGCTTCATCCAGGAGCCCGGCACCTCCACCGGCCCCGCCGGCGAGTCGAGCCCCGGACCGATGATCGACGACTTCTTCGCGAGCAACCCGTGGCTCACCTCGGCCATGGCCGGGATCGGGGTGCTGCTGGTCGCCTTCCTCATCATCAAGGCCATCTGGCAGTCCAAGGACGACGGCCGGAACAGGGCGTTCGGCTCCGCGATCCGGGGCGCCATCCTCGCCCTCCTCCTGTTCGTGCCGAGCCTGATCGGCCAGCTGGCGGACCTCGGCTTCACCGCGGTCACGTCGATCGCCGACTGGTTCTTCGACCTGCTCGGCTGAGCGGGCGGCGAGCGGAGCCCCCATGCCCGGCGACGGCCCGCAGATGGTGTGCTTCAGCGAGTCGACCCGGCGGGCGCCGTGGCGGATCCGGCGCGGGGTGGTGAACATCCCCGTCCGCCAGGCCGCTGGCGTGGTCGGCGGGGCGTTGCTGGCCGCGCCGCTCGGGGCGGTCATGGTGGGGCTGCTCGGGTCGTGGAACCTGCTCGCCATCCTCGTCGCCCTCGGTGCCGCCGGTGGCGGGCTGGCCGTGACCGCCCGGCCCGGTGGCGAGCCGGTCGCCCGCCACCTGTGGCGGACCGTCTGGGCCCGACGCGCCCTGGTCGAGTACCGGGGACGGAAGGGCCGGCTGTACGTCGGGCTGTGCCCGGTTCCGGTGGAGGAGATCGCCCGGGGGGACCGGGTGCTGCTGCGGTCGTCGGCCGTGGAGATCGACCCGGGGCGGGTCGGCGAGCGGGGAGAGATCCTGCCCGGGCGCGGGCGGTGACGCCGGTGCCCGCACCGTCCGGGCGGGCCGCCCGGTCCGTCCGGTACGCCGTCCCGGTGCTGGTCGTTGCGGCGGCCGTGGTGCTGGCCGCCGCGGTGCTGCTGGTCGGCGCGGCGGCCCCGGCCGGCGCCGCGCCCGCGTCACCCGGCCAGTCCGGGCCCGGGGGCGCGGCCGACCCGTGCGTCGAGGACGCGTCCCAGGCCACGGGTGCCTGGGACTGCCTGCCCTTCTACCGGTGGGCCGACGACGCCGACAGCTTCTACAGCAACTACGGGCCCAGCGAGATCGGCAAGGCCAACGTCATGCAGCCGCTGGTGACGTTCCTCTACGGCATGGCCGGCCTCATGTGGCGCGTCCTGCAGTGGATCACCCGCACGGCGCTCGCCTTCGACCTGTTCAACCGGGGCGACGGGGAGGGCGGCTCGACCCCGGTGCCTCTCCAGCCGGTCAACGACGGCTACGCCATGGCCGCCGACATCGCCCTGTCCGGGCTGGGGCTGCTCGTGCTCGCCGTCGCGGTCGTCGCCGTGGTGTCCCGGCTGGCGCGGGACGGCGAGCACTCGGCCCGCGACCTCGTCCGGCCCTTCCTGTGCCTCGGCCTGCTGCTGTTCCTGCTGGCCCGGGCCGCCCCGTCGGGCTCGGGCGACGCCGCCGCCGGGAGCCCGGCGTGGCTGGCCGAGCGGGGCGTCGGCATGTCCAACGTGGTCGCCGACCGGATCAGCCAGGCCGCGCCCCGGGCCACGGCCCCCGGCGCACCCGACAACCTGCTCGACTGCCACTACTACGTCGACGAGATGCAGTCGTCGTTCGACGAGGCGCGGGGCGGCGGCGACCTCGTCGGCTCGGTCGCGTTCCAGCCCCACCTGGCGTCGCTGATGTCGTCGCTGTGGGAGGCCGCCTATCTCGACCTGTGGATCGGCGCCCAGTTCGGGGACGACGAGGCGCTCGCCCGGCGGGCCTACTGCCGGATGTTGGAGGACCGGTCCGACATCCCGCCGTCCCAGCAGGCCGCCATCCAGGCCGCCGCGTTCGGGTCCGAGGGCGCCGCGGTGCCGGCGGCCGGTCTGGGCGGCAGCGCGCCGTTCGGCCGCTTCAACGACGACAAGGACTTCCGGCGGGGCATGGTCGCCTGGGGCACCTGCGGCTGGTACCACGACCGCAGCGACCTCCAGGAGGAGGCCGACGGCCGCCTCACGTCGCTGTCCGGCCCCGGGTTCGCGGTCAACCCCGAGTTCCGGCTGATGTGGAACCTCGGCTCCCCGCCGTCGGAGTCGCGGGAGTCGACCTGCTCCGACTGGTGGGGCACCGACGGGTCGGGCACGACCAAGCCCGACCCCCGGGGCACCAAGTGGGGGGTGCGGGACGGCGACGGGCCGTTCCAGTTCGGCACCGCCGGCGACATCGACGAGGCGTTCACCGTCTACGGCGACGAGGAGCTGGCGGAGGCGACCGCGGGCGGCGGCGGGTTCGGGCTGGCCGTCGCCCCCTACGCCGAGGCCGACCGCGAGAACCTGCCCGAGGCCCGGGACTGGGTGTTCGCGCTCAACGGCCACAACCTGCCGTCGTCGGTGCCCCACGCGTTCCTGGCCATCGTGATCGCCGGCATCTACCTGTGGGCGATCGGCGGCCTGGCGCTGGGGACGCTGGTGGCCCAGTTCCTCACCGTCCTGTTCTTCGTCGCCCTGCCCCTGCTGCTGGTGCTGGGCATGTGGCCGACCGAGGGGGCGCGCCGCCTGTTCTGGCGCTACGTCCGCCTGGGCGCCGGCTCGCTGTTCGCCAAGGTCGCGTTCGTGTCGCTGCTGGCCGTGCTGCTGCTGCTCATCAGCGTCATCAACGCCCTCGGCGCCCTCACGGGGGCGTTCGGCGCGGCGGGCGGATCGGGGCTGACGACCGGCCTGGGGACGGCGATGCTCCAGGCGGCGGCGCCGGTGGCGGCCATCTGGGCGATGCGGTGGGCGCTCAAGGACCTCGGGATGGGCAACATCTTCAGCCTCAAGGGGGCCATGGCCCTCACCGGCCGGCTGACCCGGGGCGACCGCGACGGCGCTCCCGGGCCCGACGGGGCGCCGGGGCGGTCGGTGGGTGACCGGAGCCGCGAGTCCGTCCGCCGCCGGCTCGACCGGCGCTGGGTGCTACGAGAGTCCCGCCGCCGCTCGGCCGCCGGCACCCGCGGCGCCGCGGCCGGCGCCCGGGCGG
>JBKPHT010000312.1:0-8899 GCA_046730015.1 Actinomycetota bacterium
GACCCGGCCACCCGCCTGGCCGCCACGTCCCTGGTGCTGGCGACGGTGGTCGGCTCGACGCCGGCCCGGGCGGTCGACGGCGTGGCGGCGACCGTGCGGGAGCGCCTCGTCCTCGCCGCCGAGCGCCGGGCCCTCGCCACCCAGGCCCGCACCAGCGCCCTGGTCCTGGCCGTCGCCCCGCTGGCGTTCGCCGCCCTCCTCGTCGCCGGCGACACGGCGGCGGCGGGCTTCCTGCTCGGCGAGCCCGCCGGCTGGCTCTGCCTCACCGGCGGCCTCGCCCTCGATGCCACCGGCGCCGTCTGGATGGCCCGCCTCACCCGGGGCACCCGATGACCCGCCTCCTCCCCGCCGGCCATGAACTCAGGCTTGGTGCGCCCTGCCCGCCGGCCATCCCCAGCCCGACCACCCTGCACCCCCGGAGCGCCCCGATGACGCCGCTCCTCGCCGCCGGGCCCGCCCTCCGCCTTGCTTACCCGCCGCCCGCCGTCCAGAGCACGACCACATTTCCCTCCCCCCGGAGTGCCCGATGACCCCGCTCCTCGCCGCCGGCCCCGCGCTCGACCTTGGTTGCACGAGGCCCGCCATCCAGAGCCCGACCACCCTTCCCTCCCCGGGGCCCCCGATGACCCCGCTCCGTGCCGCCGCCACCGCGCTCAGCCTGGGCGCTCCCCGCGTCCGGAGCACGATCACGCTGCCGTGCCGCCGGAGCACCCAATGACCCCGCTCCTCGCTGCCGCCGTCGTGCTGGGCCTGGGTTGGACGCTCCTGCTCGCCCACAGCGTCCTGTCGCCCCGCCCACCCCATCGCCTCCCCCCATCGGCTGGCGAGGCATACCCCACGCCACCACCGGCGCCGTCCCTGCCCGGCCCCGTCGAGCGCCTCGGCGCGACCCTCCGCCGGATCACGGCCAAACTCGTCCCGGGACCAGTCCCGCCCCGAGCCCACGCCCTCGACCACCGCGACCTCTGGGCGTGCCTCGCCTCGGCCCAGGCCGGGATCAACACCCGGGCGAGCGTCACCGCGCCGCACCCGGCGCCACGTCGCTCCGGCGTCCGCGCCGAGCCACCCCCGCGGGCACATCGCGCCGCCGACCGTCGGACCGGCGTGGCCGCCCTGGCCGGCGGCGCCCTCCTCCCGCTCTCGCCGCCCCTGGCGGCGGCGGTGGTCGCCGGCGCGGTCCTGATCCCGGTCGCCTCGGCCCGAGCCGCCCGCCGCCGCCTCCACGGCGACCTCGACGACCAGGTCCCGGACGTCGTCGACCTCCTCGCCCTCACGACGGCCGCAGGCCTGCCGGTCAGCGCCGCCCTCCGGGCCATCGGCGACCGCCCGGGCGGCCCGCTCGGCGCTTCGCTGTCCGAGGCGGCCTCCCGGGTCACGCTCGGCGGCACGACCGCCGAGGCGCTCGACGTCCTGGCCAGAGCCGGGCCGCCTGTCCGCCCGCTGGTCGACGTCCTGGCCCAACACGACCGCTACGGCACGCCGCTGCTCCACGCGCTCGACCGGGTGGCCATCGAGGCCCGGGCCCGCCGCCGGCGCCGCGCCGAGGAGGCCGCCCGCCGCCTGCCCGTGACCCTGCTCTTTCCCCTCGTGCTCACGACGCTCCCCGCGTTCGTGCTCCTCACCGTCGTCCCGCTCCTGGCGGGATCACTCGGCTCGCTGAGCCTCTGACCGTGCCGCCTGTGACCCGCTCCGCCCCATGACTCTCCGCCTCGGTCGTGCTCACGACGCTTCCCGCGGTCGTACTCCTCGCGGTGGTCCTGCGCCTGTCGGCATCGCTCTGCTCGCTGAGCCCCCGATCCACCCCGTGTCCCCAACCCCTGCCCCTCCCACTCGTGCACACGACGCTCGCCGCGTTCGTCATGCGCACCGTCGTCCCGCTCCTCGCGGGAACGCTCGGCTCGCTGAGCCCTCGAACCCACCGCGGCCGCAACGCCGCACCCCCGAGGAGGTCCCCTCGTGTTCCGCTCCCTGACCACCCGACTCACCACCCAACTGTCCGCCCGCCGCACGACCCGCTGCCGGCTCGCCGGCGATCGCGGCCAGGCGACAGCCGAGTACGGCCTGGTGATCCTGGCCGCCGGCGGCATCGCCCTCGGCGTGATCGCCTGGGCCAACGGCACCGGCAGCTTCACCGATCTGTTCGAGTCGGTGATCGGCAAGCTTTCGGGCTCGCTGTGACCCGGCGGCGGCCCGTCACCCGGCGCGGCGGCTCCGACGGCGGCCAGGCCACGGTCGAGCTGGCGCTCGTCCTCCCGCTGGTCGCGCTGCTCCTGCTTGCCCTGGTCCAGATCGCCCTGGTGGTCCGGGACCAGATCCTCGTCACCCACGCGGCCCGCGAGGCGGTGCGGGCGGCGGCGGTCGACACCGACCCGGCCGCCGCCGACCGGGCCGCCCGGGCGGCCGGCCCCCTCGCGGCGGAAGCCCTGTCCGTCGAGGTCAGCGGCCGGGGTCGGGTGGGCAGCCGGGTGCGGGCTGTCGTCCGCTACCGGTCGCCGTCGCGGTTGCCGCTCGTCGGCCACCTGCTCGGCGACCTCGTCCTGTCCGACAGCGCCACGATGCGGGTCGAGCGATGACCGCCCCGTCAGGCCAGGGCGTGGCGCAGCAGCGCCAGCGCGGCCGCCTTGTCGAGCGGCTCGTTGCCGTTGCCGCACTTGGGCGACTGCACGCAGGACGGGCAGCCCGCCGTGCACGGGCACGCCTCGATCACAGCCGCCGTCGTCTCCACGTGGCGCTCCGCGGCTTCGAACCCCAGCTCCGCGACGCCGGCCCCGCCCTGGTAACCGTCGTAGATGACGATCACCGGCGCGCCGAGGTCGGGCTGGTGGAGGGTCGAGACGCCGCCGACGTCCCACCGGTCGCAGATGGTGAACAGCGGCAGCACCCCGATCCCGGCGTGCTCCGCGGCGTGGAGGGCACCAGGGGCGTCGGCCCGGTCGACGCCGGCCGCCCCAAGCAGCGCGTCCGGCACCAGGTACCAGAACGCCCGGGTGGTGAGCGTCGACGTGGGCAGGTCGAGGGGGGTCACGCCCAGCGACGCGCCGGTCAGCGTGTCCTTGCGCTGGTAGCCGGTCACCGTCTGGTGCACGTCGACCGGCCCGAGGCCGACCTCGAACCGCCCGACCCGCCGCCGGGCCTCGGTGCCGCCGATCTCGATGGCGACGTCGGTCCGGGCGACCGTGTAGGTGCTGCCGTCGTCAGGCTCGACGACGGCCTCCCGCCCGTCGAGGTCGAGCTCGACCACCCGCCACGACTGCCCGGCGTGGAGGTACGAGGCACCCGGGTGTGCCTGCTCGCACGCCCGGCCCAGCTCGACGGTGCCGACGGCCTCGCCCTCGGCCGTCCGGAGCATGACCTGCCCGCCGGCGCCGACCCGCAGGCCGACCCCGTGGGCGGGCCAGCCGCCGGCCGAGTACAGGGCCTGGGGCCCCCGGCCGCGGGCCCGCTCGTGAACGACGACCTGGTCGTCGAGCGCCAGCCGCAGCACGACCTCGTCGAGCAGGCCGGGCCAGTAGCGCTCGTCGGCGTGGGTGAGCGGCTTCTCGTGGGCGGCGCACCGCAGGTGGGCGTCGGCCACGAAGGGATTGGCGGGGTTGACCACAACCTGCTCCGGTGGGCGGTGGATCAGCTCGTCGGGGTGGGCGGCCATCCACTGGTCGAGCTGGTCCGACCCGGCGACCAGCACGGCGGCGGACGGGCGGGCCGCCCGCCCCGCCCGGCCCGCCTGCTGCCAGAACGAGGAGATCGTGCCCGGGAAGCCGTTGAGAACGACGGCGTCGAGTCCGCCGACGTCGATGCCGAGCTCGAGGGCACTGGTCGCGACCACACCGTCCAGCCGGCCGCCGAACAGCTCGTCCTCGACGTCGCGGCGCTCCTCGGCCAGGTAGCCGCCCCGGTAGGGCCGGACCCGGCGGCGGGAGCGGGAGGGCAGCCGGCGGCGGACGTCGGCCGCCACCACCTCGGTCGACCGGCGGCTGCGGCAGAAGGCGATGGTCTTCTGGCCGGAACGCACCAGCTCGGCCATCAATGCCGCGGTCTCGCCGTTGGTCGAGGCCCGGGCGCCGGTGACCTCGTCGAGGTGGGGCGGGTTCCACACCGCGACGAGGCGCTCACCCTGGGGCGAGCCGTCGTCGACCACGGCCTCCACTGGCACGCCGCAGAGCGCCGCGGCCAGGCGCTCGGGCCGGCCGATGGTGGCCGAGCAGCACACGAACGTCGGGTCGGCGCCGTAGTGGTTGGCCAACCGGCGGAGCCGCCGCAGGAGGTGGGCGACGTGGCTGCCGAAGATCCCCCGGAAGGCGTGCATCTCGTCGACCACCACGTAGCAGAGGCGACTGAGGTACTTCGCCCACCGGTCGTGGTGGGGAAGGATCCCGCTATGGAGCATCTCGGGGTTGGTGAGCACCACGGTGGCGTGCCGCCGGATCCACGCCCGCTCCTCGGTGCCGGTGTCACCGTCGTAGGCGCCCGCGACCACCCCGGGGTACTCCCGCTCGGCCAGGGCCCGCAGCTGGTCGTGGGCGAGCGCCTTGGTCGGGAAGATGAGCAGCGAGGTGCCGCGGCGCACGGGCTGGGCCGCGGCCTCGGCGATGGGCGCCTGGTAGCAGAGGGACTTGCCCGACGCCGTGCCGGTGGCAACCACCACCGACCGCCCCGCCCGGGCGAGGTCGATGGCCTCGGCCTGGTGGCACCACAGGGTCGGGACGCCCAGGTGCTCGGCCACTGCCGGCGGCAGCGGGCGGCTCAGCGTGCCGGGCCGGGACGCCCGGGGCGGGAGCCGGTGCAGGGCGACGAGCGGGGAGGGGCCCTGCCGGTAGTCCAGGTGGAGCCCCCCGTCCCCCGGGTGGTCGTCCACCGAGACCAGGTGGTCGGGTGGTCCCGAGGGTGCCGGTGCGCCGGCCCGGGCCGACAGCGCGGCCTGCAGGATGTCGAGCGGGTCGGCGGCGACGAGAGCCATGCCGAGGCACAGGTTACGCCCGTGGAATTCCACCGGTGTAGCCCCAATCTCCGATGGCGCCCACTGCGGAGCCAGGAAGACCAGGCGGTAGTGTCACGAGACCATGCAGCTCCGGACCGAGGTGACCGAACTGGCGGGGTGGACGGTCGTGTCCGCCTACGGCGAGCTCGACGTCGCGACCTCGCCCGAGCTGCGGGAGCTGTTCGTCAAGCTGGTCGCGGACGGCTCGGTGCGCCTGGTGCTCGACCTGGACGGCGTCGACTTCCTCGACTCCACCGGACTCGGGACGATCGTCAGCACCCTCAAGCGGGCGCGTACCCACGGGGGCGACCTGCGGCTCGTCTGCACCCAGTCGCGCATCACGCGGCTGTTCGAGATCACAGGTCTCGACAAGGCGGTGCCGCTGCTGCCCACGCTCGACGCGGCTGTCGCCGGGGGCTGATCCGATGGCGGCGGTCGTCGAGCTGGAGATCCCGGCCCGGCCCGCCTACCTGTCGTTGGTCCGGTTGGTCGTGGACGCGACGGTCGGCTCGCTCGCCCCCGGGGTGGGGCCTGCCCGGCTCGACGACCTGAAGATCGCGGTGACGGAGGCCTGCTCCAACGCCATCGAGGCCCACGAGGCGATCTACGCGGAGGGGCCGGTGCTGGTCCGGTGCACGGTCGACGACGACCAGGTGACCGTCGAGGTCGTCGACCGCGGGCGGGGGTTCGACCCCGACCGGGTCGAGGTCCTGCCGGCGGCCACCGACCCCCGGCGCCTGCGCCACGAGAGCGGTCTCGGCATCCCGCTGATGCGGACGCTCACGGACGAGCTCGACTTCGCCCCGCTCGAGGGGGGCACCCGCGTCAGCCTGACGATCTACCGGCCACCGGCAAACGCCTGACCGGCGGGCGCCGGCCGGGTGCCCGCGTGACCGCGGGTCAGAGGCCGCAGATGTCCGCCAGGTAGGCCGACACGTTGCTGCTGGCCTGGCCGTAGGCGGTGACCTGGGCCTGGTCGAGGTTCTCCATCGCCGCGCCGGTCGGGTCGGAGCTGATCAGCTTCTGCGTCTCGATGAACACGCCCCAGTCGGTCGTCAGCTCCGGGGGTGGGGCGATGGCGGCCATCTCGTCGGCCAACGCGGCGTAGTCGACGGCGGCAGGGTCGGTGCCCTCCATCGAGCCCTGCAGCGACGACATCTGGGCGCAGAACTCGGCGCTGCCGGTGCCGGTGTACTCCGGGATCGGTGCCGCCGTCACGACGGAGGGGGTGCCGTCGTCCGGGCTCGGTGGCGGAATCCGTGGCCGAGCCGGCGGTGTCCCCGCCGGGTGCGCCGGTTGAGTTGGGGACCGCAGCGGCGTCGCCGATCTCGCCCTCCTCGCGATCGGTGGAGTCTGCCTTCGCCTTCTCGTCGCCGTCTCCGCCGCCGCACGCGGCCGTGGCGCCCAGGACCGCGAGCGCGAGCAGGAGCAACAGGGCTCTCCGGATCATGGCGTTGACCCCCCTCGCGAGGTTCTGGTGCCCCATCCCCAGGAACGGCGCGATGTTACCGGCAGGTACCACCCCGGCCCAGTCGAGATGCTGGCGGCCGCCCGCTACGGGCCGCCGCCGCGGCCTCACGTCTCGTACTTGCGAAGCTCGCGCCGGGCGACCGACATGCGGTGGACCTCGTCGGGACCGTCGGCCAGCCGCAGGGTCCGCAGGTGGGCGTACATCGACGCGAGCGGCACGTCGTCGGACACCCCGAGCGCACCGTGGGCCTGGATGGCCCGGTCGACGACCCGCAGGGCGACGTCGGGCGCCGCCACCTTGATGGCCGAGATCTCGGTCCTGGCGCCCTTGTTGCCGACCGTGTCCATGAGCCAGGCGGTCTTGAGCACCAGCAGCCGCACCTGCTCGAGCTCGATCCGGCTGTCGGCGATCCACTGTTGGATGACGCCCTGCTCGGCCAGCGGCTTGCCGAACGCCGTCCGCTCCCGGACCCGGCGGCACATCATCTCGAGCGCCCGCTCGGCCGCACCGATCGCCCGCATGCAGTGGTGGATCCGCCCGGGGCCGAGCCGCGCCTGGGCCATCGCGAACCCGCCGCCCTCCTCTCCGAGCAGCGAGTCGGCCGGCACCCGGACGTCCTCGAACACCAGCTCGCAGTGGCCCTCGTTGTCCTGGTAGCCGAACACCGGCAGGTTGCGGAGGTTGGTCAGGCCCGGCGTGTCGAGCGGCACGAGGATCATCGACTGCTGCCGGTGGGGCGGCGCCTCCGGGTCGGTCTTGCCCATGACGATGGCGACCTTGCACCGCTCCCGGGCGGCGCCGCTGATCCACCACTTGCGCCCGTTGAGCACGTAGTCGTCGCCGTCCCGCTCGATGCGGAGCGAGATGTTGGTGGCGTCGGAGCTGGCGACGGCCGGCTCCGTCATGGCGAAGCACGAGCGGATCTCGCCCTCCAGCAGCGGGCGCAGCCACCGCTCCTTCTGCTCCTCGGTGCCGAACATGGTGAGGATCTCCATGTTCCCGGTGTCGGGCGCCGAGCAGTTGAGCGCCTCGGGGGCGATCGGGCTGCGGCCGGTGATCTCGGCCAGCGGGGCGTAGTCGAGGTTGGACAGTCCCTCGGTCCACTCGGTGGCGTGGGGCAGGAAGAGGTTCCACAGCCCCCGCTTTCGGGCCTCGACCTTGAGCTCGTCGAGGACCGCCGGGTGCGTGTGCGGGTTGCCCGACTCGGCGATCTGGCGGTGGTGGAGCGCCTCGTTCGGGTAGACGCAATCGTCCATGAAGGACTCGAGCTCGCTGCGGAGAGTCTCGGCCTTGGCGCTGAGGGCGAAGTCCATGGCTGCACCCTAGAGGCTCCCCCCGACCCGCATCGGTGCCCTTGTGGGCGGCCACTAGCATCTCGGCCCGATGCCTGCCCGCCAACCGTCCCGCGTCGCGCGCGTGGCCCGGGCCGCCGTGCCCGACGATGGGGTGGCGCAGCTGGGGATCGTAGCCCCCGGCACCGCGGGCGCGGCCGCAGTCGTCGAGGCGATCGTCGACCGGTTGGCCGAGCGCGACGTGCCGGTCATGCGGATGACCGGCCGCCGGTTGGAGCAGGGCGACGAGCTGGGCGCGGTGGCCCACCTGGTGGCCCGCGAGGCTTCGGCGCCCGGGGACGGTGCCGGCGTCGCCGCCCGTGTCCGGGCCGGGCGCGACGCGCTGGTCGCCCGCCTCGACGGCGGGTCGGCTGCCCTGGTCGTCGACGAGGCCCAGTGGCTCGATCCGGCGTCGCTGCGGGTGGTCGTCGGGGTGGCCGAGCGGGCGGCGGAGCGGTCGCTGGCCCTGGTGGTGAGCCACCGCCCGGTCCCGGGTGACCCGGACCTGGCCGCGCTCGACGCAGTGCTCGGGCGGAGCCAGCCGCTGGCGGCGCTGGGGCCACTGGACGAGGCCGAGGCCGGCGAGCTGGCCGCGATCGTGCTCGGCTCGGCGGTGGACGATCGGGTGGTCGACGCCGTCCACGATCACACCCCGGGGATGCCCGGCCTGGTCGAGCTGCTGCTGCGGGCCTGGGTCGAGGCCGGCACCGTCAGCGCCGGCCGCCTGGCGGCGGAGCCGGGGCCGCCCGGCGCCGCGGTCGTCGCTGCGCTGCGGGCCGAGGTCGACCAGCTCGCCCCGGCGGCCCGGACAGTGCTGGAGGCCCTGAGCGCAGGCGCCGACCTGGACGACGAGCTGCTGGGTGCGACGACCGAGATCGCCCCGGACGACCTGGGCGCCGCCATCGACGACCTGCACGCCGCCGGGCTGGTGGCCCCGGGCACCAGCGACGTGGCCCCGCTGGTGGCGGCAGCGGTGACCGAGATGACGCCGGTGGCGGACCGCCGCCGGTTCCACGCCCGGCTGGCCGCGGCCCTGGCAGCCCGGGGCGCGCCGGCCACCCGGACGGGCGAGCACCTGGCGGCCTGTCTCTTATACACATCTGACGCTGCCGACGATCACAA
>JBKPHT010000313.1:0-11840 GCA_046730015.1 Actinomycetota bacterium
GCCACCGACTGCCCGTCGCACACCGGGCAGGCCACCGACTTCGCCAGGTCTCGGGCCCGGTCCGCGTCCGACCGGGGCCCGCCGGGGTCGAGCACGCCGACCAGTAGCGCGGCCAGCGCGACCGCGGCGAGCACCAGCCAGCCCGCGGTGCGACGCCGGCGGCTCACGGCGCACCCCGCTCGTGGCGCAGGATCTCGGCGTCGAGGCCCGCCCGGGTGACGCCGCCCACGAACTTGGCCACTACCCGGCCGGTCGGGTCGACCAGGTACGTCTCCGGCACCTTGACCACCCCGAAGGTGGTCGCCGCCCGGCCCTCGTCGTTGACCAGCACCGGCCACTCGCCCCCGTTGGCGGCGAAGTAGTCGCGGATCTTGTCGTCGTCGTCCCGGTAGGGGACGCTCACGACCGCCGCGTCGCCCGTCGTGCGGTGCTCCTCGTCGAATGCCCGGAGCTCGGGGTGCTCCTGGCGGCACGGCAGGCACCAGGTGGCGAAGAAGTTGACCACCACCCACCGGCCGGCGTGGTCGTCGATGTCGAAGCTGCCGCCGTCGAGCGTGTCGCCGGCGAGCGCCGGGACGGCCTTGCCCAACAGGGGACTCGTGGCCCGCCGCTCGCTGGCCGGCTCGCGGGTGGCCAGCACGGCCACGAACCCGATCAGCAGCACGGCCACCACCGCCGACACGACCTTGCCGGTCCGGGACCGGCGGGGCAGCTCGTCGACCGCGTCGGAGCCGGGGTCCTCCGGAGGATCGACGGGGCGATCGATCGTGTCCGTCATGTCCCGACCTCGACCCGCTCGGGCTCGTCGCGGGCCACGACCGGCGCCGGCTCGGGCTCGGTCCGCGCCTCGTCGTCGCCGGGCACCGGCGCCGACACCGGGTCGATCGGGTTGCGCCGCCGGCCGGGGAACGCGGCCAGCACGGTGCCGAGCGCCATGACCACCCCGCCGATCCACAGCCACATCACCAGCGGCTGGACCACCACCCGGACCACCACGGTCTCGCCGGCGTCGTCGGCCGGGGCCCGGAGCAGCGCGAGGTAGACGTCCCGGACCGGGGAGGTCGCCACCGACGGGGTGCCGATCGACTGCTCGCTCCCGGCGAACTGGTTGAGGGCCGGCTCGTGGACCTCGCCGTCGACGGTGACCCGGGCCCGGACCGACGTCTTGTTCGACTGCTCGACCGTCCGGCTCCCCACGTAGCCGATCTCGCGCCCGGCCACCACGGCGGTGTCGCCCCGCTCGAGGGTCAGCTCCCGCTCGGTGTCGTAGCTGCCCGAGGCGGCCAGCGCCACGGCGATGAGCACGACGCCGACGTGGACGATCATGCCGCCGTTGGTCCGGCCGACCAGGCCCCGCCAGCCCTGGCGCCGGGTGGCGAGCACGACCTGGCGGACCGCGGCGCCGGCGGCGAAGCCGCCGAACCCGAACGCCAGCAGCGGGGCGAGGCCCCGGGCACCGAGCAGCACGGCCGCGACCACCGCAGCGGTCCCGGCCCAGGCGGGCCAGAACAGCCGCTGGGACAGCAGCTCGCCCGACGCCTTCCGCCACGGCAGCACCGGCGCCACCGCCATGAGGAACAGCAGCGTCAGGCCGAACGGCACGGCCATCCGCTCGAAGTAGGGGCTGCCGATCGACAGCTGGTCGCCGTTGAGCGCCTCGACCAGCAGCGGGTACACGGTCCCGAACAGCACGACGAAGGCGAACGCGGCGAACAGCAGGTTGTTGGCCAGGAAGCCGCCCTCCCGGGACAGCGGCGAATCGATGCGGCCCGGGGCCCGCAGGCGGTCGCCCCGCCAGCCGATGAGGCCCAGGGTCACCGCCACGGTCAGCCCGAAGAACCCGAGCAGCCACGCCCCGATCGACCCCTCGGTGAACGCGTGGACCGAGGCGATGATCCCCGACCGGGTGAGGAAGGTCCCCAGGATCGTGAGGCTGAACGTGGCGCACAGCAGCGACAGGTTCCAGACCCGCAGCATCCCCCGCCGCTCCTGCACCATCACCGAGTGCAAGTAGGCGGTGCCGGTCAGCCACGGCAGCAGCGACGCGTTCTCGACCGGATCCCAGCCCCAGTAGCCGCCCCAGTTGAGGACCTCGTAGCTCCACCAGGCGCCGAGCACGATGCCGAGGGTGAGGAACCCCCAGGCGAACAGCGTCCACCGACGGGTCTCCAGCAGCCAGCCCTCCCCGACCCGGCCGGTCACCAGCGCCGCCACGGCGAAGGCGAACGGCACGGTGAACCCGACGTAGCCCAGGTAGAGCACCGGCGGGTGGACGGCCATCAGTGGGTGGTTCTGCAGCAGGGGGTTGGGCCCCGGCCCGTCGAACCCGGCGGGCGGGTCGAAGGCCTGGAACGGGTTGGCCGGCGCCAGCAGCAGCAGGAAGAAGAAGCCGCTCACCACCAGCATGGTGAGCATCGCCCAGCCGACGAGGGGGTCGTCGAGGCGGTGGCGGAACTTGCGGACGACCAGCGCCATGTAGACCGTGAGGATCAGCACCCACAGCAGCAGCGAGCCCTCCAGCGCGGCCCACAGCGTCGACACGTTGTAGAGGGCGGGGGTGCGGCTGGAGCCGTTGTCTGCCACGTACTGGACCGTGAAGTCGCGGGTGATCAGCGCCCGCTCCATCGCCGCCACGGCCAGGACCGCGCCGCCCAGCGCCAGCAGGACGTACGACCGCCCCACGGCCATCAGCCGGAAGTTGCGGCGCGCCAGGGCGAAGCCGAGGCTCGCCACCCCGCCGACCGATGCCGCCAGCCCGAGGACGATGCCGGCGGTGCCCAGCGCGGCGTTCACCCGGCCGGCTCCCCGCCGGCGGGCGCGTCGCCGCCCTGCTCGGCCTCCGACGTGCGGGTCCGGTAGTCCTCGCGGGACTCGTAGCTCTCGTCGTGCTTGACCAGGATCCGGTCGCTGGCGAACACAGAGCCGTCCCAACGCCCCTCCAGGACCACCGGGATGCCGGGCCGGAACAGGTCGGGCGGGCTGCCGCGGTGGCGGACCGCGACCGACACGCCGTTGTAGGCGACGTCGAAGCGGAGGACGCCGTCGGCCTCGGTCGGATCGCCGGTCACGGTGCCCTGCAGCCGGAACCGCTTGTCGCCGAGGCTGTCGCGCTGGGCCACGGCCTCGTCGGCGTTGCGGAAGTACAGCGTGGCGTCGTTCAGGCCCTTGTAGGCGAACAGGCCGAGCCCGCCGGCCACCACGACCAGCACGAGCAGCGGCAGCCAGCGGCGGTGGGACCGGCGGGGCCGGCGGGGCGGGGAGCCGCCGTCGTGGTCGTGGTCCCCCGGGTCGAGCGTCCGCGGGGTCAGCTCCACCGGCGCTCCTCGGGGGGCACCTGGCGGGACAGCTTGCGGCCGCGGCGGATCACGTGGGCGGCGTAGCCGGCGAGCAGGGCCCCGGCTCCGAGCCAACCGGCGGCGACGTAGCCGGCGTGGGTCATGGCAATCATGCCTCCACCTCCCGGCCCGCGCCTGCGGGAGCGGCCTCGGCCCGGCGGAGAGCGAGGGCGGCGTCGAGATCGAGCCGGTCGGCCTGCTGCTCGAGCCAGGCCACCCGGAAGCGGTGAACCATCAGCCAGGTGAACACCAGCCCCAGGGCCAGGAACCCGACCATGAGCGCGACCAGCATGTCGCCTTCGATCGTGGGGTCGATGCGCGCCAGGGTCGACTTCTGGTGGAGCGAGCGCCACCACTCCACCGACCGGTTGACGATGATCACGTTCGGCACGAGCAGCAGGCCGAGGACGGCGGCGCGGGTCGAGCGGGCGTCGGGGTCGAGCTCCAGCCTGCGGAGGGCCAGATAGCCGACGAGCAGGGCGGTGAGCACGGCGGTGGAGGTGAGGCGGGCGTCCCAGGTCCAGTAGGTGCCCCAGGTCGGACGGCCCCACAGCGACCCGGTGCCGAGCGTGATGAGCGCGAAGACCAGGGCCACCTCGGCGCCGGCTTCGGCCAGGGCGTCCCAGCCGGCGGTGCGCCGCCACAGCCACAGGCCGGAGGCGACCGTGGTGAAGAAGCAGCCGACGTAGAGGTAGGTGGCGGACGGCACGTGGACGTACATGAGCCGGACCGAGTCGGCCATCTCGCGGTCGGCCGGGCTGACGACGAGCCCGTACAGCGCCAGCAGGGCCAGCGCGGCGAGCGCCGCCAACCCGAGCACGCGGGTCGCCCGCGACGCGGTCGTCGCCGGCGCCGGTTCGTGGGCGGCGGGGATCGGGGTGCCCGCCGGGCGGGGGGAGCCCGGGGACGGTGCCGGCGAGGTGCCGGCGGGGGTTGTGGCGGTCACGAGCCCTCCAGGAGCGTGCCGTAGGCGAGTGCCCCGGCGACCGAGTAGAGAACGGCGAAGACGGCGAGCAGGCCGCACCACGGCCAGCCGTCGGCAGGCGCCCCGTCGAGCGCCGCCTCGAACGCCCGGGTGGCGCCGATGAGCACCGGCGCCAGCACGGGGAGCAGCAGCAGGGGGAGCAGCGTCTCGCGCACCCGCAGGCCGCTGACCAGGGCGCCGTACAGCGTACCGGTCGCGGCGACGGCCACGGTGGCGGCGAGGCAGGTGGCGAGGAGCAGGCCGACGCCGGCCGGTTCGGCCCCGTACAGCACGATCACGCCCAGGCCGAGCAGGACCTCGAGGGCCAGCAGCTCGGCCGCCACGGCCAGGGTCTTGCCCACGAACACGGCGCCAGGGTCGAGGGCCGACAGGCGGAGCGCGTCGCGGACACCGTCGCCCTCGTCGAGCGCCGCGCTGCGGGAGATGGCCAGCAGCGCGGAGAACAGGACGGTGATCCAGAACAGGCCGGGGGTCGCCTGCTCCAGCGTCTGGCGGGCGGGGTCGAGCGCGAACGCGAACAGCACGAGCACGAGCAGCGCGAACGGGGCGACCTGGTGGAGCGCCACCCGGCTGCGGGCCTCGATCCGCAGGTCGCGGCCGGCGACGAGGGTGGCGTCACGCCACATGGGACGCCTCCGGCTCGGGGAGCGCCGGCTCGGTAGCGGGAGGCGCCGCCGCCGTCCGAACGCCGCCGGCCGTGTCCGCCGCGGTCGTGCCACCGGCCAGCGTCACGACCCGGTCGGCCAGGGCCCGGGCCCGGTCGTGCTCGTGGGACGCCATCATCACCGTCGCCCCCTGGCCGACCGCCTGCCGGACCAGGCCGTCGAGCAGGTCGCGGGCCTCGGAGTCGAGCCCGGCGTGGGGCTCGTCGAGCAGCCACAGCTCGGGCCGGCGGGCGAGCAGGCAGGCCAGCGACGTCCGCCGGCGCTGCCCGGCCGACAGCTTGGCGACCGGGACGTCGGCGAGCCGGCCGGCCATCCCGACCAGGGTCAGCGCAGCGTCGATGTCGGCGCGCCCGGCCCGGCAGGCCCGGCCCCAGAACGTGACGTTGCCGGCCACGGTGAGCTCGTCGAACAGGCCCGTGGCGTGGCCCTGCAGCCCGACCCGGCGGCGGACGGCGCGGGCGTCGGTCCGCAGGTCGTGGCCCAGCACCCGGGCCTCCCCCCGGACGACCGGCACCAGGCCCGCGCAGGCGCGCAGCAGCGTCGTCTTGCCTGCTCCGTTGGGGCCGCGCACCAGGACGATCTCCCCGCGCTCAACGTCGAGGTCGATGCCGGCGAGTGCAGGGAACCGTCCGAGCAACGCGACGGCGGCGCGAAGGTGGACGACCGGCTCCATGGCGACCCCGCGAGGGTACTGACCGGCGGTTCCGGGCACCAAGATCGGGCGACGGGCGGCGGTCGGTACTCTCCCCCGGATGCGGTTGGCCAAGGTCCTCGGCGCCATCGGACGCACGTGCATCACCGCTGGCGTGCTGATCCTGCTGTTCGTGGTGTACCAGCTGTGGGGCACCGGGATCCGCGAGGCGCAGGCCCAGCGGTCGTTGGAGAACGAGTTCGAGGAGCGCCTCGACGAGGCCGGCACGGGCGCCACGTCCACCACCGATACCACCGAGGGTGGCATCGCGCCGCCGTCCACCGACGAGCCGCCGAGCACCGAGGCCGGGCCCCCGCCTGCCCCGCCGGCTGACGGCGACGCCGTCGCCCAACTGCGGATACCGGCGATCGGCGTCGACAAGATCGTGGTCGAGGGCGTCGAGGTGTCCGACCTGAAGAAGGGCCCCGGCCATTATCCCGACTCGCCGCTGCCCGGCCAGCCCGGCAACGCCGCCATCGCCGGGCACCGGACGACCTACGGCGCGCCGTTCAACCGCCTGGACGAGTTGGGGCCGGGGGACGAGATCCTGGTCACGACCGTGCAGGGCTCGTTCCGCTACGAGGTCAGGGAGCAGCTGATCGTCAACCCCGACCAGGTCGAGGTGCTCGACGACTTCGGCGACGACCGCCTCACCCTCACCGCCTGCCACCCGAAGTACTCGGCCCGCCAGCGGATCGTCATCGTGGCCGCGCTGGTCGGGGACGCCGCCCCGGCCCCGGCGACGCCTCCGTCCCCGGGCCCGGCGCCGAGCGACGACGAGGACGCCGGCGAGAACGCGGAGGCCGGCGGGAGCGGCGGGCAGTCCCTCGACGCCGGGCTCGGCGGCGAGCGGGCGACCGCCTGGCCGGCGGTCCTGCTCGGCGTCGCCTGCGGCTTCATCTGGCTCGCCGCCTGGCTGCTCGGCCAGCTCTGGCGGAAGTGGCCGGCCTACCTGGTGTGCCTGCCGGTGTTCCTGGTCGTGCTGTTCTTCTTCTTCGAGAACTTCTCCCGGCTGCTGCCGGCGAACTTCTAGCGTCAGGTGCCCCGGAACACGGGGCGGCGGCGGTCGCGGAAGGCGGCCAGCCCCTCCTGGAGGTCGGTGCTCGCCCACGCCCGGGCGAAGGCCGCGGGGGCGTCGGCCGTCGCCTCCAGGGCCGCCTTGTGGGCCCGGATGGTGAGCGGGGCCAGGGCGGCGATGTCGTCGGCCCAGGCCAGGGCGTCGTCCAGTCCGCCGAGCCGCTGCACGAGGCCTAGCCGGTGGGCCTCGTCGCCCTTTACGACCTCGGCGGCGAGCAGCATGGCCCGGGCCGGGCCGTGGCCGGCCAGCGCGGCCAGGCGCTGGACGGTCCAGGCATCGACGGCCAGGCCGAGCCGCCCGGCCGGGATGCCGAAGCTGGCCTGCGGCGTGGCGACCCGGAGGTCGCAGGCGACGGCCAGCTGGGTGCCGGCGCCCAGCGCAGCGCCGTCGGCGGCGGCCACGGTCACGTAGGGCGCGAGGCGGAGCCGATCGAGCACGGTCCGCAGCAGGTCGCTGAACGCCGTGTCCTCGACCCCGCCGAGGTCGGCGCCTGCGCAGAACTGGCCGCCGGCGCCGGTCAGCACGACCGCCCGGATGTCGTCGCCGCAGCCGTCGAGGGCCGCGGCCAGGGCCTCGAGCGCCGCGTGGTCGACGGCGTTGCGCCGCTCGGGCCGGTCGATGGTGACCACGGTGACGTGCCCGCGGGCCTCGGTGTGGATCACGCGCGCACGCTATCCGCCACCCTCCGGCGCCCCGGAACCGGCGGTCGCGATGGGTTGGCCGCCGGGCTGGCCTACGCTGCTCTCCTTCGGAGCCCGGCGCTCTGCACGAGACGAGGGAAGATCCATGAACGCACCCCCTCCCGGGTGGCACCCCGACCCCACCGCCCGCCACGAGTACCGCTACTGGGACGGGGCCCAGTGGTCGGACGACGTCTCCGACAACGGTGTCACCGGCGTCGACCCGGTGGGCCCCGGCGGAGTCGCCGGCGGTCCCGGCGGCGGCCCGGGCGACCCGACGGCGGTGGCCGACCCCACCCGCCAGTTCTCGCCCCCGCCCGGCCCCGGCGGCCCGGGCTACGGCACCGGGCCCGGCTCCCCGTACGGCCCCGGCGGTCCGGGACAGTCCGGCCCCTACCCTCCGTACTCCGGCACCGGCCCGGTCCCACCCGGCGGCCCCCGGAAGTCGGGCCCGTCGACCGGCCTCATCGCTGGGATCGCGGCGCTGGTGGTGGCGGTCATCGCCATCGTCGCCTTCGTGGTCACCAGCGGCGACGACGACGACACGGCGACCGACGACACGAGCGACACCACCGAGGGCACCGACGACTCGTCCGACACCACCGAGGACACCCCCGACACCACCGACGGCGGCGACAGCGGCCTCCCCGAGGGACTGACCGAGGAGGAGACCGTCGACGCCATGGCCGACGCCATGGAGAGCGAGGGCGGTTTCGACCGGGATACCGCCGAGTGCATGTCCCAGGTGATGCTCGATCAGCTCGGCTTCGAGAAGCTGGAGGAGATCGGCGCCTCGGGCGACCCGTTCAGCGAGCTGACGCCGGAGGAGACGTCCGACCTCCTGTCGTCGATGGTGGACTGCGGCCTGACCGAGATGCCGACGACCGAGGGCTGAGCCAGCGCCCGTCCAGCGGGGGCGGGCGCCTCTCGGCGAACGTCCTGCCGGCTCGTCTGGTGGGCGGGGGCCGGGGCGGGCACCATGCGGGGCATGACGGAGCGGAGCGACGACCCGGTGCTGGCCCGGAGGCGCCAGGTGGCGCGGGTCGCGGAGGTGGCCCAGCGGCTCGGGTACGCCCTGTTCGCCGCGGCGGTGGTGCTGTTCGTCGTCGGGTTCGCGGCCGGGTTCACGCCGCTGGTGGTGACGACGATCGTCGCTGCGCTGGTCGTCGGGTCGCTGCTGCTGGCGCCCGCGATCGTCGCCGGCTACGCGGTGAAGGCCGCCGACCGGGACGACCGCGAGCGCGGGCTCGGCGGGTGACCCGAGCCTGGCGGCGGGCACCGCCGTCCGTTCGCCCGGGCGTCACGAGACGGCCATCATCCACGCATCAGCGGTGCTTAACTGTTACCGTATGGTAATTATCGGTCAGGGCATGACACCGGGCGTTACCACGGAGGGGGATCAACGGGTCCGCCACCCTCCTCCACCCCGGCCCCTCACCAAGGACGTAGCTGTGTCGACCCGCCTTCCCGCCGCCCGTCGGCGCCGCCAACTGCTCGCCGTGGCCCTGCGCGTCTTCGCGGACGAGGGCTATCACGACGCCTCGATGAACGACATCGCGGTGGCCGCCGGGGTCACCAAGCCGGTCCTCTACCAGCACTTCACCTCCAAGCGCGACCTGTTCGCCGAGCTGCTGGAGGAGGTGGGCCGTGACCTGCAGGACACCATCACCAAGGCGGTCGCGGCGGCGCCCGGCCCGCACGAGATGGTCGAGATGGGCTTCGCCGCCTACTTCGACTACGTCAACCGGCACCGCGACGCGTTCAGGCTCCTGTATGGCGGCGGCCTGGCCCGGGACAGCGAGTTCGCGGAGATCGTGAACCAGACCGAGCGGGCGGTGGCCGCCCTGGTCGCCGGGCTCATCGAGATCGAGGGCCTGAGCGCCGAGGCCCGCCAGGTCCTCGGCCATGGCATCGTCGGGATGATCGAGGGGGCGAGCATCCACTGGCTCCGCTCCAACAGCGACGCCGACCCGGCCGCACTCGCCCGGCAGCTCGCCGAGCTGGCGTGGAAGGGCCTGCGCGGCGTCAAGGCCTGATCCGGGCGCCGGCGCCTCGAGCCGGCCACCCATTGTTCACCACCCTGGGGCTTACGCGCTGTAACACCGCGGGTTACGCTGCGTCGCGGCGGACCGTCTGGGGGCGGTCCCCGGAAGGAGGCCGACCGTGCGGACGTCGACTCTTCGGGTCGCGGGCCGGGCGTCACGCTGGCTCGCGGCGGTGGTGGCGGTGGTGCTGGTCGCCGGCTGCGACTACGAGGTGGGCGGAGAGAGCGGCCAGCTCGACCCCGCCTTCGGGGGTGGCGACGGGGTCGTGAGCTTCGCGGGCCGGGTCCGCAGCGACGACAACGCGGTGGCGGCCACCCGCCAGGCCGACGGCAAGCTGGTCGTCGTCACCGACACGGGCGGCGACTTCATGCTGCTGCGGTTCCTACCCGGCGGCGACATCGACCCGGGCTTCGGCGACGGCGGCGTCGTCCACACCGCCATACCCAACGGCATCGTCACCGCCGTCACCGTCATGCCGGACGGCGACATCGCGCTCGCCGGTGGCATCTTCGGCAGCGGGTCGATCACCGGCTGGCTGGTGGCCCGCTACCAGCCCGACGGCGACCCCGACCCCGGCTTCGGGAACGGGGGGATCGCCCGCGTGCTGCCGGACCTCGAGCCGGCTGTGCCGTTCGGGTTCGCCACCGACATCGTGCCCGCAGGTGACGACGTCGTGATCGCCGCCGTCCGCACCAGCGACGGGGGCCAACCCCGCAACGACGGCGTGGTGGCCAAGCTGCTGGCCGACGGCACCATCGACACGTCCTTCGGGCCCGACGGCACCGGGACCGTCGTCGTCGGCAACGCCTCTCGGGGCGTCCTCGGCGCCCTCCCCGACGGCTCGTTCGTCGCCTCGTCGCTGGTCGACGGCGGGCCCGCGGGCCTGGTGCTCGTGTCGACGACCGGCGTGGCGTCGCCGCCGATCGGCCTGCCCGCCGGGTCGCCCACCGTCGTGGTGTGGGACGACGTCGCCGTCGCCGGCGACGGCTCGGTCGTCGTGGCCGGCACCGAGCTCGTGTTCCCCAACCGCAGTGCTGTCCTCGTCAAGCTCGCGCCCGACCGCACGCTCGACACCGGGTTCGGCGCGGGCGGGGTCGCCCCGGTACCCCTGCTCGTGGGCCGGCAGGCGTCCGTGGCCGTCACCGCGGGCGGCATCGTCGTCCAGGCCGACACGGTCGCGCCGGACCGGAACGTCCAGACCGCCCGGGTCACCGACGCGGGCGCCCTCGACCCTGCGTGGGGCGACGGCGGCATCGCCACCTACGACCGGACCGAGTCGGGGGTGGCGGTCGTCGCCACCGGCCAGGGCGTGCTCGTGATCGGCGCCACCCCGCCCTTCTCCGCCGGCCTCGGCCCGTCCGACGTGCTCCTCCTCGCGGTAGACGACGCCGGCGCCGTCGACCCGACCTTCGGCGACGGCGGGCGCGTCGCCTACGACATCGGCCAGCCCGGGTTCGACACCCTCACCGTCACCGCCAGGTTGCCGGGCGGCGACATCCTGGTCGCCGGCGACACCCGCGACGGCGTGGTCGCCGGCCGCTACGACGGCCACGGCACGCCCGACGACGACCACCCCGTCGCGCCGCTGCTCCCCGACCGGCTCGCCGGACTGCACACCGTACGCGACCTGGCCGTCGCTCCCGACGGCTCGGCCTTTCTGCTCGTCCAGGTCGGCGACCAGGAGCCGGCCGCGTTCTTCGGCGGGGGTGGCACCGGCTGGCGGGTGGTGAAGCTCGCGCCCGGCGGCGAGAACGACACCTCGTTCGGCGACGGCGGCGTGGCCGTCCACGACGGCGGGTCGTTCCCCAACGCGATCGCACTCCAGCCGGACGGGACCGTGCTGGTGGCCTGGACCGTCATCCACCCGCCCCGGCTGATACCGCCCCACGGGGTGGAGCCGGCCACGTTCGACTTCCGGATCGACGCCCTCACGCCGTCGGGCCAGCCCGACACCACCTTCGGCACCGGCGGGTCGCTGCTCCACCCGTTCACCGGCAGCCCCGGGCCGCCCGGTCCGCCGTTCACCGGCTGGATGGCGGTCGGTCCCGACGGCACCGCCTACCTGACCGGCGTCGGCCTGTCCCGTGTCGACCCGGACGGCACCGCGTTCACGCCGGGAGCTCTGGCCGGCACCGACCTCGGCGCGACCGACGTGGCGATCGACCCCAGGGGCGGCGTGGTCCTCACCGGGCGGGCGACCCTGGACGGCACCTCGGGCGTCGACGTGGTGGCGCGGGCGAACGCCGACCTCACCGCGCTCGACCCGGCCTTCGGGACCGCGGGCCTGGCGCCGCTGCCGCCGACGCTCCCCGGCCAGGTGCTCACCGGGCCGATGCTGCTGGTCGACGACCACGGGGTCGT
>JBKPHT010000314.1:0-11725 GCA_046730015.1 Actinomycetota bacterium
CCGCGGCCAGCACGGTCGCCCCCCGGGAGCGGAAGGAGAGCTTCGGATGTCGCTCGACGTCGAAGAAGTCCGCGCCAAGCAGGTGGGCGTCGCGCACCGCCATCGCCGTGTCGACCGACGAGGCGTCGATGTCGACGTCGATCTGCGTCGCCTGAGGATGCGGCGGATCGATCACGACGGTGCCGGAGAACGACGTGAAGCGGCCCCGCACGAGTGTGAACATCGCGTAGCGGGCAACGAACTCGAGCGCCGAATGAGTCGGATCGACCTCCCACGTTCCGGCGAGCGGAGACGGGTCGTCGCCGGCGTGAACGTCGATGATCGTGTGGTCGTCGGACATTGCCGGACCTCCGCTTCGTTTACGGGGTCAGTCATCCTCCCATACGGTGCCGGGCTGGAGCGCGACGGCGCGGTGCAGGAACACGGCCGCGGCGGGGAAGGCCACCGCGAGCCTGCGCGCGACCGCCCCACCGCTCGAGCTCGGCGGCCAAGTCCTCGCCGGGCGCGAGCGAGGCAGCCAGGGGGAGTACGGTGAGCGGCCTGGCTCCTGAGTCGTCCCCCGAGACCGCGCCACCGCCCCGCAAGACGGAAGCAGGCTGGCGCGTGGACCCGGCGCCCGACGGACGCGGTAGCCCGGCCCCATCCAAGCCGCCCATGATCCCGCGCGGGAGGCTTTTCATCTGGTTCGTGCTTGCGCTCCTGGCGGTGAACCTCGTGGTCTCGTTCGCGACCGGGCGACCGGAGGAGCGGGAGCGGGTGCCATTCCAGCCGTTCTTCGTCGACCAGGTGGAGGCCGGCAACGTCGATGAGATCAGCTCTCGGGCGGACTCCATCGAGGGTCAGCTGAAGAGCGAGGCGACGTTCGACCCGCCTGGCGACGCCGAGCCCGTGGCGGTCACCAGGTTCGAGACCGAGGTCCCCGCGTTCATCGACCCAGCCGCGCTTACCAGGCTGCTCACCGAGCAGAATGTGGTCATCAACGCCGAAGCGCCCGACGAGGGCCGGTCGCTGTGGGTGACACTCGTGCTCGGCTTTCTGCCCACGCTCCTGCTGGTCGGGTTCTTCATCTGGATGTTCCGTCGCCAGACCGGGGCGGGTGGGGGCGGGATCCTCGGAGGCTTCGGCCGTTCCACGGCGCGGCGGGTCGGGTCCGGTGACCAGGAGCGAGTCAGCTTCGACGACGTCGCCGGAATCGACGAAGCGGAGGACGAGCTCGTCGAGGTCGTGGATTTCCTCAAGAACCCGGAGCGCTACACGAAGCTCGGCGCACGGGTCCCTCGCGGGGTGATGCTGTACGGGCCGCCGGGGACCGGCAAGACGCTGCTCGCCCGCGCGGTGGCGGGCGAGGCGCACGCTGCCTTCTTTTCGTTGTCGGCCTCGGAGTTCGTCGAGGCGATCGTGGGTGTGGGTGCGTCGCGGGTGCGCGATCTGTTCAAGCAGGCCAAGGAGGCGGCGCCGGCGATCGTCTTCATCGATGAGCTGGACGCGGTCGGCCGCTCTCGGGCGGGCAACGTGAGCGGGATCAGCGGCGGTCACGACGAGCGCGAGCAGACGCTCAACCAGATCCTCACCGAGATGGATGGCTTCGAGCCCGGTACGAACGTGATCGTGCTCGGCGCGACGAACCGCCCCGAGGTCCTCGACCAGGCGCTCCTACGCCCTGGGCGCTTCGACCGCCGTATCGCGGTCCAGCCCCCCGACCGTAAGGGCCGTGTGGAGATCCTGAGGATCCACACCCGCTCGGTGCCGCTCGCGCCCCACGTCGACATCGACCGCATCGCGGCCTCGACGCCGGGCGCGACCGGCGCCGACCTCGCGCTGATCGTCAACGAGGCGGCGCTGTTCGCCGCCCGCCGTGATCACGCGGCGGTTGAGCAGCGCGACTTCACCGACGCGATCGAGAAGATCGTCCTCGGCGCCGAACGCCAGGTGGTGATGACCGACGCCGATCGCGAGCGCACCGCCTACCACGAGTCCGGTCACGCGCTGGTGGGCATGCTCACCCCGGGCGCCGATCCGGTGCGCAAGGTCTCGATCATCCCGCGTGGCCAGGCGCTCGGCGTCACGCTTGCCACCCCGGAGAGCGATCGCTACAGCTACCGCCAGGACGAGCTGCTCGCCAAGATCAAGGTGGCGCTCGGCGGACGCGCCGCCGAGAAGGTCGTGTTCGGCGACCTGACCACCGGCGCGGAGTCGGACATCCAGAACCTGACGCAGATCGCCCGCAGCATGGTTGGCCGCTGGGGGATGAGCGATGCGATCGGCGCGATCGCGGTCACCGACGGCCGCGAGGACCGCTTGCTGCTGCCCGGCGCGTCACCCGCCTCGGCCCCGACCCAGCAGCTGGTCGACGAGGAGGTCCGCCGAATCGTCGACGGCGCCGAGGAAGAGGTGACCGAGCTCCTCACGCGCGAGCGCGGGCGGCTCGACGCACTGGCACGCGCACTGCTCGAGCGCGAGACGCTCGACCAACCAGAGGCCTATGAGCTTGCGGGGGTCGCGCTGCCCCAACTCGATTTTGAGGAGGCCAACGCCCACGCCCGACCCGCCGCCCCGGTGGACGGGGGCTCCGCGCTCAGGCGAGGAACACCGACAGGGCCAGGTGGCGAGCGACATCGACCTGACGGCTGACCTCGCCCCTTCGAACGACAGGATCGGTGCGAAGCCGCTGGTCATCTACCGGTCACGGTCCGTCGTTTCCGAGATCGATCCGGCTCGGGACTCCAACCAGTCGACGTACTGCTCGGCCTGATGTTCGAGTGCAGGGAGGTTGCCGGGCACGGAGCCGTCCGTCGGGCCATCGCCCGAGACCGACGCCGCCCGGGACTCCAGCCACTCCACGTAGCGCTCCGCCTCGTGCTGCAACGCCGCCCGGTTGGCGCCCGGGACCGAGGCGGCCCGGGACTCGAGCGATTCCACGTAGCGCTCCGCCTCGTGCCGCAACGCCGCCCGGTTGGCTGGCTGCTCCGTACTGTCGCCGCCCCCCGTGAGGACGCTGACGGCGAGGGCGCCGGTCGCGATGGTCGCCACCGCCATGGCGGCCCAGGGCAGGGCGCGTCGCCCTCGGGATCGCGGCGGGCGCCGGGGCGTCTGGACGTCACGGCCAACGGTGCCGGTCTCGCTCGCAATGGTTTCGGTGTTCGATGCCATGGTTGCTCCTCCGTGTCGGCTGCCCGAGGGCAGCGCCTGACACGGGGAGCGTCGGCCGAGCGGGTATCCGCCGGTGTACCGGAGCGGTATGCAACGGGTATCCGCAGCTCGTGGGGCCCGGTGCGGGACGCGGCTAGGGCGCCGATCCGGACGCCGCCGCGGGATCGCCGGTGTCCAGCGGGAGCTCCGGGCAGGTGGCCCGGTACTCGCCCAGACCGCCGACGTAGCTGTCCCACTCGGTGCGGGTGAGGTTGCGGCCCGCCAACTGGCAGGCGGTGTCGGCCAGGCGGTCGGGGGCGAGGTCCCAGACGGCGACCCCGTTGCGGTCGGTCACGGCGACCGCCCTGCCGTCGGGGCGCACGAACCCGGGAGTCATGTCTGGGCGGGGTGACCGCGCCGGGATGGGCTCGCCGATCCGGGTACGGCTGGCGACGTCGTAAAGAGACACCGTCGCGTCGAACGACGCCGCCAGCAGCACCGTGCCGTCGGCGCTGAAACTGAGGGCGCCCACCCCGCGGGCGCCGGGCAGCTTGCCCGCCGGGCGGAGCGTGGCGAGGTCGTAGAGGGTGATGCCGCCCGACGAGTCCGAGCCGGCGAGCAGGTCTTCGGTGACGCCGACCTCGGAGAGACCGCGCAGCCGCGCGCCGACCTGTTCGCCGGTGGCGCCGTCGTGGACGGTGGTGACCCTGTCCCCGGACCTCTCGCCCGAGACATCGGTGTCGGCGAGAACGTGGGCGGTCACGACGACCCGCTCGCCGTCGGGCGTGGCGGACAGCGACCGGACGTGGAAACAGCCGTCGTCCAGGGTGATCGTCGGCTCGACCCGGGTGCGGGCGGCGGGGTCGTAGGTCCGGATCTCGCAGCCCGAGTCGGTGATGCGGCTGACGTAGAGACGGGTGTCGCCGGCGGACAACCATGCCCGGGACACGGGAACCCGGACGTCGGCAACGTCTCCGAGATCGACGCGACGGCGCGCGGCCACGTCGTAGTAGCCGCTGGTGCCATCGGCGTAGACGACGGCCAGCAGGTCGGGGCCGGCCCAGATGGCATGGAAGAGGGCCTCGTCGATGGGATCGACGACCCGGTCGGTCACAGGGTCCCACACGGCGAAGTCGGGCCGGTCGGTGCTGCCGACCGTCAGCTCATCCCGACCCGCGACCAGCAGCTTCTCGCCCGACGGGTCGAAGCCATCGATGACCACCTGACTCTCGGCGACGTGCGCGGTCACGGGCCCGCTGCCGTCCACCCGCCAGCGGGAGATCACCGGAGCGGCAGCCCCGAACACGACCAGCTCCCGGCCGTCCGGGGTGATCGCCAGGTCGGACAGGCCACCCAGCTGGGCCTCCCGCCGCATGCCGGTACGTTGCCCGGTGGCCAGGTCGCGCTCCTCGATCACCCCAGTCCACGAGCCGCAGTAGAACCGCCCGGTCCCCTCCGCGGGGGCCAGCCCCATGCAGGGCTCGAAATCGCTGCCCGTGCGGCCGTCAGCGGTCCACAGCGTCCCGGCCGCGGACAGGTCGACCGCGACGAGCGTCGTGTCACCGGCGGCGAGCACGACGCCCGACGGCAGCACGACGAGGTTGACGTTCGACGAGCGGGGCGGGGCGTCGAGAGTGGCGACGACGTCCGCGGTGGAGGGGTCCACGACGCGGATGGGACCGGCCGTCGAGCCGATGACCAGGCGGCCGTCGGGAGCGAAGGCAAGGGCCGCGGTGTACGTGACCCCGGCCATCACGGCGTCGTCGGGGCGCGGGATGCCGGGAACCGTGCCGACGAGCCGCCCGTCGGCGGTGCGGTACAACGCGACGTCGCCGTCGTAGCCGCCGCTGACGGCCACGAGGGAGCCGTCGTGGTTGATGGCCACGTCGCCGAGGCCGAAGGGCGGGGTTACGGGCCCGAGGACCGGGCGGCCGGTGTCGAGCGCGTGGACCGAGAACGCCGCGCACCCGCGACCGTCGGTCTCCCGGATGTAGGCGAGGTCGAAGCAGGGATCGGTGGAGTCGACATCGTGGAACTGCGCCACGAAGCGCCCGTCGCCGCTCACCTGGGTCACCGGCACCGTCGCCGGGATGGCGGTACGGGGCGGGAACGGGTCGTCGAGCTCGCCGCTGTCGAGCTCGAGGAGCTTGAGGTCCCGCCCGTCGAGCGCGATGACGGCGGTCGACGTGCCCGGCACCAGGGCGCCACTGACGTAGAACTCGGCGGGCAGGTAGCGATAGCCCATGAAGCCCGGTGCGCTTTGGAACGTCCCGAGCAGCGCCGACCAGGCCCGGGCGTCGGGCCGGCGGCGGTAGGCCTCGACCGCCAGCAGCGCAGCCGCACTCCGGTCCGTCGGGCGCAGGGCGAGCGAGCGGTTGACCAGCGCCTCGAGCCGGGCGTCGTCTTGCGCGGCTCGGGCGGTGTCGCGCTGGTGGCGCGCGTCGTCCGTGCGGCGCACGGCGACCAGGCCGGCGACGAGCGCCACTGCCAGGAGCATCGCCGTCGCGCTCAGCAGGGCGCGCAGGCGGCGGTTCTGGCGGTCCTGCTGGCGGGCGCGCGCCGCCTCCGCCTGCCTCTCGGCGGTGGCGGCGGCCTCCGAGGCGTCGAGGAAGGCGGCCTCCACCGCGGTCAGGTCGGGCTGGGCCGACTCGCGCCATTCCAGCGCGGCGTCGAGGCGGGCACCGCGGTACAGCTCGTCGTCCGGTCGGGCCAGACCCTCCCAGCCTTCCGCCGTTGCCGCCAGGTGTCGCAGGGTCCGCTGGCCGGCGGCATCGTCGTCCAACCAGGCGCGCAGCCGGGGCCACGCCCGGGCCAGCGCCTCATGGGCAAGCTCGACCGTGGTCTCCTCGGCGGTGACCAGGCGGGCCCGCACCAACAGCCCGAGGACCCGCTCGCGCGCCGGATCGCCGCCGATGGCCCTGCTTGCCACCCGTGACCGGACCGGTTCGCCGTCGGGAACCGGAGCGACCAGCCGCAGCAGCAGCGACCGCAGCACGATGCGTTGGTCGGGAGGCAGGCTCTCGTAGAGCCGGTCGGCCGAGCGGGCCACCGCCCCCCGGATGCCGCCCGTCGCCCGGTAGGCCTCGACCGTCAGCACGCGACCGTCCCGGCGACGCCATGTCTCGACGAGCGCGTGCGAGAGCAGCGGGAGCGCGCCGGGCTCACCCTCGGTGTCACGCACCAGCAGGTCGACCAGCCCGGGCTCGAGGCGCAGCCCCGCGTGGTGGGTTGGCCCCTCGATCGCGGCGCGCAACGCGTCGCCCCGCAGCGGACCCATCAGGTAGAGGCCCTGCTCGACCAGGCGCGCCAGCGCAGGCTCGCCGGCGACTGCGGCGAGATGGTCGGATCGCACCACCACCACGACCGGCGCCCGCTCCTCGGCATGTGCCACCAACCGCGCACAGAACGAGCTGACGGCCTCCGCCGACGCGCCCTGGGTGAAGAGATCCTCGAACTGGTCGACGACGAGGACCGGCGCGGGGCCGTCCCGCGCCAGCTCCCCGGTCAGGGCTGCATCCGGATCGGGACCCGGCACGAAGACGGCGACGGATCGACCCCGGCAACGGAGTGCCGGCGCCAGGCCGGCGCGCACCGTCGAGGATTTCCCACATCCCGACGGGCCGGCGACCGCCAGCAGCCGGCTCGCTTCCAGGCGCACCAGGCAGGCGCCCACATCGGCCTCGCGACCGAAGAAGCTGTCGGAGTCGGCCTCGTCGTAGGCGGCGAGGCCCTTGTAGGGACAGTCGTCGCGGGCGTCAGGTAACGGCTCGGCAAGGGCGAGCAACGACGGGTCCTGGCGGAGGATCGCGGCCTCCAGGTCCACGAGCTCGGGGCCAGGGTCGATGCCCAACTCCTCCGCCAGGGTCTGGCGCGCCTGGTGCAGCGACCGCAGCGCATCGCCCTGGCGGCCCGAGCGGTACTGGGCGAGCGCCAGGATGGCCCAGCGCCGTTCCCTGAGCGGCTCCTCGGCGACCAGAACCTCGGCCTCGGCGGCCACTTCCCGGTGCTCGGCCGCCCCCAAGCGGGCGTCCAGGAGATCCTCCTGCGCGCTGCGGCGCAGCTCCGCCAGGCGGGCGACTTCGGCCCTGCCGGGCGGCCAGCCGTCCAGGTCCTCGAACGGGTCGCCGCGCCACAGGGCAAGCGCGCGGGCCAGCGTCGCCGCCGCCCGATCCGGCTCGCGGTCGGCCGCCAAGGTCCGTCCGCGCTCGACCAGACCCTCGAAACGGCGGGTGTCGAGGTCGTCGCCGATCACCGCCAACCGGTAGCCGCCGGCCGTGGTCTCGATGGCGTCCGGGCCCAAAGCGCGGCGTAGCCGCATCACGCAGATCTGCACCTGCTTCGGCCACGACGCCGGCGGCTCGTCGCCCCAGACGGCCGCGGCCAACTGGTCGGCCGCCAACCCCTCGTCGCGCACCGCCAACGCCGCCAACACCACCCGGTCCCGCGGACTGAGTGACGCCCCGGCCCCGTCCACCCGAAGCGGACCAAGGAACCCGATACCCACCGCTCGCAATCGTCGGCGCCCAGCACGGCGGCGTCAAGACCGCGGATACCGGATGGATACCGGGCACGGGGCCCGTCGCGATACCGGCGTCGCTCTGCAGGGGAGCGTTCAGCGAAGCGAACGCCACGACAAAGCGACACTCAACGCTGTCCCGTGCTTCCCCGACCCGATCTCGCCAGACGGAGCCGTACCTGGCCACGACCTCCCTGCAGCCATCGAGAATCTCGCAAGCCGGAACGGATGTCAGGGAGGCGTCAGATGGCCCGTTCGTGGCGCTCCCAGTAGGGGTCGCGGAGCAGCCGCTTCTGCAGCTTGCCGGTCTCGGTCCGCGGGAAGTCCTCGATGAAGTCGATCGACCGGGGCGCCTTGTAGCCGGCCAGGTGCTTCCGGCAGACCGCGGTGAGCTCCCGGGCCAGCTCCTCGGAGGGCACCACCCCGGGGGCCGGCTGCACCACCGCCTTGACCTCTTCCCCGAATTCCTCGTTGGGGATGCCGAAAACGGCCACGTCGGCCACGTTCGGGTGGGTGATGAGGACCGACTCGATCTCGGCAGGGTAGATGTTCACCCCGCCCGAGATGATCATGTCGATCTTGCGGTCCGAGAGGAACAGGTAACCGTCCTGGTCGACGTAGCCCACGTCCCCGAAGGTGAACACCGCCGGCTCGAGATGGGATTCCGCGGTTTTCTCGGGGGCGTTGTGGTATTCGAAGTCGGTACCGAGCAGGCTCTTGAAGTAGATCTGGCCGACCTGATGAGTGTCGAGCCGGGTCTCCTGCTCGTCGAGGATCAGCAGCTCGCAGGTGGGCAGGGGTCTCCCCACGCTGCCGGGCTTCCTCAGCCACTCCTCCGAGTCGATCCCGGTCCCGCAGCCAGCGCCCTCGGTCGCCCCGTAGAACTCGTAGATCACCGGCCCCCACCACTCGATGAGCGTGCGCTTGACCTCCGGCGGGCAGGGCGCGGCGGTGTGCAACACGTACCGCAGGCTGGACCCGTCGAAGCAGCGCTTGACCTCCTCGGGCAGCCGCAGGAGCCTCACGAAGTGGGTGGGCACCGCGTACGCGATAGTGATCCGGTGCTCGTCGATCAGCCGCAACATCTCCGCAGGGTCGAAGCTGCGCCGGATGACCAGGGTGTTGTCGAGCCCAGACGCCACGACTGACATCAGGTAGGGGCCGGCGTGGTACACCGGCGAGTTCACGAGCGCCTTACCGCCCCTGGGGATCTTCAACAGCATGCCGAAGGCGTCGACGGTCGCTTGGATGGCAGCCAACGGGCCCTCCGACAGGACGACCGACGACTTCACGCCCTTGGGCTTGCCGGTGGTCCCCGACGTGTAGAACATCACGGAGCCTGCGCACTGGTTGGCCGGCTCGGTGGGATCCCCTGAGGCGACGAACCCCTCGTAGGCGACGAACCCCTCGGCGGGGCCGCCGCCGAACATGACCCTGTGGCGCACGGCGCTGACGCGCTCGGCCGCGGCGACGGCCAGCTCCCCGTACTGATGGTCGGCGAAGAGGGCGGTGGCGCCCGAGTCCTCGAGGACGTAGGCGATCTCCTCGGGACTGAAGTGCCAGTTGATCGGGACGAACGTGATGCCAGTGTGCCCGAGCGCGGTGTTGAGCTCGAAGAACTCGTTGCGGTTCCCGCTGAGCAATCCGGCGACGGCCCCTACGCCCAGACCGGCCTCGCGCACGGCGCTGACAAGCCGGTTGACGCGCTCGTTGACCTCGACATAGGTGCGCTCGACGAACTCGTCGACGAGCGCAAACTCGTCGCCCTTCTTCTCGGCCAGCGGCAGGAGCAGCTCGGCCATCCGATCCCTTCTACGACTCGGCGTCGGGCGTGGTCGTCGAGCAGGCGACCACCACGCCCCCTACGTCCTAACACAGCGGCGTCGGCCGCCCCCGGCGACACTCCCACAAGACACCCGATTCGAACCCCGCACGCGAGGCCAACTGCGGACATCTTGGCGAGGCGAGCCAGACTCACCGGCATGCAGTCGATGGTGGCAGCCGGTGCCGGCTTCCTGCTCGCAGTGTTGTGGTTCGACCTGATGTTCGACGTGCAGGTGTTGGGTCGCGGCAACGAGGACGTGCCCGACGCGGTGCTGGCGTCGGTCGCCGGCTACTACCGCCGCGTCACGACCGAGGCTCGCCCGATGAACCGGCTGGTCGCGGCCGTCATGCTGGCCACTCTGCTCGCCATCGTGCTGCAGTTGACGGGAGACGACACTCCTCGGTGGGTCTCCGTGGTGTCCGTGGTCCTGGCAGCTGTGCCGATCGGGCTCGCCGCCTCCCGCACGGTTCCGAGCGCGGTCCGCCTGGGCGCCCGGCGCGACCCGGTTGCCGTGCAGAGCAGGCTCGCCCGTTCGATCTTCCGCGAGCACCTGTTCTGCTTCGCGTCGATCGTCACGCTCCTCGTCGTTCAGCTCGTCTGGGCGTGGTGAGGTAGGGACCACTCCGTCGGCGATCGACCGGCGTCATGTCAAGGTTCCGCATCGGCGAGGTGGGGGCCAGGAACACGGCGGCGCGGTACGCGTCGGCCTTCGTCGAGGATCCGTCGACAACCTGACGGAGTCGTGGCCAAACCTTGACGGTGCCTCGATGGATCGAGGAGGCGGCGCTTCGTACCGTCCAGCCAACGGGGGATGTGGATGGAATGGAACGGAGCAGACCATGATTGATCGACCCAAGCGCGCCACATTGCCGCGACTGGTCGGGATGATCGCCATGGCGCTGACCCTGGCGATCGCGGCCGGATGCAGCTCATCGAGTGCGGGTTCGTCGTCGAGCAAGAGATCGAAGCCGGCGCCGCCGGATTGGGCTCTGCGGGGAAGCTACAAGCCGTCCATCGACCCGGCGAGCTTCGTCGCCACGATCGACAACCGCTACTTCCCCCTCGTGCCGGGCACGGCCTTCCACTACAAGGGTACGAAGGGCCACACGGCGCAGACCGACGACATGGTGGTGACCGATCAGACGAAGCAGATCGTCGGGATCACCTGCACGGTCGTGAAGGACACAGTGTCCGAGAACGGGACCCCCGTCGAGCGGACGTTCGACTGGTACGCCCAGGACGAACAGGGCAACGTCTGGTACATGGGAGAGGACTCTCTCGAGCTGAAGAACGGCCACTTCGTGCAGGCAGGTGACTCGTGGGAGGCGGGAGTCCATGGTGCCCAGCCCGGGATCATCATGCCCGCCAACCCACAGCCGGGCGATGTGTACCGGCAGGAGTACCACCCGAAAGGTGAGGCCCTCGACCAAGCGCACGTGCTTCGACTCGATGCCAACGTGACGGTGGCGTACGGAAGCTTCACCCCGGCGCTCGTTACCGAGGAGTGGAGCCCGGTGGAGCCACAGCTGGAACAGAAGTCTTACGCGGCCGGGATCGGCGAGGTCGAAGAGCATCTGACCGAGGGGGGCCACGAGCAATTCGAGCTGGTCAGCGTGACGCACTAGCCACGATTGCTCCAGGTCCTCCCGAGCTGGATCGTTGAAAGATCTGCCGGGTTCGAGGTAATGCACGGTGGTGTGCGCGCCGATCGCCGATGCCGGCTCGTGGCGCGTCGTAGGCGCCCCAGACCTCACCTGCCCGGCGGCGGCGCCACCTCACCCGCCTCGCCGTCGACGCCCGGACTGGCGAAATCTTGACGTCTCCTCGGTCGAGCGTTGACAGACCCGTCCCTACGTTGGGGCATGCAGCGGCGGACGCCGCCACCAGCCCCGCCACCGGACCAGCCCCCGGGCCACAGCCGGTCCGCACGTCCGGCCACCGTCGATGCCGTCATCCACAACCTCCCTGAAACGACCCTCGCGACGTCACGTGTCACGGATCGACGACCCGACGCTGATCCCGGCGAGGCGTCGCAGGGCTTCGGTGAGCTGTCGAACCTCCTCGGTGGTGAGCTGAGCATCGATGTGTTCGTTGATGACGGCGAAGGCTGCGCTCGCGCGTCGGAGGGCGGCAGCTCCGCTGTCCGTCAGGACCAGAGTCCGGGCCCGACCGTCGCTCGGGTCCACGGTGCGGTTCACGAGGCCGGCCGCGATCAGACGTCGCACGAGCGTGGTGATCGCCGGCTCGCTCTGGTG
>JBKPHT010000315.1:0-10623 GCA_046730015.1 Actinomycetota bacterium
TGGTCAGGTCGTCGGCAGCGTCAGATGTGTATAAGAGACAGCCCTACGGCTCCCCGGTTCCCGGTCCCGCCGGGCCCGCCCCGTCAGGTACGGGGCTCGGGGGGCCCGTGCCGGGGCCGAACGGTCCCCACCGCTCGAACGGGCCCGGCGAGGGCCTCGGCGGTCTGGCCGGGGCGCTCGGCGGCGGGCTGGGCGCAGGGTTGGGTGGTGGCGGTGCCCTCGGCCGCCGGACCCCGCCGGCCCCCGGGCCGGATGGCGCCACCAGCGGCGGCCTCACCCGCCGGGTCCGTGGCGCGCAGATGCCCACGACCAGCCCCCACGCTGTGCGCCGCGCCCCCACCGGGCCGGCGGCGCCGTCCGGGCAGCCGACGGGCCCGTTGCGCCCGCCGCAGGCGCCGCCGTCCGCCGACGCCGTCTACAGCTTCCTCACCAGCTTCACGGCCGGTATCCAGCGAGGCCTGGACGAGACCCGCCGGGGCGGCGACGGCACCTGACGACGGTCGCTCCACCGCTCCCCCCAGGAGGGGGGACGTGACGCGCAGCGCTCCAGGTGACGGGCGAGTCCCAACCTGGAATGATGACGGTCGACAGGCCGCTGGGGCCCGCTCCAGCCCCGGGGTAGCACGCCCCGGCGCCGTTCCGCCGGGGACCTGCCATTCTCGGGCACCGACAACATCCGCCACACCAACGGAGAGCAGCCGTGCGCCGCGTTCCGATTCGCATGAAGCTCGCCGGCGCCTTGGCCGTGCCCCTGGCGGCGCTCGTGGTCGTGACGTCGCTGGAGGTGGTGAAGTCGGCCCGGGAGGCGCGCTCGGTCCGGGCCCAGACCGAGCTGGCGGAGGCATCGGTCGGCCCGCTCAGCCTGCTGAGCGTGCTAGAGGACGAGCGCAACGCGGCGGCCATCCACATCCTCGGGCAGACGGAGAGCTTCGCCCTGCCGGAGGAGGACCTGACCAGCACCCGCGAGGCGGTCGACGCGGCGATCGACGAGTTCCGAGCGGAGGTGGCGGAGCGGGGCAGCGACATCGCCGAGGCCTACGCCCCGGCGCTCGAGATGACATCCCAGCTCGCCACTCTCCGGGCCGACACCGACGAGGTGCCGGCCGAGCAGCGCAACCTCTACAACATCGAGCAGGCGACCGCCACCTTCGACGGCTACTCGCAGATCATGCGGCCGTTCTTCGACGCCAACAAGCGGGTGGCGCTGGCCATCGACGAGCCCGAGCTGCGCCGGGGCGCCGAGCTGACCGATCTCAGTGCCCATCAGACCGACCTGATCGCCGCGCTGGTGCGCGACCTGCTCCTGGCCCAGGTCGGGGGCGAGGCCCCCGACGGGGTCAACACGCCCGCCGAGATCGCCGGCATCTCCCGGCGGTTGGCCGAACTCCGGGCCAACGAGCAGCTCATCGCCACCAAGGCGACCGGCCCCTACCGCCCGCTGGCCGAGGACCTGTTCTCCTCCGAGGAGATCGTGGAGTTCCCCCAGGTGGTCGACGAGGCCCTGGCCACCCAGACGGTCGAGATCGGGCCGGTCATGACCACGTCGGCGGGCGAGGACCCCGAGACCTTCGGCTACACGGTGTTCCGGAGGGCGACCACCGAGACGCTGCGAGCCCAGGCGGCCGACCTGGAGGCAGCGGCCAGCGCCCGGCAGCGTTGGTTCGCCGTGCTCGCCGCGGTGACCGTGCTCGTCGCCGGGGTGGTGACCTGGCTCGTGTCGCGCTCGATCACCCGGCCGCTGCGGTCGCTGACCCGCCAGGCCAAGAACATGGCCGAGCGCAAGCTGCCCGACGCCGTCGTGGACATCCTCGAGACGCCGCTGGGCGACGACGTGAGCGTTCCGACGATCGATCCCGTGACGATCGAGACCCGCGACGAGGTCGCCGACGTTGCCGCCGCGCTCAACACCGTGCAGGACACGGCACTCGATCTGGCCGTCGAGCAGGCGGTGCTGCGCCGCAACATCGCCGACAGCTTCGTCAACCTGGGCCGCCGCAACCAGAACCTGCTCGGCCGCCAGCTCGACTTCATCACCGAGCTCGAATCCAACGAGGCCGACCCCGACACCCTCGCCAACCTCTTCCGCCTCGACCACCTCGCCACCCGCATGCGGCGCAACGCCGAGTCGCTGCTGGTGCTGGCCGGCATCGAGCCGCCCCGCAAGTGGGCGGCGCCGGTGCGTGTCACCGACGTCATCCGGGCCGCGTTGGGCGAGGTCGAGGACTACCAACGAGTGACCGTCCGGGGCGTCGAGCCGGCCACCATCGTCGGCTCCGCCGCCGCCGACCTGGCCCACCTGCTGGCCGAGCTGGTCGAGAACGCGCTCGTGTTCTCGCCCCCCGACCAGACCGTCGACATCCGGGGCCGCAGCCGCCCCGACGGCTACACGCTGGCCGTCATCGACTCGGGCCTGGGCATGCCGACGTCCGACATCGCCGCCGCCAACCGCCGCCTCGCTGGCGCCGAGAGCTTCACCATCGCCCCGTCCCGCTACCTGGGCCACTACGTGGCAGGCAACCTGGCCGCCCGCCACGACATCGAGGTCCACCTCGACAACGCGCCGGGCAATGGCATCACCGCCACGATCGACCTTCCGGCCACGATGCTGACCGGCCCCGACGTCGCCCTGGCCAACCCGGTGACGCCGCCGCACGGCATGCGGGCGCTGCCCGCCGCCGGCATGCCCGCCCCGATCGGGCCGTCCGGGCCGGTCGGGCGCCTGCCGTGGGACCAGCCGGACGACGAGTGGCAGCCCGGGGAGTGGCACACCGGTGGGTGGCAGACCGGCGGGCGGGAGGTCGCCGACTGGCGCACCGGCGAGCCGGCGGCCCCGGCCGCCGCTCCGGCCCCCCCACCGCCGCCCCCACCGCCCCCCGATCCGGCACCGTTCGTCCCGCCGGCCCCCGATCCGGCACCGTTCGTCCCGCCGCCCCCCGATCCGGCACCGTTCGTCCCGCCGGTCCTGGTCCCCCCCACGTCCGCCGAGACCAGCCGCACCCCGAGCGGGCTGGTCAAGCGGTCGCCCCGCACCGGAGCCGCGGCCGCCGGCGTCGACCCGCTCTCCGGCGACCTGCTCGACACGCTCAGCCGACACGCTGCGAACCTGGAGCCCGACCGGGCGGCCGGGCGCCTCGACCCACCCGAGATCCGGTCCCGCCCCGGCCTGTGGGGGCACTCGGGCACGCCCGTGTCCCGGCCCCGGGAGCCCGAGCCACCCGCCGCCCCCGCCGGCTGGCCGAGGCCGGTCGACGCCAACCGGTCCCCCGATCCCACCCCCTGGCAGGAGCAGACCGGGTTCGGCGCCGACCCGGCCCCCGAGCCCACCGCGTGGTCCGCTGCGCCCGCGTCCGCCCCCGAGCCGGCGCCGGCCGCCGGCGGTTGGCTGCCGCCCGGGCCGGCGTTCCCGGAGGCGCCGGTCCCCGTTGGGCCGTTCGGCACCCCGTTCCAACCCCGCGACCCGTTCGACCCCGACGCCTCCCTGGGCGTCCCCCCGGCTCCGCCGGCCGACCGCGGCGGCGAGACGGCCGGGGGCCTGACCCGCCGGGTCCGGGGCGCGCAGCTCCCCCAGACCCGCCCGGTCCCCCTCCACGGCCCCGACCACGAGCCCGGCACGGGCCCGGCCGCCGGCGGGCAGCGGGCACCGGAGCTACGGCGCTCGGCCGACGACGTCTACGGCTTTCTCACCGCCTTCACGGCCGGTGTCAAGCGCGGCCTGCACGAGCAGGACAACGGCGCCGGCTGACGGCGCCGGCGTCAGCCCAGCTTGGTGAGCGTCCGCCGGAGGTTGCGGAGCGCCTGGTGGGTCCTCTGCTCGTTCTCGATCAGCGCGAACCGGACGTAGCCCTCGCCGCCCGGCCCGAACCCGACACCCGGTGAGAGGGCGACCTGGGCCTCCCGCACCAGCATCGACGCGAACTCGACCGACCCCATCTCCCGGTAGGGCTCCGGGATCGGCGCCCAGGCGAACATCGTCCCCCGGGGCCGGGGCACGTCCCAGCCCAGGCCGTGGAGGCCGTCGATCAGCACGTCGCGGCGGCTCTGGTAGACGGCCTGGACCTCCCGGGGGAAGTCCACCGCCTCGTTCATCGTCACGGTGGCGGCGATCTGGATGGGCTGGAACGTCCCGTAGTCGAGATACGACTTCAGCTTGGCCAGCGCCTGCACCACGTCGGCGTTGCCGGCCAGGAAGGCGACCCGCCAGCCCGCCATCGAGAACGACTTGGTCATCGAGTACAGCTCGACCGCGCACTCCTTGGCCCCCTCGGCCTGCAGGATCGACGGCGGCTCGAACCCGTCGTAGCCCAGCTCGGCGTAGGCGTTGTCGTGCACGACGATGATCTCTCGCTCGCGGGCGAAGTCCACGACCTGCTGGAAGAAGTCGAGCCCCACCGTGGCGGTGGTCGGGTTGTGGGGGAAGTTGAGCACGATGACCCGGGGCTTGGGCCACGAGTACTCGTAGGCCTCGTGGACCCGCTCGATGAAGTTCCCGTCGGTCGACATGGGGATCTCCCGGGCCGACGCCCCCGCGAACAGCGGGGCGAAGATGTGGATCGGGTACGACGGCGACGGCACCAGCGCGGCGTCGCCCGGACCGAGCAGCACCCACATGAGGTGGGAGAAGCCCTCCTTGGCGCCGATCGTCGTGATGACCTCACGGTCCGGGTCGAGCTCCACGTCGAACCGGCGGCGGTAGAGGTCGGCCAGGGCCTGGCGCAGCTTGGGGATGCCCCGGCTGGCCGAGTACCGGTGGTTGCGAGTGTTGTGGGCCGCCTCGCAGAGCTTGGACACCGCCAGGTCGGGCGACGGGATGTCGGGGTTGCCGAAGCCGAGGTCGATCACGTCGATGCCAGCTCGCCGGGCCTCGATCTTCAGACCGTCGATGATCGTGAAGACGTACGGGGGCAACCCGGTGATGCGGCGGAACTCCATGACCTCACGGTAGCCGGGGCCGGTCGCGACCTCTGAGGCGGTAAACCGGCCGGGTCCCGTAACTGGCCAGTCAGCTCCACGTCGGGGATCATCTCCGGGTGACCACCGAGATCGACGTCGTCATCGAGATCCCCCGCGGCAGCCGCAACAAGTACGAGTACGACCACGCCCAGCACGTCTTCCGCCTCGACCGCCGCCTGTTCACCGCGATGACCTATCCGGCCGACTACGGGTTCATCCCGGACACGCTGTCCGAGGACGGCGACCCCCTCGACGCCCTCGTCCTTCTCGAGGACGCCACCTTCCCGGGCTGCTGGATCACCGCCCGGCCGGTCGGCGTGTTCTGGATGGAGGACGACAAGGGCCCCGACGCCAAGATCCTCTGCGTGCCGGCCGGCGACCCGCGCTGGGCGCAGGTCGAGGACATGGCCGACCTGCCACCCCACCTCGTCGACGAGATCGAGCACTTCTTCGAGGTCTACAAGGTCCTAGAGCCCGACAAGCACTCCAATGTGCGGGGGTGGGAGGGCCGCGACGCCGCGGCCACCGAGATCGAGGCGTGCCGCAAGCGCCACGCGGCGGGCGACTGACCAGGACCGACCGACGAGCGTCGACTCACAAGGGTCGCGCCGTGTCCCGAGCGCTATCGGCGGGCCGCGTCCCGGCCGCCCAGCAGCGCGGCGCCGATCGCGCCGGCCCGCTCCCCCAGCTCCGCGGCGACGATCCGCACGTCGGCCCGCTCCTCGGGGCTCATCTCCAGCGCCACGAACTCGCGCCGCACCGGGGCCAGCAACAGCTCGCCAGCCTCGACCAGCCCGCCGCCGATCACTATCAGCGAGCTGTCCAGCAGCGTGACCAGGTTGCCCAGCCCGAGCGCCACCCAGTAGGCGAACGCGTCGATCACCGCCAGCGCCCCGGGGTCGCCTTCCGACGCGGCCGCGGTCACGTGCTCGCCCCGGACGTAGGCCGGCTCCCCTCCGGCCAGCTCGGCGCCCCGCGGGAACAGCCCGGCCTCCGCCGCCTCCCGGCCGAGCCGCCCGAGCCCGCTGCCCGACGCAAACCGTTCCCAGCAGCCCCGGCGCCCGCAGGGGCACAGCGGGCCGTGGGGGTCGACGATCATGTGGCCGGCCTCGCCGCCGAACCCGTGCGCGCCCCGCATCAGCACGCCCTCCGCGATGATGCCGGCCCCGATGCCGGTGCCGAGGGTGACGCACACCGCGTCGCTCACCCCGCGGGCCGCGCCGCCGACGTGCTCGCCCCAGGTCGCGCAGGTGGCGTCGTTGTCCACTTCGACCGGGAGGCCGAGGCGACGGTGGAGCTCCTCGCCCACCCGGACCCAGCGCACGCCCGGCAGGTTCGGACCGACCCGGAGCACGCCCTGCCGGTCGACCAGGCCGGCGATGCCGACGCCCACGGAGCCCACCGGCCCGGCCGGTCCGTCCGACAGCTGCCGGACGACATCGGCGATGGCGTCGAGCAGCGGGTCCAGGCCTGGCGGCGTGGCCACCCGGGCCTCGTCGACGACCCGCGACGGGTGGTCGGGGTCGAGCGCGACGCCGAGCACCTTCGTCCCCCCGATGTCGATGCCAGCGAGCAGCCGGCCCCGCGGGGCGGTCAATAGCGGAGCAGGGCGCCCACGCGGCCCATGACGTCGAGGTCGGCGTTGCCGACGCAGATCTCGACCTGGCACGACTGGGCCAGGGCCTCCTCGACGACGTCCTCCACCAGGTCGTCGACCTCGACCATCTCGCCGCCGCACCGCTTGCAGCGTCGCCCCATCGCCGCCAGCGTGTCGCATCCCCGGCATCGCCACCCCGGGGCGGCGAAGCCGCGGGACACCAGCAGCGTGTCGACCCGGTGGTCGCCCAGCGCCTCGACGACGCCGGCGAGCCCGGCCACGCCCCGTCGGTCCGCCGCCACCGCCTCCCGCAGGCGGTCCACGACCCGGGCCTCCCGCTTCCGCTCGACCGCCGCCTCGATCTGCTGGGCCGCGGCGAGGACCTCGGCGTGGCCGGCCGTGACCGGCACCGAGAGGCGGCCGCACAGCCGGTCGTGGAGGTACGGGTGCAGCTCGGCCGCCAGCTGGCGGGCCAGGTTGTCGGGCGCGGCGATGGCCAGGTGATCGAACGGGTGCTGGCTCCACACCTCGAACGCCACCAGGGCGGCGTTGCGGAGGTGCTGGTGGGTGTGCCGCTCCATCACCTGCGGGTGGTCGCCGCCCCGGTCGCGCTCGCCCCGGGGTCCGGTGGCCCGCGGCACCGCCTCGAACCGCTCCGACCGCTCCACCAGCTCGCCGAGCTCGAACACGAACATCCGGGCCCGCTGGCGGTCGGCCAGCAGCACCCCGATCGGCTCGTGCTCCCGCAGCACCGATTCCAGCGGCCCCACCGCGGGGACATGGTTGATCACGACCCGGGTGCGGACGGGCACCGGGAGCTCGATCACCTCCCAGAGCCGCTCGGCCGTGCAGGCGAAGATGGCCAGGCCCCGGGTGTGGGACCGGTCGAGCCCGCTCCGCACGAGCTTCTCGATGCGGGCGAGGTCGGACTGGACCGAGGCATCGCCGTCGGATCGCGCCCGGGCACTCTTCAGGAGCACGTCCACCTCGTGTTCCAGGTCCTGGTGGCGGGCCAACCGGCGGCCGTCGACGTCGAGGTAGCACGACGTGATCGGGGCCTTGTGTCCCTTCATCGATGCCAGCTCCCGGATCGCGGCTTCGGTGATGACCGCCACGGCGCCTCCTGCAGGGGATCGCGGATCGATTCAGGGTGCCCGCGGCCGACGGCGGGCGGGCCGGGCGGCGGGGACACCGGCGATGGTAGGCGACCGACCGGGCGCCCGCGCCGGGTCCCGCCGCGGGTCCCTGGGCGGGCCGCCGCCCCAGCGTCGGCTGGTCGGAGGCAACCGGGGTCGGGCGCGCTCAGGCCACCGTGATCCGGGTGACCCGGGGCTCGGCGTCGTGGTCCACCACCGAGCCGCCCGCCCCGCGTGCCCGCGCCGACCCGCCGGTGGCCCGCCGGGCGAGGTCCCCCACCGTCGACAGCGCACCGGCCAGGGAGGCGAGCGCCTCCGGGTCGGCGACGACCTCCTCGGCGACGTCGAGGGCCGCCCGGGCGGCCTGGATCAGCTCGCGGGCCGCCGCCTGCAGGTGCTCCACACTCTGGCGGGCCCGCTCCTCGGCACGGGGTGGCCCGTCGGCGCCGGTCCTCGTGTCCGTCGTGTCCATGGTCGCTCCTCCCCGCATCGCCCGTCCCTGACGACGACGTCACCGCTCCGTCGTCCCGATCCCGGACGCTGTTGTCTCTCGGATCGCCCGGCCCCCGGCACGGCGTCGCCGCCGGGTCCTCGCGCCGGGCGCCCGCCCGTCTGTCAGGTCACCGCGGCCCGGGCGGCGGCATCGGCGAACGTCACCGACAGCCGCCCGTCGCGCAGCTCGGCGCCGGACACGTCCCGCCGGCGCAGCGTGTCGGGCAGCACGATCGCCCGGCGGTACGACCCCACTCGCACCAGCAGCTCGTCATCGGTCCGGCCCAGCTCCAGGTCGTCGTGTCCGGCGAACGGCAGGTCGATGTCGAGGACCATGCCCTGGTCGGGCCGCCGCCGCACCCGCATGGGCTCGTGGTCGCCGAAGCGGGCCGTCGGGTCCTCGTCGTCGTAGAGGGCCTCGGCCAGCCGGCGGAGCGCCTCGAGCCCCACCGGCTCGACCGGCTGCAGCGGCACCCGCAGGACCGGCGCCGGGGCGAACGACCGCTCGATCTCGGCCAGCTGGTCGGCCTGGGCCGCTTTCCAGTCCGCGAACCACGGATCGCACACGTCGACCGGCAGCAGCCGGTTCGCGACGACCGCGTCGACGTGGTAACCGAACAGCGACAGGTAGGTGTAGGTGCGGCGGGCCTCGGCGACCACCACCCGCTCGGGGTTCACGACCAGCCGGACGCTGGTGCGGCGGCCGTCGGTGAGCAGGTCGCGGACGCCGTCCAGCCGGTCGTAGAGGCGCTGGGTCGCCGCAAACACGTCGTCCCCGGCCACCGGCACCGTCGAGACCCGGGCGAGCAGCGGCGACACCATCTTCGTCACCCGCCGCCCGACCGGGAACACCCGCTCCATGTACCGGCCGAGCACGTCCGGCAGCGACAGCAGCCGGATCGTCTCCGCCGTCGGGGCGCAGTCGACCACGACGACGTCCCAGTCGCCAGTGGCGGCGTGGGTGCGGATGTCGCTCAGCGCGAAGATCTCGTCCAGCCCCGGGACGACCGTCAGCTCCTCGGCCTCGAGGCCCTCCACGCCCGCCCAGCGGAACACGTCGAGCAGGTAGGCGCGGATGTCGTCCCAGGCCTCCTCCATCCGCTCCTGGGCGTCGAGCTGCTGGCCCCACAGGCCAGCCGCGATGGGGGCGACAAGGGGTCCGAGCGGGATGTCCAGCGCGTCGCCCAGCGAGTGGGCCGGGTCGGTCGACAGGACCAAGGTCCGCAGCCCGGCGTCGGCGCAACGCAGCGCGGTGGCGGCCGACGCGGTGGTCTTGCCCACACCGCCCTTGCCGGTGAACAGGAGGATGCGGGTCGGCGATCCGCCCCCCGCCGGTGCCCCAGCCGGCGCCATCAACGCTCGAGGTGGAACCGGAGGTCGCGGAGCGCGGTCGTGACGATGCGGGCCTCGGCCCGCCGCTTCACGAAGCCGGGGATCGGCACCACGAGGTCGACCTCGAGGTGATAGATCACCTCGGTCCGATCGGGGTCGCCGTCGACCGGGGCAAGCTCGTAGGACCCGTCGAGCTTGCGGGTGATGTCGCCGTGCAGCAGGCGCCAGGCGAGGACGTCGGGCGCCTTGCCGTAGTCGTAGCGGAGGGTGTAGCTGGTGCTGCGGCCCATCGCCGCGGCCCGGAACGCCACGTCGAGCGGGCGGCCCTCGTCGTCCCGGGCCACCACCGTGGCCGACTTCAGGTCGCGGGCCCAGGTGGGGTAGCTGTCGAAGTCGGTGAGCACGTCCCAGATGCGCTGCGGCGACGCGCCGATGACCATGTGCTGCGTCGCCTGGTCAGCCATCTCGCGGAGCCCCTCCAACGTCACGAACGGGTCCCGAGCACGTTAGTGCGCCGGCCCGGGCCCGTCGGCCGGGCGCGCACCCCGGTCGCCCCGGTCGCCTCGGTCGCGTCGGTCGCGTCGGTCGTGTGGGTCGCGTCGGTCGGGTGGCGGGTCGGCACCATCGTCCGGGACGACGTCGTCGCGCGCCGGGAACACGCCGTGCCGTGCCCCCCACAGGGCCATCAGCCCGAGCCCGAGCATCGGCACCAGAACGGCGAACGCCAGCGCGGTGTACGGCCGGGCCGCCGCCACCGCCACTCCGACCACCACCTGCACGGCCAGCGCGAGCCGCAAGGCCCGGGCCACGTTCGCCGGCGCCGACCCACCGGCCAGGAAGAACACCCCGGCCATCGTCACGGTCTCGTACCGGCTCCGCCCGATCGCCACGGCGTAGGCCCAGAGGAACGCCCCGCACCCGACGGCGAACAGCACCAGGTCGATCGGCACGGACACGATCTCCAGCGGATCGGGCCACGCCGCCGCCGCCAGCGACACGAGGACGAACAGCCCGGTCGCCCAGACGTCGACCGCGACGATCCGGCCGCCCGGGGCGTCCCGCAGCGGCACGTCCGGCGGCGGCGACGGCCGCCCGCTGCCGGCCCCGGACGCGCCC
>JBKPHT010000316.1:0-4508 GCA_046730015.1 Actinomycetota bacterium
GTGCACCCGCCGGGCGTCGGGGTGGACGACCGCCCCCACCCGGAACGACAGCGCCCGGAGCAGGGGCATCGACGCGAACGTGACGACGAACGCCGACCCGATGACCGCGAGGTAGCCGATCACTCTCCCCGCCTACCCACCGTCACCCCGGGTACGGCACGAACTTCGAGCAGAGGGCCGTGACCTCGTCGCGCACGGCTGCCACCTCGGCCTCGTCGTCGCGGCCCACCAGCGTCCGGTGGATCAGCGCCGCGACCTGGGCCATCTCCGGCTCCCGCATGCCCTGGGTGGTGACCGCCGGCGTGCCGATGCGCAGGCCGCTGGTGATGTACGGCGGGCGGGGGTCGTCGGGCACCGTGTTCTCGTTGAGGCTGATCCCGGCCCGGTCGAGCGCCAGGCGGGCCTTCTTGCCCGACAGGTCGGGGTCGAACGGCCGCAGGTCGACCAGCATGAGGTGGTTGTCGGTGCCGCCCGACACCAGCCGCAGGCCGTGCCCGGCCAGGCCCTCGGCCAGCGCGGCGGCGTTGGCCACGATCTGGCGGGCGTAGTCGGAGAACTCGGGCTGGGCGGCCTCGTGGAAGGCGACGGCCTTGGCCGCCACCACATGGTCGAGGGGGCCACCCTGCAGGCCGGGGAACACCGACTTGTCGACCTTCTCCCCCAGCTCGGCCCTGGCGAGGATGGCGCCGGCCCGCGGGCCCCGCAGCGTCTTGTGGGTGGTGAGGGTGACGATGTCGGCGTACGGCACCGGGCTGGGGTGGGTGCCGCCGGCGATCAGGCCGGCGATGTGGGCGGCGTCGAACATGAACAGCGCCCCGACCTCGTCGGCGATCTCGCGGAACGGCGCCGCCTCGATCGTCCGCGGGTAGGCCGTGGCCCCGGTGACGATGAGCTTCGGACGGTGCTCGCGGGCCAGGTCGCGCACCTGGTCGAGGTCGATCCGCTCGTCGCTCGGCGTCACGCCGTAGGACACGAATCGGTAGAGCCGCCCGCTGGCGTTGACCGGTGACCCGTGGGTGAGGTGGCCGCCCTGGTCGAGCCGCAGGCCGAGCACGGTGTCGCCCGGCTCGAGCAGGGCGAAGTAGACGGCCATGTTGGCGTTGGCGCCCGAGTGGGGCTGCACGTTCGCGTGCTCGGCCCCGAACAGCTCGCGGGCCCGGACCCGGGCGAGCTCCTCGACCTGGTCGATGACCTCGTTGCCGCCGTAGTAGCGCTTGCCCGGGTAGCCCTCGCTGTACTTGTTGGTGAGCACCGAGCCGGTGGCCCGCAGCACCGCGGGCGACGTGAAGTTCTCGCTGGCGATGAGCTGCAGGGTCGAGTTCTGGCGCTCGACCTCGCGGTCGATGAGGCCGAACAGCGCGTCGTCGGGGGCGGTGGGCCAGGGCATGGCGGCGTCCTAGGAGTTCTCGATCTCGTGGATGAGGGCGATGCGGCGCTCGTGACGGCCACCCTCGAACGGGGTGGTCAGCCAGAGCGTCAGGATCTCGTCGGCCAGCGGGGCGGCGACGATGCGGGCGCCGATGGCCAGCACGTTGGCGTCGTTGTGCTCGCGGGACATCCGGGCCGTGTAGAGATCGTTGCACAGGGCGGCCCGGATCCCCCGCACTTTGTTGGCCGAGATCTGCTCGCCCTGGCCGGAGCCGCCGAGCACGATGCCCCGGTCGGTCTCGCCCTTGGCCACCGACCGGCCGACGTCGGCGCAGATCGGCGGGTAGTCGACCGACTTCTCGCTGTCGGTGCCGTAGTCGACGACCTCGTGGCCGAGCGACCGGAGCGTCTCGGACAGGTGGGTCTTCAGGGCGAACCCTGCGTGGTCGGAACCGATCGCGACGCGCACGTCATCTCCGTGTGTAGCCGGTGCTGGGATCAGGGTAGGTCGCGACCGGCGCGGGGCTGCCGATCAGCAGGTCGACGAGTCGCCGGAGGAGGCCCTCCAGCTCGTCGGCCGTGTCCTCGTAGACATCGCGGGGGCGGCCCACCGGGTCGGCGATGTCGTCGGCCGGGTCGTCGCCCATGAGGTCGGCGTTCCGGCGGCCGGCGCCGATGCGGGCGAGCCACGACGAAGCCGGCTCGCCCCCCTGGCGGCCGCCAGCCTGCGCGCCCCGGCGCACCAGCTCCTTGAGGGTGTAGGCCCGGTCGACCGGGGCGCCGAAGGTCACACACGCCTCGCGCAGGTGGGCGCGAGTCATGCCGACGACCAGCGGCGTGGTGATGGCCATCTCGCGGGTGAGCGTGCGGCTGACATGGCCCGAGATGTCGACGCCCCGGTCGGCCATGGTCGCGACCGCATCGGGGGTCGCGGGGGCGCCGCCCGGGAGCAGGCCGGCGGAGCCGACCTCGGCCCCGACGCCCGCCTGGGCCAGCAGCCGCCGGAGCATGCCCTCGGCCATGGGGGAGCGGCACTGGTTGGCCGTGCAGACCAGGAGGATGTCGATGCCCGGATTGTAGAGGTGGCCTCCGGTTCCTACAGTTGACCGGCCGGTCAAGTTCGAGCGAACCAGCACGGAGGAACCAGTCGATGGCCCCAGGTCCGCGCACCCCCGTCCTCGTGGGCGTCGGCCAGTGGTCGAACCGCGTCGACCGCGGCGAGCCCGCCGTCGAGCCGGCCGACATGATGGCCGAGGTCCTCCGCCGGGCCGCCGCCGACAGTGGGGCGTCGGCCGATCCGCTGGTCAAGGCCGACGCCATCCGGGTGGTGTCGACCCTCTCGCGCCGCTACCGCAACGCCGCCCGCCTGGTGGCCGAGCGGATCGGGGCGAGCCCCCAGGACGAGGCCCTCAGCCCGATCGGCGGCAACCAGCCCCAGGCCCTGGTAGCCCGGGCCTGCCTCGACATCGCCGCCGGCGACGCGGACACGGTGCTGATCTGCGGCGCCGAGGCGTGGCGGACCCGCACCGCCACCTCCCGCGACCAGCTGCCCTGGACCGCGCAGGACGACTCGGTGCCCGAGGCCCGGCTGACCGCCCCCGAGGTCGACCTCTACCACGCGGCCGAGCTGGCCCGGGGCGTGTTCCTGCCGGCCCAGGTGTACCCCCTGTTCGAGCAAGCCCTCCGGCACGCCGCCGGCCGGACCGTCGACGACCACCTGGTGCACGTGAGCGAGCTGTGGGCCGGCTTCTCCGCCGTCGCCGCAGGCAATCCCCACGCCTGGATCCGCGACCCGATGACCGCCGAGGAGATCCGGACACCGTCACCCGGCAACCGCTGGGTGTGCTGGCCCTACACCAAGGTGATGAACGCCAACAACGCCGTCGAGCAGGCTGCCGCCGTGATCGTCTGCTCGGCCGAGCGGGCCGAGGCGCTGGGCGTGCCCCGCGACCGCTGGGTGTTCCCGCTCGCCGGCACCCAGGCGCACGACACCTACGCCGTGTCGCACCGCTCCGACCTCCGGTCGTCGGGCGCCATCCGGCTCGCCGCCCGCGAGCTGTTCGCGCTGGCCGGTCGGGGCGTCGACGAGGTGGCCCATGCCGACCTCTACTCGTGCTTCCCCTCGGCCGTGCAGATCGGGGCGGCGGAGATCGGCCTCGGGCTCGACCGGCCGCTGACAGTCACCGGGGGCCTGTCGTTCGCCGGCGGGCCCTGGAACAACTACGTCACCCACTCGCTGGCCGCCATGGTCGGCCGCCTGCGGGACGACCCCGGCTCGCTGGGCCTGGTGACCGCCAACGGCGGCTACGTGACCAAGCACGCGCTGGGCCTCTACTCGACCGAGCCGGCGCCGGGCGGGTTCCGGTGGGCCGACGTGCAGGACGCGGCCGATGCCCTCCCCCGCCGCGAGCTGTGCGAGGCGGTGGAGGCGCCGGGCACCGCGGCGATGGTCGAGTCGTGGGTCGTGGTCCACGACCGGGACGGCGCCCCGGAGAAGGTGCTGGCCGCCTGCCTGCTGCCCGACGGCCGCCGGGCCTGGGGCAACACCGAGGACGGCGGCACCGTCGCCGAGCTGCGGTCGGGCGCGGAGCAGATCGGCCTGGCGGTCACCCTCGACCCGGACGGGACGCTGCGGCTCTAGCCGCCCGCACCGCCAGCGCGGTCAGCCCGGTCCACACCTCCAGCGGGTGGCGGCGGATGCAGCGCACCAGGCCGCCGGCCGCCGACCCGGCCGGGTCGGCCGGAACGACCTCGGCCACGCCGCCGTTGCGGTGCCACGCCACCACCAGCACGGTGGCCAGCGGCCGGCGCCGGTCGTCGGCCCACCGGACGTCGGCCAGCCCGATGCCGCCGTCCCGCCGGGACGCCAGGGCGACGAGCTCGGACCAGGGCCGCGGCGCCGCGCCCGCGACCGGCGGGCCGTCCTCGGCGGTGACGCCGACCAGTTGGGCCACCAGCCGGGCCACGCCGGAGGGGCGGGGGTGCCAGCGGACCTCCTGCACCGCCCCGGGGTCGGGCCCGCCCGGCAGGACGACGATGCCGGCCGGTCCCACCAGCACCTCGGCCACCGGCCCCGCGCCGCCGTCCCAACGGCGGACCGCCGCCCGGCCGCGGGCCGCCGCCACGGTCCGGCCCACGAG
>JBKPHT010000317.1:0-6397 GCA_046730015.1 Actinomycetota bacterium
GGGCGAACGTGAGGAGCCGCCCGCCGGATGAGGCGGTCACGCAAGGTGGACGTAGCGGCCGGGCGCGGGTTCCAGTGGCGGGTGCGACGCGCTGCCGCACGTGGTCGGCGCCGGCCGCTCGCCGCTGGAACGCTTCTGCAGCCATGCCACCCAGTGGTCCCACCAGGTGCCGCGGTGCTCGTCGGTCGTCGCCAGCCACTCATCCGGGTCGGCCGGGGGCGTCCCGTTCGCGGTGCGGTACGAAGACTTCGGGTTTCCGGGCGGGTTGACCATGGCCTGGATGTGGCCGCTCGAGCTCAGCACGAAGTCGGTCTCGCCGCCGGTGAGTTGGGTCGTGCGGTACGCCGCTCGCCACGGGACGATGTGGTCGGTCGACCCCGCGACCACGTACGTGTCGACGTCGACCGCCTGCGGATCGACGGGCGCGCCGAGCACGGTCATCGTCCCCTCGGCCAGGCCATTGGAGATGAACAGGTCGAGGAAATCGGAATGGAGACCCGCGGGGAGCCTGGTCGTGTCGGCGTTCCAGAAGAGGATGTCGAACGGCGGCGGGTTCTGGCCGAGCAGGTAGTTGTTGACCCAGTAGTTCCACACCAGGTCGTTGGGCCGCAGCCATGCGAACACCCGTGCCATGTCGTCGCCGTCGAGATAGCCGGCGCGCTGTGACCGCGACCGCGCCGCCACCATCGCGGCCCGCGACGCGAGCACGCTGATGACCGAGTCGACGGACGTGTCGAGACCGGCGACCAGGAACGTCGCCGAGGCGACGATGTCGTCGCTGGTTGCGGCGAGGTGGCCGAGGAGGCACCCCATCGTTATGCCGCCGGCGCAGATTCCCGCGACGTCGGCGTCGTCGGCACCGGTGATCTCGCACGCGACCTCGATCGCCTCCTTGCACGCGGCGACGTAGGTGTCGAGGTTCCAATCGCGGTGCGCGGCTGTCGGATTCCGCCAGCTCATCGCGAAGTACGGGAACCCGGCTCTCACCATGTGTTCGACGAGGCTGCGGCCGGGTGCGAGGTCGGTGATGTAGTACTTGTTGATCTGCGGCGGGATCGCCACCAGCGGTCGGGCCGCCACTGTCTCGGTCTGCGCCTCGTACTGGATCAGCTCGAAGACATCGGTGCGGTGCACGACGTGACCGGCGGTGGTGGCGATGTTGTCGCCGACGCGGAAGGGGCGGGTGTCGACCGTCGACGGCACGCCGCCGTTGCGGCGGATGTCGCCGGCCAGGTGGCGCAGGCCGGTGAGCAGGCTGCGGCCGTGCGTCTCGACGGCCTTGGCCAGCGCGCTCGGGTTGCCGGCCAGCGTGTTCGTCGGAGCCAGCGCTTCGACAAGCAGCGTCAGCGCGAACCGGGCGCGTTCGCGGCTCTTGGGGTCGAGGTCGACCTCGTCGACCAGTCGCATGACGGCAGTCGCGTCGACCAGGTAGGCCTGCATGAGCCGGCGGTAGATCGGGTTGTGTGCCCACACCTGGTGCGCGAAGCGCTTGTCGCCCTTGGCCGGCTGCACGCTGCTGCGGCCGACCGTCACGTCGGCGAGATCGGCGCCAGCTCGGAGACCCGACGCGAGCACCATCGCCGGATCGACGGCGGCGTGCCGTGCGAGCCGGGCGAGGGCGGCGGCCACCTGCGTGCGGGTCAGGCCGACGAGGGGGATGGCGCCGAGGATGGGTGGGTCGTCGCGATCGAGCAGGTTGGAGGGGTTCACAGTCCTTCTCCGGAGTCAGGCGGCTCGACGAGCACCCGTGGAACCCTGATCGTGCGGGCGCGCAGCCATTCCCCGAGGGCCTTGGCCTGCGTGTCGAGCCGCAAGGTGGACGTGGCGCCCGTGCCCAGGAGCCCGCGGATCACGAAGTTGACGGCACCGAGGTTGGGGAGCTCGTAGCGCTCGACTGGTAGCTCGCACGTCTCGGGCAGCAGGCGCCGGAGCTCGTCCACGGTCAAGGTCGACTCGAGCCATGGCCACGCGTGGCGGTCGCGGACCCAGACGCCGACGTTGGCGTCACCGCCCTTGTCGCCCGAGCGGGCGTGCACGATGTCGCTCAACGCGACCTCGACGTGCTCGTCGGTCCACGCCGGTCGCGCCGTCGGCGTCGCCGGCACCGGCGATGCGCTCGCGGTGCGGGCCTCGGGCGTCGTCGCGATCACATCGGTGGTGCCGTCGTGGTGATGGACGGTGTGGTCGAGCGTCGTCTGATCGAGGAGCGCCGGCCAGTACACGCCGAACGCCGACCCGGGCTGCGGGGGGTCGAGGGAATACAGTCCGGGGTAGCTGGAGAGGGCGAGCTCGACCAGCCGCGACGAGAAGATGCGGCCCGCCGCTGCTTCGGTGCCCTGCACCGCGATCCGCAGCAGCTCCGTGCCGGCGTTCTGGGTGACGGGGTCGTTCTGGGCCCGGCCGATGCGCTGGACGGCGATGGCGTCGATGCCCTCAACGGATGCGACATAGCGCCGGACCGAGCGGTCCACGAGCGCGGCCTTGGCGTCGACGTCGGGACCGGTCAGTGCGAGGAGCATGCTGTTCTGCCATCCGCCGACCGCGGTGATCGCGACCTTGGTCGTCGGCGGCGGGGCGGAGCCGTGCACGCCGCGGATCTCGACGCGGTCATCGCCGAGGTCGGTCACCTCGGCGGTGTCCAGGCGGGCGACCACGTCGGGGTTGAGGTAGGCCGGTTCGCCGATCTCGTAGAGCAGCTGCGCTTTGACGGTGTCCTCGGTGACCGCACCGCCGGTCCCCGGGTGCTTGGTGATCACCGACGAGCCGTCCGCGGCGATCGCCGCGATGGGGAACCCGGGATCGTCGAGGTCGGCGACGATGTTGCGGAAGCCGGAGAAGTTGCCGCCGGTCGCCTGCGCGCCGCACTCGATGACATGGCCGGCGCACACCGCCCCGGCGAGCGCGTCGTGGTCGTCGGCGGTCCATCCCCACCACCACGCGGCGGCGCCGACGACCAGCGACGCGTCGGCGACACGGCCGGTGATGACGATGTCGGCGCCGTGCTCGAGGGCGCGGGCGATGCCGAAGCCGCCGAGGTACGCGTTGGCGGTCAGCGGCCGATGGGGCCAGGAGGACAGCGGCTCGCCGCCGGTGAGATGCCGCAGCGCGTGACCGGCTTGCGGCAACGCATCGAGGCGGTCGAAGACGTCGTCACCGTCGATGTGGGCGACGCGCAGCTCGTAGCCGCGGCGGGCGGCCAGCTCGCGGGTTGCAGTGGCGAGGCCCGCGGGGTTGAGTCCGCCGGCGTTGACGACGAGCCGGATCCGGTTCGCCACGAGGTGCTCGAGGGCCGCGTCGAGGTGGTGGAGGAAACTGGCGGCGTATCCCTTCGTGGGATCCTTGGCGCGCGCCTTGCCGAGGATGAGCATCGTGACTTCGGCGAGGTAGTCGCCGGTGAGCACGTCGATGCCGCCGGCCGACGCCATGTCGGCCATCGCCGACGCGCGGTCGCCGTAGAACCCGGAGCAGTTCCCGATGCGAGCGGGACGCCGCGCCTGGTCGGCGGCCGCGCTCATGTCGTCGCTCCTGCGACCGACAGCGATCGTGCGCGTTCGACGGTGTTCGCCTTGGTCGCCGACACGGTCCCTTCGAAGCCGACCTCACCCGAGGGGTTTGCCTCGATGAGCTCGAGGGTCACGCGGTCGTCGTCGGCGGTAGTGACGCGCGCGGTGTAGGTCAGCTCGACCGGCGCGTACAGCGGTCGGCGCAGGCGGTACGCGACGGTTGCGATGCGCCATCCGGGCCCGAGCCCCTCCGAGACGGCGCGGAGGGCGAGTGCGGCCCGGAGGTGGGAGTGCAGCGCGAGGCCGGCGTGGCCCTCCTCGCGCGCGTGCTGCGCGTCGAAGTGGATGCGGTGCGGGTTCCAGGTGACGGCGCTGTAACGGAACAACTGGAATGGTGTGACGGTGTGCGTGAGTGGCGGGAGCAGGTCTCCCACCTCGAAGACGGTGGACATCAGTTCTCCTTCACCGGATCGCGCAGCACGACGGTGCGCCGATTGCGGTTGAGCACGGTGCCGTCGGCGGACATGAAGGTGTGGCTTGTGGTGACGAACACGCAGGTGCCGGACCGCGTGTCCTTGGGTGACACTGCGTCGAGCGTGGTTTCGAGCACGAGTTCCGTGCCCGCGGTGACGGGGTTGACCATCTCCATCTCCTCGCCGGCGCCCATCACGCGAAGGCCGAGGCCGTCGCCGAGGGGCATGTCGCCGTCGGCGGGGGTGCCGTCAGGTTGCAGGTCGCTCTCCGGCGTGCCGACGCCCCATTCGACGACGGCGGCGAGGAGATTGGGCGGCGCCACGACGTCGGCGTAGCCGGCTTCCCGGGCCGTCGCGCGGTCGTAGTGGATCGGGTCGGCGGCGCCGACCGTCATCGCGTAGCGCCCGATCGTGGTCGCGTCGAGCGTCCCCAGGCGGCGCCGCGCCAGGAGGGTCCCGACGCGGGGGGCGGTCGCCGCGTAGTAGGCGGCGAGCGCGGTACCGGGTTCAGGCGTGAACGACATGCACGCGCTCCTCGCGATCATGGACGTCGGCGAGGACATCCTGTGTCGATCGGCCCAGCAACGGCGCGGGCCGCAGCCTGCCCGACCGGGGAGTCGCTGAGGCGCAACGGGCAGCCGGCCACCGGCACCCGTCCCCGTGCCGGGTGTTCGACGAACTGGATCATCCCCCGCTGGATGAGGTGCTCGTCGGTGTCGACCTCGCGGATGGACTTGACCGGCGCGCACGGGACCCCGGCGGCCTGCAGGTCGCGGAACAGCTCGGCACGCGTGCGGGTCCTGGTGCAGGACGCCACCTCGTCGTCGACCGCATCGATGTTGTCGACCCGGTCCTTCTCGGTGAGGAACCGGGGGTCGTCGACGAGCTCCGCGCGGCCGAGACCGGTTGCCACGCTGCGCCAGTGCCGCTCGGAGATGCAGATGATGGCGAGCCATCCGTCGCTCGCGGGATAGATGTTGTACGGCGCTACGGCCATCCCCGAGTGACGGTTCCCGGTGCGCTCGGGCAGTTCGCGATCGGGGTCGTTGTGCACGCCACCGAGGCTCGATGCCAGCATCGGGTAGATGGTGTCGTGCATCGACACCTCGACGACCTGCCCTCGTCCCGTCTGCTGGCGCTGGAAGAGCGCTGCGCAGATCGCGCCGAATAGGTGGATGCCGCCGGAGAAGTCGACGAACGCGGCACCGCCCTTGGTCGGTGGTCCGTCAGGCGTCCCGGTGGCCGAGGCGGCGCCCGACATCGCCTGCACGGTGATGTCCATGGCGGACATGTGTGCGTAGGGACCCGTGGACCCGTAGCCCTTGCCCGAGGCCACGACCAGGCGCGGGTTGTGCGCCAGGAGCCGCTCCGGGTCGAGCTGCAGGCGCTCCATGGTGCCCGGAGCGAAGTTCTCGATGAGCACGTCGGCGGTCTCCACCAGGTCGAGCAGCGCCTGGCGGCCGGCGTCGGTCTTGAGGTCGAGCACCACGCTGCGCTTGTTGGAGTTCAGCATCACGAACTCGTGGGACTCGACCGGGTCGTGCGAGCGGAAGCGCAGTGGCTCACCACCCGGCGGCTCGACCTTGATGACCTCGGCGCCGAGCTGTGCGAACAGCAGCCCGCAATAGGGGCCGTTGTAGATCTGGCCCAGTTCGAGGACCCGGACGCCGTCAAATGCCGGCATGATTGCTTCACCTCGTCGATCTCTGTGTGATGAGTTTTCGATCTGTGTGCTGAGTTCCAAGGTCCCCAGGCAGCACCTCTCGCCGGGGAACTTTCCGACCTTCGGATCAGGCCTTGATCACACTGACGGCGCCGCCGTGCAGGTAGGGGACCGGTCCGGTGCCCTCCCCCGCGGCCGCGGTCTGGATGAGGTATTGGAGGCCGACCGCGTCCATGACCGAGTGGAAGGTGCCGTCCTCGTTGAAGCTGACCTGTGCGCCCTCGATCCAGGGCCAGGGCAACGGTGTCCTCGGTATTGTCCTCGGGGCAGAAGAAGGTGTGCGTCGAGCCGCCGGGCTCGTAGAGGTAGGAGCCCGCCGTCTGCGGCTGCCCCGGGTACTCGCGGTACTCCCAGCGACCCTGGATGGTCCACACCTGAGCCGGACCCGTGTGGTAGTGCAGGGGCAGCTCGCAACCCGGCGCCAGGGTGGCCAGGAAGACCCACTCCCCGCGCTCGAGGTCCAGGCGCAGCGGCTGGATGTGAATTCCCGGGCCGATCAGGTCCTTGAACATCGGAATCTGGTCGATGTTGACGGTCAGCAGCTCACCCTGCGGCAGAGCGACCAAGGGCAACGGGGCGCCGCTGCCGGTGGTGGCCACCCCGGGAGTCAGTGTTGAGGTCATGGGTCAGTTCTCCTTGTTGGATTACACGGGTTGTTGGACTACACGGGGAGTGAGTTGGATTTCGTACATGTCGAG
>JBKPHT010000318.1:0-4067 GCA_046730015.1 Actinomycetota bacterium
CACGAGCGGCAGGAGTTCCTCGCCGGTGTCCACGTCGGCGTCATCTCGATCGAGCGAGCCGACGGCCCGCCGCTCAGCGTCCCGATCTGGTACGGCTACGAGCCCGGGGGGCTCGTGTGGATCATCACCGGCGCCGAATCCCTCAAGGGAAGGCTGTTGAACGCCGCCCGGCGCTTCAGCCTCTGCGCGCAGACGGAGGAGCCGCCCTTCTACAAGTACGTCAGCGTCGAGGGACCGATCGTCGACGTGGCACCGGCCGAGCTCGAAGCCGACCGACGCCCGTTGGCGCACCGCTACTTCGGCCCGGAGCTGGGCGACGCCTACGTGGCCAGCACCGACGAGGAAGCCAACCTCAAGTTCTCGATGCGTCCGACTCGCTGGTGGTCGGTCGACTATACGAAGCTCTCCTGAGCGCAACGAGGCAGACTGCGATCATGGCGAGCGGCTTCGGGGGCAGGTACCAGGGCAGCGTGGTGGACGACGCCGATCCGATCGGCGAGCACCGGCTGCGCGTCATCGTCCCCGAGGTGTGAGGCACCGAGGCCGGGGCGTGGGCGGTGCCCTCCCTCCCGCCGGGCGGCGCGGCCACCCCGGCGGTCGGCGACCTGGTGTGGGTCACGTTCGAGAGCGGCGATCCCAACTACCCGATCTGGGTCGGCGTCGCCTAGAGCCAGCTTGTCCGGCGGGGCAGTACCGTCACACACCGCTCCACCGACAGCTCGTGGGCGCGGCCGTGGCGAATCTCAGATCGCCGGACCCGGACGAGCAGGCCTACCAGGCCGTCACGCGCACCATCGTCGGCCGGTGCTGGCTGGACGCTTTTCAACGGTTGTCGCGCCGAATCCGGGGCGTGTCTGTCGTCGCGTGCGGTAAGCGCGACAGCCAGGCTCGTGCGGTGGTGAGGAAGGCCTTCGGCGCTGGTAGTTGTGATGGGCTGGTCTTCCAGGCGAGCGCCGTGTAGCGCTGGGTGATGGGTGGCTGGATGTCGATGAGGCGCAGGGGTTGGCGGGCGGCGCCCACGTCGGCGACGGATCGGGGGACGATGGTGATGCCGAGTCCGCTTGCCACCAGGTCGCTGAGGAGGTGGACGTCGCTTGTCTCGAGGGCGATGCGGGCAGGGAACCCGGCTGCGTCGCTGGCGTCTTCGAGGTGTCTGCGTAGCGACGATCCTTGGGGGAGGGTCACGAACGCGTCGTCGCGGAGCTGGCTGACGGCAACTGAGGCGCGGTCGGCGAGGCGATGGGTTGGTGCGGTGACGAGCACGAGGGGCTCGACGCTGATGACTTGAACGCTGAGCCCGTCGGGGGGGCCGGGGTGGGACAGACCCACGATGGCGGCGTCGAGTTCGTTGCTGCGGAGGTGCTCGATGAGCGGGATGGGGTGGTCTTCCCGCAGCGTGAACTCGACCCGCGGGTGCTTCTGGTGGAACGTCGCGAGCAGGCCCGCCAGGTCGACGTGGGGGATCCCGGGAATGGTCCCAATGCGGAGCCTGCCGCTGACAACGCCTCGCAGTCTCATCAGCGCCGCTCGTCCTGCTTCGCTGGCGTGGAGCGCTTCGCGGGCGTGGGGGAGAAACGCTTGGCCGGCGGAGGTGAGGCGAACGGGCGTGGTGGAGCGGTCGAAGAGTTGCTCGCCGAGCTCTGCTTCCAGCCGCCGGATCTGCTGACTGATGCCGGGTTGGGCCACGTGGAGCCTCTGGGCGGCGCGGGTGAAGCTCGCCTCGCGGGCGACAGCAACCAGGTAGGCGAGTTGGCGTAGTTCCATGACCGTCACATAAGCACGATTCGTTATGGCCAGGCATAGAGGACATGTCTTTGACTTCTGTCCTGGCGGACCGGACGATGGGCTCATGGAGCGCCTGGTGCCGGCTGCGCAGAGCGATCAGCGACAGGGTCCCGCGAGCGACGGCGTGACGGGGCACGCGCCGGTGCATCCGCGCTGGACCCACGCTCCGCTGGGTGGGCTGGTCTTCGTCGCCGTGTTCGATCTCGTGTCCGGGGTTGCGGGCAGCACTCGCCCGTGGGCCCGTGACCTGTACCGGGCGGGCACATTCGTACTGTCGGCCAGCCTCCCGCTGGTCGCGGTCGCGATCGGAACAGGGCTGATCGACCGCGCCGGTGCCACCACCGCTCGGACAGCCGTGCGGGCGCGCGTGAACCTGCACGCTGCGGTCATGGTGGCGATGGCTGCCGCGTTGGCCGCGGACCTGGCGCTGCGCCGATTCGTGTACCCCGACGCCCGGCGCACACCCGGCGCCGTGCTTGCCGTCACCCTCGTGGCACTGGCGGCTGGGATGGTCGCCGGCGACGTGGGTGGCCGGCTTACCTACCGCGCCGGTGTCGGCGTCCAGCCGCAGAACCGGGTCGGGAGGTCGGACCATGGCCGCCGCGGGTAGCCGTGCACGCTCGGTCGCCATGTCCCGCCCGCCCGTCTGGTTGGTGACGCAATGAAGGGCTCCACGGTCACCAGTCGCCGGCCGGGAATGCCCCCGGACGTGGTGGCACCGGAGCTCTCCGCGGGGCGGAGAACGGCCGCGCTGGTCACGGTGTGCGCCAGCCTCATGGTGATCACGATCGACGTGACCATCCTCAACGTGGCGCTGCCGACGCTGGCCAAGGCTCTCGACGCCGACACCAGCGCCCTGCAGTGGTTCATCAACGCCTACGAGTTGGTGTTCGCCGGCCTGCTGCTCACAGCCGGTGCGCTCGCCGATCGCTTCGGGCGCCGCCGTGCGCTGGCCGTGGGGCTCGCGGTCTTCGGTGTCGCCTCGGCGCTGTCGGCGCTGGCACGCTCCCCAGCCGAGCTGATCGCGGCGCGGGTGGCGATGGGTATCGGTGGGGCGCTGGTCCTGCCCGCGACTTTGTCGATCGTGACCAACATCTTCACCCAGCCGAGCCAGCGCGCCCGAGCCATCGCGGTGTGGGCGGGCATCGCCGGGCTCGGCCTCGGCCTCGGTCCGCTGGTGGGGGGCTGGCTGTTGCAGCGCTTCTATTGGGGCTCGGTGTTCCTGGTCAACGTGCCCGTGGTGATGGCCGCGCTCGTGACCGGCCGGCTCACCATCCCCGAGTCGCGGGACCCGAGCGCCCCCCGGATGGATCCGGTCGGTGCCGCGCTGTCCGTGGCCGGGCTCGGCGCATTGTTGTACGGCGTCACCGAGGGCCCGGAGACCGGTTGGACGAGCCCGGTCATTGTGGCCAGCTTTGCCGTGGGCGCCATCGTGCTGGCGGGGTTCGTCGCCTGGGAACGCCACGTCGACCAGCCGATGCTCGACCTCGGCTTCTTCCGGGCCAGCCGATTCAGCGCTGCGATCGTGGCGATCATGGCCCTGTTCTTCGGGGTGTTCGGGCTGATGTTCGTGTCCACCCAGATCCTCCAGTCCGTGCTCGGCTACGACACACTGGCTGCGGGTCTGCGCCTCGTTCCCCTGCCGGCGGCGTTCGTCCTGTTCGCCCAGGTCTCGGTCCGGGTCGCCGCGCGGGTGGGCACCAAACGGGTTGTCACCGCCGGCCTGGTCATCACCGCCGCCGGCCTGGGCGTGGCCGCCAGCTTCGACGCCGGCTCGGGCTACGGCGTGCTCGCGCTGGCCCTCGGTCTCACCGGTATCGGCATGGGCTGCACCATGGCACCCGCCACCGAGTCGCTCATGGGGTCCGTGCCGCGACAGCGAGGCGGGGTGGCCTCGGCCGTCAACGACACGACCCGCCTCACCGCCGGGGCGCTCGGCGTCGCCGTCGTGGGCAGCGTGGTGGCCAGCGGCTACCGCGACGCATTCACAACCACCGCGACCGGCTCGCTACCGCCAGCTGTGATCGAGCAGGCCCAGGCCTCCATCGCCAACGCAACCGCCGCCGCCCACGGGATCGGTGGCACCGGCGGTCGGCAACTCCTTGCGGTTGCCAGACAGGGATTCATCGACGGCGCCAGCACGGGGCTGCTGATCGCCTCGGTCGTGGCGGCCCTGGGAGCAATCGCCGCGTGGAGGTTCCTGCCCGCCCAGGCGCAGGCCACATCCGGCCCGAACCGGCCAGCCGGTGGGTCCCACGTGACCCCGGCAGCGCCACAACCAG
>JBKPHT010000319.1:0-5308 GCA_046730015.1 Actinomycetota bacterium
TCCGTCGATTGCTTCGCGAAGCAGATCGGCGTGGCCACAGTGCCGGGCGTATTCCTCGATCATGTGGACGATCGTCCGCCGGAGCGTGTGCTGGCCGCGGTCGGGCTCGCCCTGGTTGCGGTCGTCCATGCTCGCAGTTGCGAGGTGCAGGTCGATCACCGCGATCTCGTCCCAGTACGCCACCAAGGCGTCGGCGATGGTGGCGTCGGCCGGCAACCGCCACGCCTCCTCGTCCTCGAACAGCGCCGGGATGTCCTCGGAGAGCAGGACACGTCGGAACCACCACCGCTCGACATCCGTCATGTGCCGAATGAGGCCAAGCAGCGTGAGTGCGCTCGGCGGGCATGCAGCATGACGGGCCTGCTGGTCGCTGACACCCTCCGCCTTCCTGGCCAACACGGTGCGGTGGTAGGCGAGGTACCCGAGCAGCACCGAGCGCTCGTCCTCACCGAACGCTTTGGCGACGGGGAGCGGCGTGACCGGCTCGGCCATCGGGCCACGTTGTCGCGCGGCGCGGACGGCTGGCAAGCCTTCTCGTACGGCCGCCACGCGCCCCGACAAGCACAGGCCCGACCTGCGGCTCGGGCAGGCCGTCGCCGGCGCCGCCGTCAGGTCGCCGCTTGATCACCCGAGCCCGACCGTTCCACAACTCTTGACGATCCCCCCCGAGGGGGGCGCGATGCTGAGGCCATGATCCACATCGGAGTCGTGGCGCTGGGCGTCGGGGACGTGCGGCGCGCCGCGCAGTTCTGGTGCCAGGCCTTGGGCTATGAAACGCGTGAGGACGGGTTCGGCGGGTGGTCCATGGTGCTCACGCCACCCGATGGTTCGGGGACCAAGATCGCGCTCCAGCGAAGCGCGACGCCTCCGCAGGACCACCCGCGTGTGCACCTCGACCTCCATGTCGCGGATGCCGTCGAGCAGGCCACCGAGGTAGAGCGACTTGTGGCACTCGGGGCCGAACGGGTCGATTGGGACAGCTATCCCGACGACCCCGACTTCGTCGTGCTCTCGGATCCTGACGGCAACCGATTCTGCATCGTGGATCTAAGCCATCCGTACAGCTAGCCCCGCAGCTCGACGCCTCAGCAACGCCGGGTAATTCCGTTAGCGGCACCCCGCGACCGGCGGAAGCCGCACGGGAGGGGTTTGGACAAAGGGCTAGCTTCGGCTGGTGGGCCCTCTGCGACGATGGGGTCGAGTGCCTCTCCGTTGGTTGCGCATGATCTGGCTGCCACCTTGGCGACGCGCGCCCCTGAGGGCGTGGCGTAGCCCCTCACTCTTCCTCGGTATCGCCGTCGCGGCTTTCGTGCTGGGGGTCGCCGGTGGCTCGCGACCGATGTTCGCTTCGTCGGCCGCCCGCGCCTCGCTCGGCCGGGACGTCGAGACAGGTTGCCGCTTCGACGTGGGGTTCCGGGCGGAGCGGCAGGTGTGGATCGGCCAGGGAGGCGAGGGTTTGCCGGGTCTGGCGGAGGGGACCGAGGCGCTTGATTCGGCGGTCGGGAGGGTCGCTGGCATCGACCCGGCAGTGGTCACGGTGATCGGCGACCAGGCGACGGTCGGCGTCGGTGACCAGACCGTCTATGTGCAGTTGATCGAACGCAACGGTTTCCGCGACCACGTCGACGTGATGGAGTCCGCGCCTCTGGGCGGCGGCGGCGTCTGGCTGCCCGACACGGTGGTCGAGAGGCTGGGCGTGGCGGCAGGCGACCGGGTGGGCGTCGCGTCCTCCGGCGCCTCGGTGCAGCTCCCGGTAGCCGGCGTCTTCCGTGATCTGCGCTACGGGCGCGACCGGTGGTGGTGCTCGATGCGCTGGTTCTTCGAACCCAGGACTGCCGCCGGAAGCGGGCCGCCGCCCGTGGTCCTGTTCGACGACACGGTCCTGCAGCAAGCATTGGCGGGCGCCACCACAGCCCAGGGCACCCGGGTCTGGTGGGAGTACCCGCCCGACGCGGCCAGCTGGGACCTGCCGACCGCCGACCAGGCGACGAGCGCGCTCCAACGCGTGGCCGACGAGGTCAACAACCGTTCCTCCGACCTCGGCGCGCTGCTGGGTTACGGCACTTCGAACGTCGACGCGCCGCGCAGCGTCCACAAGGCGCAGCGCACGGCCGCGTCGGTCGAGTCGGTCGCCGGACCGGTGGCGCTCGGCACGATCGGTGTGGCGGTCGTGATGCTGCTGGCGGCGGCACGCAGCTGGCTCGCACGCCGCTCACAGGAGGTGACGGTGCTGACGCTGCGCGGCGCCGGACCGGCCGCCCTGGCCTTGAAGGCGATGGCTGAGCTCTTGCCCGCGCTGGTGCTGGGCGCGGTCGTCGGGCTCGGATCGGCCGTCGTGATCGTGCGCACGATCGGTCCCGATCAGCGGATCGAACAGGGCGCCTTCGTCGAGGGCGTCGTGGTGGTGGGCGTCGCGCTGCTCGCCTCGCTGGGGGCGCTTGCCGTGGTCGTCGCCACGGGGGTGCGCCGGGTCGGCGTCGCGGTGGGAGGTGCCGCGCCAAGGGTGTCGCTGCCACTGTGGGAGCCGGCGGTGCTCGCCATGGCAGCAGCCGCCGCCTACGAGCTGCAGACCCGCGAGACAGTGGTCGACGACACCCGGGTCGACGGCCTGCTGTTGTTGTTCCCGCTCCTGTTGCTGGCAGGTGGCGCCGGTTTCGCAGCCCGGTTGGTGCTGTCAGCCCGCGTCCTCGACCCCGTCGCTCGCCGGCTGCCGACGCCGGCCTGGCTCGCCGTCCGCAGGCTGGCCTCCGCACGGCTGCGAGCGTCCCTCATCGTGGCCGGCGCGGCGATCTCGATCGGCATCGTCGTCTTCGCCGGTGCCATGTCGTCGTCGGTCAGCGCCACCACGTACGCCAAGGCGACCCTCGGGCACGGGAGCGCCCAGATCGTCAGGCTGTCACAAACCCAGGCACCGCCCGACAGCGCCCCTCTGCCCGGTGACAGCACGCTCGTCACCCGGACAGCCGAGAGCGGTGTCGTCCGGCGCGGGCACGACCAGGCTGACGTACTAGGCGTCGATCCCGACACCTTTGCCGACGCTGCCTTCTGGGACGAGAGCTTCGCGAGCCAGTCCTTACCCGATCTGCTGGCGCGCCTGGAAGCCGAGCCCGACGGTGCCGCCGTCCCCGCGATCGGCGTCGGTGCCGGATTGCCCGAGCGGTTCGTCCTGTCGTTGCGTGGCGAGGACGGCGCGACCGAGCTGGAGGTGGCGATCGTCGCTCGCGCCGAGGCGTTCCCGGGCCTCGGCTTCACACGGGATCGGCCGCTCGTGGTCGTCGACCGGCAGGCGCTCAGCCGCCTGGGCGTCGTCGAGCACGCCGAGGTCTGGGTGGACGACGCCTCCCCCGGTGTGGCCGAGCGTTTGGCCGAGCAGGGCGTGCCGATCGTCTTCTCCGCGCGCCCTGCCGCGGACATCCGAGGCACGCTGCTCCAGCCGCAGGTCTGGGCCATCGACTATCTCGAAGCCGTGGGGCTGGCGGCCGGGCTCGTGACGGTCGCCGGGCTCGGCCTGTACTTCGCTGCCAACGCCGAACGCCGCCAGCTCGGTGCGGCCATCGCCCGGCGCCTGGGGTTGCCGACCGTACAGGCCGCGGCAGCGACGGCGCTGGAGGTGCTTGGCATCCTGGTGGCCGGCCTGCTGTTCGGGGTCGGGCTGTCGTGGCTGGCCGTGCGACTCGTCTTCCGCAAGGTCGATCCGCTGCCCCACACCGCGCCCGATGCCCTGATGCGGTTCGACTCGTCGGTGGTCGTCGCGTGTGCAGTGGCGGCGCTCGTCACGGCCGTGCTCGTGACCTGGGTGGTCGAATGGCGCACCGCCCGTGCGTCGCTTCCGGAGGTGTTGCGTGATGCCGGCTGAGACGACCCCAGCCGCGACGTGTCGCGACCTGGTGCAGATCTATGACTCGGCGGGCGGTGCGGTGCACGCGCTGCGTGGCATCAGCGCTGATGTCGCGATGCATAGCCTCACCGCGGTCATCGGGCCGTCGGGTGCTGGCAAGTCGACGTTCCTACGGTTGCTCGCCTGCCTCGAACGGCCCACTGTCGGCGAGGTGGAGATCGACGGCGTGCCCACCGCCCATCTCAGCGGGCGCGCCCGCAGGCGCCTGGTGGCGCGGCGCATCGGCTACGTCTTCCAGTCTCCTGCCGACAACCTCGTCGACTACATGTCAGTGGTCGAGCACGTCCGCATGGCCTGGCGGATGCGGATGCCCGAGCAACGCGGCGCCGTCCACGAGCTGCTGGCCCTGACCGGTCTCGCCGACGTCGCCGACCGGCGTCCGGCAGCGCTCTCGTTGGGCCAGCAGCAGCGTGTCGCCTTCGCCATGGCGGTGGCGGCGCGTCCTGCGCTGGTGATCGCGGACGAACCCACCGCGAACCTCGATCCGGCCGGCGCCGAGTCCCTGGTCGACCTGTTGCCGAGGCTGGTCGAGGACGGCCAGACGCTGGTGATCTGCACCCACGACCAAACGTTGATCCACGCCGCCGACAAGGTGCTGCTGATCAGCGGTGGCACCCTGGCGGCCGAGTCGACAGGCGGCGGTGAGCTGCTGGCGGTGCTCGACGACGCCGACCGTGTTCATCTGCCGCGCGAGCTGGTGGGGCGCTTTCCCGCGCGGCGCCTCCGCCTCGCGGCAGACGGTGATCACGTGAGGATCGAGCCGCCGTGACGAAGCTGCTCCTCCAGGCGTCCGCGCTCACGAAGGCCTTCCGGCGCGACGGGAGCCACCCCGTCACCGTCCTCTCCGGCTTCAACCTGGACCTCGCGGCAGGCGAGCTGGTCGCGGTGACGGGGCCGTCGTTGTCGGGCAAGACCACCCTGGTTGAACTGCTCGCCGGGTGGTCCCAGCCCGACAGCGGCGTCGTTGTGTGGGACGAAGGCGCGACCGACCCGCCGGCCTGGTCGCAACTGAGTGTGGTGCCGCAGGGGTTCGCCCTCCTGGAGGAGCTGACCGTGGCGGAGAACATCGACTTCGCGGCCCGGTTCAACCGTGCCGCCGGGCGGCATCGCGTACACGTCGAGCGAGACGAACGAGTCGGGGCGCTGCTCACCCGCCTCGGCCTCGACAGGTTGCAAGATCGCGGCGCGTTCGAGATCTCGGTCGGTGAGCGGCAACGGACAATGGTCGCCCGGGCGCTGGTCGACCGCCCAGCCGTGGTTCTCGCCGACGAGCCAGTCGCCCACCAGGACGAGCGTCACGCCACCATCGTGCTCGACCTGCTCCGTGACGCCGTCGGGGAAGGCACGGCATGCCTCGTCGCCACACGCACTCCTTCCGTCGCCGCGATCGCCGACCGCGTCGTCACCCTC
>JBKPHT010000320.1:0-15516 GCA_046730015.1 Actinomycetota bacterium
GTCGCGCCGGCTGCCGCGGCCCGGTCGAGCAGCGCGGTGGGGCAGCCGGGCTCGGCCACGACCTCGTCCACGGCCACCCCGGCGTCGAGCGCCTCGGCCAGCAGGGTCGGGCCTTCGACCACGAACGCGCCCTCGCCGGAGCGCGCACTGCGGCGCCCCGAAAGGCGCCGCAGTCGCTGCATCGTGGGGTGCCGGGCGCCGATCAGCTCGGCCATGGGCCTCGTCGCCTCGGAGCTCCGCCGCCTAGGCCGACCTGGCCGTGGTGTCGGCCTCGTCGAGGGCGGCGCGGGCGGTGGCGACCAGCGCGGCGAACGCGGGGGCGTCGGTGACGGCCAGGTCGGCCAGCACCTTGCGGTCGACCTCGACCCCGGCCACCCGCAGCCCGGCCACGAACACGCTGTAGCTCGTGCCGTTCTGGCGGCAGGCGGCGTTGATCCGCTGGATCCACAGGCGCCGGAAGTCGCCCTTGCGGGCGCGGCGGTCACGGAAGGCGTACTGCAGGCTGTGCATCACCTGCTCGTTGGCGGCGCGGTAGGACCGGCTCTTGTTGCCGTAGTAGCCCTTGGCGCGCTCGAGGGTGGCTCGGCGCTTCTTCTTGGCATGCACGGATCGCTTCACCCGGGCCATGGGGCGCTCCTTTCGTCGATCGGGGGGTGAGGGTGGGCGTCAGCGCCGGCCGAGCAGCCGGTTGATGCGGGGCTCGTCGCCCGGGGACACCGTCTCCTCGCGGTTGAGGCGGCGCGTCCGGGTCGACGGCTTCTTCTCGAGCATGTGGTTCATGTTCGCCTGGCGGCGGCGCAGCTTGCCGGTGCCGGTCACCTTGAACCGCTTGGCCGCACCGCGGTGCGTCTTCATCTTGGGCATTGCCGTGGGTTTCCTTCGGTTGTCGGGCGGGAGGCCGGGGAGCGGCCTAGCCCTCGCCCGGCTGGTTCTGGGACACCGTCCCGCTCGTCTCGGCCGCCGCCCTGACGGGGGCGGGGGCCGGAGCGGCGGATCCCGAGTTGCTGTTGTTGCCGGTCGCCCCCTCGGGGGCGGCGGCTGCGGGTGCCTCGGCGTCGCCGCCGGCCGCCTGGGTCCGTGGGGCCGGGCCGCTCCGGGACTGCTCCGGCTGGGCCGGCTGGCCTTGCTGCCCCGACTGGCCCTGGCGGCGGGCCCGCTCGCTGGCGGCCTGGGCCTTCCGGTCGGGCCCGAGCACCATGGTCATGTTGCGGCCGTCCTGCCGGGGGAAGATCTCGACCTTCCCCAGGTGCTCGACCGCCTCCACGACCTGGTCGAGGATGCGGCGCCCCAGCTCGGGGTGGTGCATCTCCCGGCCCCGGAACGTGAGCGTCACCTTGACCTTGTGCCCGTCCTGGAGGAAGCGCTCGACCTTCCGGGTCTTCGTGTCGAAGTCACCCTTGCTGATCTTCGGGCGGTACTTCATCTCCTTGATGGAGACGCTGCTCGCCTTGCGCCGGGATTCCTTGGCCTTCTGGGCCGCCTCGTACTTGTACTTCCCGTAGTCCATGATGCGGCAGACAGGCGGGTTGGCCTGGGCTGCCACCTCGACCAGGTCGAGATCCGCCTGGCGGGCTATGGACAGGGCCTCGGGCAGGGGCTTGATGCCGATCTGCTGACCGTCCGGGCCGACGAGGCGCACCTCTCGCGCTCGTATGCGCTCGTTGATCCGGGGCTCGTTGTTCGGCGGCGTGGCTATCGCCGGTCACTCCTCATCGATGCGCAGATACCTCCGTCGCATGGGTTCCTGTGGTCCTCGTGCCGGCGGCGCCCGACGGAAAACGACGAACGGACGCCGGTGGGAAGCCGACGTCCGCGGCGCGGGCCGAGCCCGCTGCGACCGATCGACCCGGACGCACCTGCCCCGCCGCCGGGGCGGTGGGACGGTGGCCGGGTGGGGGCAGCCGTCTCCGGAGCCCCACTTCCCGTGAGTTGTCCGACGTAGGGTACCAGCGGGCGCACGATCGTCCACATCCGTCCCGCCGCCCGACTCGCCCCCTGGGAGAACGATGAGCAGCCTCTGGACACCCTCCGGCGAGCACCCCGTCGACCGCCCGGCGCCCGACGCGCCACCCACGGCTCCGCCCTCGGCCCCCCGGGCGCCCGGTGTGCCGCCGCCGGGGCCCGACCTCTCCGACCTGTCGCCGGAGGAGCGCGCGGCGGCCGAGGAGTACGCCCGCCAGGTCGACGAGGCCCGGCGCCAGCTGCTGGAGCTCCCCGCCGGCCCGGTCGTCGGGCAGCAGGCGCTCCAGTTCTACGAGCTTGCCGCCATGCACCTGTCCCAGCCCGAGCCCCGCCTCGACGATGCCCGGATCGCCATCGATGCCCTGGCCGCCGTCGTCGAGCGCCTCGGGTCCCGGCTGGGCGAGGCCGAGACCCCCCTGCGCCAGGCCCTCAACCAGCTCCAGCTGGCCTACGTCGAGGTGGCGAAGCGCGCGGGCGAGAGCGAGAGCTGATCGGCCTCCCACCGGCCGAGGCGGCCGGGGACGACCCGGAACCGGACCCGGACGCCGACCGCGATCGTCCGGGTGCCGTCGGCGATGGCGGTGCAGTGGAACGGCAGCTCGCCGCCGCCGTCGCCCCGGACCACGCCGAGGCCCCGCGGCTCGTCGAAGGCCGCCACCTCGCCCTCGGCCTCGGTGAACGGGAATGGGCGGGGCGCCGCCACGTCAGTGGACGATCTTGGCCAACGGGAGCTCGATGATGTCGCTGGCGCCGGCGTCCTTGAGGGCCGGGATCAGCGTGTTGATCTCCGCCTTGGCCACCACGGTCTCGACCGCGTAGCCGCCCTGGCCGAACAGCTGCGACACCGTCGGGGCCTTCATCGACGGCACCAGGGCGATCACCCGGTCGAGGTCGGCGTGGCCGACGTTGAGCTTGACCAGAACCTTGCCGCGGGCCTCCAGCACGCCGTCGAGCAGCACCTTGATCTGCTCCATGGCGTGCCGCTTCGCCCCGTCGGCGTACGCCCCGGGGTTGGCGATGAAGGCGGTGAAGCTGGGCAGGATCTCGCCGATGACCTTGAGGTCCGCGGCCCGCAGCGCCCGGCCCGTCTCGGTGCCGTCGACGACGCAGTCGACGATGTCGGGCACCTTGGCCTCGGTCGCCCCGTAGGACAGCCTGACGTCGGCCCGGACCCCGCGGTCGGCGAAGAACCGGCGGGTCAGCCCGGGGTACTCGGTCGACACCCGGACCCCGTCCGGCAGGTCCTCGACCTTGTCCCACGGCGAGTCCTCGGGCACGGCGACCACGATGCGGAACGGGTTGGGCGTCGCCTTCGAGTACTCCAGCTCGCCCAGGGTGACGACGTTGCTCTCGGTCTCCTCGACCCAGTCGCGGCCGGCGATGCCGAGGTCGAAGAGGCCGTCGGCCACGTAGGTGGGGATCTCCTGCGGGCGCAGGATGCGGACCTCGTCGATGCGGGGGTCGGCGATCGTGGCCTTGTAGTCGACCGTGGACGAGCGCCGGACCGCCAGGTCGGCCGCCTCGAACAGGTCGAGGGTCGCCTGCTCCAGCGAGCCCTTGGGGAGCACGAGCTTCAGCACGGCGTCGAGGGTAGGCGCCCGGCCCCTCGATCCGGCAACGGGTTCAGGGCGCGCGGGGCGGGAACCGCTGGGCGAGGCGGGCCATCTCCACGGCCACCACGGCGGCCTCCTCGCCCACGTTGTGGCCGCCGGGGTCCTCCGACCGGGCGAGCGCCTGGCGATCGTCCTCGGTGGTGAGCACCCCGAACGCCACCGGCACGCCGGTTTCCAGCTGGACGTCCTGGACCCCGCGGGCGCACTCCCCCGCCACGATGTCGTAGTGGGTGGTCTCGCCCCGGATCACCGCGCCGATACAGATCACCGCGTCGACCCGGCCGGAGCGGGCCAGCGCCCGGGCCCCGAACGGGATCTCGAACGACCCTGGCACCGACACCTCGACAACGTCCTCGGGCACGACCCCGAGCGCCTTGAGCCCCCGGGCCACGCCGTCGGCCAGGCGGTCGACGATCGCCGCGTTCCACCGGGCCCGGACGACGCCGACGCGCAGCCCCGCCCCGTCGAGCCCTGCGGGCGCCCCGGCCCGGGCGCCGCCCTCAGCCACCGGCCGCCTCCCGGTCACAGCACATCGTCGAGCCCTTCCAGCAGGTGGCCCATCCGCTCGCGCTTGGTCCGCAGGTAGGCGACGTTCTCGGGGTTGGGGTCGGTGAGCAACGGCACCCGCTCGGTGATCTCCAGGCCGAACCCCTCGAGGCCGCCGCGCTTGGACGGGTTGTTGGTCATGAGCCGCATGGTGGTGATGCCCAGGTCGACGAGGATCTGGGCGCCGATGCCGTACTCCCGGCTGTCGACCGGCAGCCCGAGCTTGATGTTGGCGTCGACCGTGTCGTGGCCCTGGTCCTGGAGCTGGTAGGCCCGCAGCTTGTGACCGATGCCGATGCCCCGGCCCTCGTGGCCGCGGAGGTAGACCACGGCGCCCATGCCTTCCTCGGCCACCTTCCGCATGGCCGCCGCGAGCTGGGGACCGCAGTCGCAGCGCAGCGAGCCGAAGACGTCCCCGGTCAGGCACTCGGAGTGGACCCGGACGAGCACGTTGTGCTGCCCCTGCACTGCGCCCCGGACGAACGCCAGGTGCTCGGTGCCGTCGAGCGTCGACTCGTAGGCGTAGCAGGTGAAGTCGCCCCACTCGGTCGGCACCCGGGCCTCGGTGATCCGCCGCACCAGCTTCTCGGTCTGGCGCCGATAGCGGATGATGTCGGCGATCGAGATGAGCAGAAGGCCGTGCTGCTCGGCGAACGCCTCCAGCTCCGGGAGCCTGGCCATGTCGTCCTTGGCCTCGTTGACCAGCTCGCAGAGGACGCCGGCCGGATAGAGCCCGGCCATCCGGGCCAGGTCGAGGGCGGCCTCCGTGTGGCCGGCCCGCTTGAGGGTGCCGCCCTCCCGGGCCTCCAGCGGGAAGATGTGGCCGGGCCGGAGCAGGTCGGCGGGCCGGGTGGAGGGGTCGACCAGCGCCTTGATGGTGGCGGCCCGGTCGTGGGCCGAGATGCCGGTCGTCGTGCCGTTGGCGTAGTCGACGCTGACCGTGAAGGCCGTCCGCATCGACTCGGTGTTGTCGGACACCATGAGCGGCAGGTCGAGCTCGCGCGCCCGCTCCCGGGTGACCGGCGCGCAGATGACGCCGGAGGTGTGGTGGAGGAAGAAGGCGATGGCGTCGGGGGTGGCGAACTCGGCCGCCATGATGAGGTCGCCCTCGTTCTCCCGGTCCTCGTCGTCGACGACGATGACGATCTCGCCCCGGCCGATGGCCTCGACGGCGTCTTCGATCTTGGCGAAGGGCATCAGCGTTCCTCTGGTCGGTTCCACGTGAGCAGCCGCTCGACGTACTTCACCGTGACGTCGACCTCAAGGTTGACGTGGTCGCCCGGGCCCTTGCGGCCGAGGGTTGTGACCGCCGCGGTGTGGGGGATCACGGCGACGGTGAACCCGTCGTCCAGCACGTCGACCACAGTGAGGCTCACGCCGTCGACGGTGACGGAGCCCTTCTCGACGATGTAGCGGAGGAGCTCGCGGGGCATCCGGACCCGGAGGTCGGGGGCGGGCTCCACGATCTCGCCGACGCCGTCGACGTGTCCCTGCACGATGTGGCCGCCGAGACGGTCCTGGGCCCGGACGGGCCGTTCGAGGTTGACCCGGTCGCCGGGGAGGCGGTCGCCGACGGTGGTCCGCTTGCGGGTCTCGTCCGAGACGTCGGCCTCCCACCAGCCGTCGCCGAGGGCGACCACGGTGAGGCAGCAGCCGTCGACGGCGATCGAGTCGCCGAGCTTGGCGTCCTCGGTCACGAGGTCGGCCGCGATCCGCACGCGGGACCCGGTGACGGCATCGACCGCCCCGAGCTCCTCGACGATGCCGGTGAACATCTATTCGCTCCTCGCAGCCTGCAGGTCGACGCGGATGTCGCCGCCCAGGGGGGTGACACGGGTGATCCGCCCGCGCCAGACGTCGGCCATCGTGGCGGCTCCGGCGCCGGAAAACAACCCGGGCGCGTCGTCGCCGCCGAACAGGGCGGGCGCCAGGTAGACGACGTAGGCGTCGACGAGCCCCGCCCGGTGGAACTCGCCGGCCACCCCGGCGCCGCCCTCGACCAGCAGCTGGAGGACGCCGCGGCGGCCGAGGTCGTCGAGGATGGGGCCGAGGTCGCCCTTGACCTCCAGCGCCGGGTGGACCCGCGCGTCCGGGGGCGCGTGGCCGAGCACGACCCGCAGCGGGTCGCGCCCCGCCACGTGGCGGACGGTGAGGGAGGGGTCGTCGGCCCGGACGGTGCCGGCGCCGACGAGCACGGCGTCGCTCTCGGCCCGGAGGCGGTGGGCGTCGGTCCGGGCCTCGGGGCCGGTGATCCAGCGGCTGGTCCCGTCGGGGGCGGCGGTGCGGCCGTCGAGGCTGGCAGCGAGCTTGAGCACGACGTGGGGGCGGCCGGTGGTCCGGTGGGTGACATAGGGCGCGAGCTGGGCGGCGACCACGTCGGCCGCGACGCCGGTGGTGACCTCGACGCCGGCTTTCCGGAGTCGGGCCAGCCCCCGGCCGGCGACGAGCGGGTCGGGGTCCTCGATGCCGACGACGACCCGGGCGACGCCGGCGGCGGCCAGCGCGTCTGCGCACGGCGGAGTGCGGCCGTGGTGGCTGCACGGCTCGAGCGTGACGTAGGCGGTGGCGCCCGTCACGTCGATGCCGGCCGCGGCCGCGGCGGCGAGGGCGCTCGCCTCGGCGTGGGCCCCGCCGGGCGGCTGGGTGGCGCCCTCGGCGACCTGGCCGGCGCCGGCGGCGCCGCCGGGCGGAACGATCACGCAACCGACCCACGGGTTGGGCGAGGTCACGGCGCGGACGCCGGCGGCCAACTCGACGGCCCGGAGCATGTGCCGGTGGTCGGCGGCGCTGTCCGTCCCGCTCGTCATCGGACGCAGCGTACGGGTGGCGCTCACGGCCCTGAAATTAGAACACGTTCTAATTCTTGTCCAGCGGAGACATCGTGGGGCCGCCATGGCGAGGCGATACGGGTCGTTCGCCAGTTCTCGAGGTCATAGGGGTCGGGGGCCGGCCACCATCGCCTCGGGAACGACCGAACGACCCCTATCGCCTCGCGTTCGCCGTCGCCACCGGCAGTCAGTCAGGCAGCGGCGGTCAGTGGGGTCGGCCGCCGGTGAGGAGGTCGAGCGCGTGAGGGATCACGTCGAGCACCGCGTCCAGGCACTCGACCGCGCCCGTCGAGGAGCCCGGCGTGTTGAGCACCAGGCACTGCCCGACCGTGCCCGCGGTCGCCCGCGACAGGCGGCCCAGCGGGCTGACCAGCCGCATCGCCTCGGCCAGGCCGGGCGCCTCGCGCTCCAGCACCGCCCGCGTGCCCTCCGGCGTCAGGTCGCGCGGCCCGAACCCCGTGCCGCCGGTCGTCACCACCAGGCCGGCGAACCCGGACGTGAGCCGCCGCAGGGCCTCCGCCACCGCCTCCACCCCGTCGGCCGTCACCGCCCGCTCGGCCACCGTGACCCCGGCGGCCGCCAGCCGCTCCTCGAGCGCCGCCCCCGACCGGTCCTCCCGGGTGCCCGCCACCACGCCGTCCGACACGGTGAGCACCTTCGCCGCCCAGCCCGTCACCCCCCGCCCTCCCGCAACCGTTCGAGCGTGCCCGCCACCCGCCGGGCCCGGGTCTCCGGTCGCTTGGCCTCCTCGATCCAGGTGACGTACTCCCGCCGGTGGGTGAACGACAGCCGATCGAAGGCCGCCGCCGCCTCCGGATCGGCCGCCAGCGCCGCGCCCAGGTCGTCCGGCACGACGACGGCCCGCGGCTCGGAGTCGAGCGCCAGCTCGACCGGGAACCGGTCGCCCACCGCGACGCCGGCCGCCGCCCGGTTCGCCTTGCTCATCCCCACGATGGGCTGCCCGCCGTAGACCGCGATCCGGGTGCGGAACGTGTGCCCGCCGATCGTGACGACCACCGGCGGGCGTTTGGCCTCGGCGATCGCCGCCGCCGCCTCGTGCGGCACGTCGAACGCCGTGCCGCCACGGCCTGCCTCCCGCAGCTCGGCCGTGAAACGTTGGGTCTCCTCCACCCCGGGCACCCTAGGCCGGGTCGCGCCGGGTGTAGCGGAACAGCGCCATCCCGTCGGTGCCGGCTGCCTGGGGCAGCAGCAGGGCGCCCCGGCCCCACGGCTCCCACGGCTCGCCCGGCGGGTCGGCCGGGACGAGGTCGGGGCGATCGGCGGCCAGCCGGTCGTCCACCGCGGTGGACTCCGCCGCCGTCAGCGAGCACACCGAGTAGGCCAGCGTGCCGCCCGGCCGGACCAGCTCGGCGGCCGCCGCCAACAGCCGTTGCTGGAGGCTGGCCAGCCGGTCCACCGCCTCCTGCTCGACCCGCCAGCGGAGGTCGGCCCGGCGCCGCAGCGTCCCCAGCCCGGAGCAGGGCGCGTCGACCAGCACCCGGTCGAACGACGCCGGCGGCCACGGCGGCGCCGTGCCGTCGGCCACCACCACCGAGACCCGGTCGGCCACGCCGGTCGCCCCGGCGTTGCCGCGGACCAGGCCGGCACGCCCGGCCCGGACGTCCCCCGCCACCACCCGGGCCCCGCCAACGGCCAGGGCCGTGGCCTTGCCGCCGGGGGCAGCGCACAGGTCGAGCACCCGCTCCCCCGGCGCGGCGCCGACCGCCGCCGCCACCAGCTGGGACGCCGGGTCCTGGACGTAGCCGTCGTCCCGCTCGATCGCGGCGGCCGGCTCGTTCATCGCCGCCAGGGCGGCCAGCGCGCGATCGCGGCCCAGGTCGGCGACCAGCCCGTCGAGGACCCAGTCGGGCACGCTCAGCCGGGTGGCGTCGTCGGGCCAGTCCACGGCGCCGGCGGCCTCCGCGACCCGGCGGAGCACGGCGTTGACCAGGCCCCGGGCGGGCCGGGGCGCGACCGCCACCGTCTCGCCTACCGCCGCGTGGGGCGGCACCCCGGCGAACGCGAGCTGGTAGGCGCCGAGCCGCAGGGCGTTGCGGGCCCGGCCCTCCGCCGGACGGGCCAGGAACCGGTCGACCAGGAAGTCACAGGCCCGCCGCATCCGGGTGGTGCCGTACACCAGCTCGGTCACGAACCGGCGGTCGGCCGGCCCGAGGCCCGACCGGTCGAGCGCGCCCGACAGCGCCAGGTTGGCGTAGGCGCCCTCGCCGTCGATGCGGTCGAGCACGTCGAGGGCCACCGCCCGGGCCGGACGCGCCCGGGTGCGCGCTGCGTCCGGGCGGCGCCGTCGCCGGGGCGGGGCGGATCGGCGGCTCATGGTTCGCTCACGGGCCCAGCCCGGGCGCCACCGCGCCGGCGCCCCCGGCCAGGCCGTTGGCCCACGCGGCGGCAGTCATCCGCCGCCGGCCCTCGGGCTGCACCTCGACCAGCCACAGCCGGCCGTCGCCCGCTGGCACCTCGACCGCGTCGCGCCCGGCGGGGTGGAGGGACGTCCGCCACACCTTGAGCCGGTGGCCGTCGTGGGTCGTCCACGCGCCGCCCACCCGCACCAGCCGGTGGACCGCATGCGGGGGCGCGGACCAGTCGACGCGGAGGTCGGCGGGCTCCAGCTTGTGGGCGTAGGTGGGCTCGCCCTGCTGCGGGGTCGGCTCGCCCAGCCCCCGGGCCAGGTTGGACACCAGCAGGTCGGTGCCCATGGCGGCCAGCCGGGCCCGCAGCGCGTCGGCCGTCTCGTCGGGCCCGACGGCGGTCTCGGCCCGGTCGTAGATGCCGCCCGTGTCGAGGCCCTCCTCCACCACCATGAGGTCGACGCCGGTCCGCTCGTCGCCGGCCAGGATGGCCCGCTCGACCGGCGCCGCGCCCCGCCACCGGGGCAGCAGCGAGAAGTGGACGTTGACCATCGGCAGCTCCGCCAGCACCCGGGGCTTGATCAGCCGGCCGAAGGCGACCACCACGCCGAGGTCGGCGTCGACCTCCAGGGCGTCGGCCACGACGTCGCTGGCCGGGAGGCCGAGGTCGATCGCCGCCTGCTTCACCGGCGACGGCGACGTCCGGGTGCCCCGGCCCCGCCGGCGGTCGGGCTGGGACACGACCAGCGCGACCTCGTGGCCGGCGTCGACCAGACCCCGCAGCGTCCCGACCGACGCCTCGGGCGTGCCCAGGAACACGAGGCGCCGGGGGTGGGCCGGCGCCGGCGGGAGGGTCACCTACCGAACGACAGGCGGGGCTTCGGCTCGGCGTCGGCCAGGACCGACGGCCCGATGCCCATCTCGCGGATGGTCTTCAGCGCGGCCTTGCGGGTGTCGGGGTCGAGCCGCTCGAGCAGCAGCACACCGTCGAGGTGGTCGATCTCGTGCTGGAAGCAGCGGGCGAGGATCTCGTCGGCCTCGATGGCCACCTCGTTCCCGTCGAGGTCGACCCCGGTCAGCAGCACCCGCGCCGGCCGCACGATCTCCCACGACAGGCCGGGCACCGACAGGCACCCCTCGTCGTAGGCCCACTCGCCGTCGCTCTCGGTGATGGTCGGGTTGATGAGCGTCCTCGCTCCCTCGCCGACGTCGTAGACGAACAGCCGCTTCTCGACGCCGACCTGGGGCGCCGCCAGGCCCAGCCCGGGGGCGTCGTACATCGTGGCGATCATGTCGTCGGCCAGCTTGGCCAGGCGCCCGTCGATGGTGGTGACCTCGGCGGCGCGCTGGCGGAGCACCGGGTCGCCGACCACGCGGATGCTGTAGGGAGCCATGGGCGACAAGGCTACCGTCGCAGGCCGTGGGCTCATCGACGCCGCCGCGCCACTACTTCTCGCCGTCGCCCGCCACGCCCTCGCGCCCGGCCAAGGTCCGGCTCGACCTACCCGACCTGTCGCTCACGCTCACCACCGACCGCGGCGTGTTCTCCGCGGCCCGGGTCGACCCCGGCACCAAGGTGCTGCTGCTCACGGCGCCCCCGCCGCCGGCGTCGGGCCACCTGCTCGACCTGGGCTGCGGCTACGGGCCGATCGCGCTGACCCTGGCCCGGCGGTCCCCGGACGCCACGGTGTGGGCGGTCGACGTCAACGCCCGGGCGCTCGACCTGGTGCGGTCCAACGCGGCGGCCGCCGGGCTGGCGAACGTCCGGGCGGCGACACCGGACGAGGTGCCTGACGACGTGGCGTTCGCCGCCCTGTGGTCCAACCCGCCGGTGCGGGTCGGCAAGGCCGCCCTCCACGACCTGCTCGACCGCTGGCTGCCCCGGCTGGCGCCCGGCGGCCATGCGCTGCTGGTCGTCCAGAAGCACCTGGGCGCGGACTCGCTGCACCGCTGGCTGGCCGAGCGGGGCTGGGCCGTCGACCGCCTGGCCAGCCGGATGGCGTACCGGGTCCTCGACGTCCGGGCGGCCGGCACCGAGGACGAGGACACGGACGGGGTGCGCCGGTGACCCGCCAGCTCGACTCCACCGGCCTCAAGCGCCTGCACCGGACCTGGCGGCGCCGGCCGGCCGGGCGGGTGGGCCTGGTGCTCGACCACGTCCAGTCGCCGTTCAACGTCGGCGCCATCCTCCGCACCGCCGCCGCGCTGAAGGTCGAGCACCTGTGGCTCGTGGGCGACACGGCGTCGCCCACCAACGCCAAGACGGCCAAGACCGCCCTCGGGTCGCAGCGGTACCTCGACTGGACCTGGCACGACACGGCCACCGACGCCGTCGCCGCGGCCCGGGAGGACGGCTGGCGGATCGTGGGCGTCGAGCTGGCCGACGACGCCGTCCCCCTCCCCGACCTCGCCGTCGACGGGCCGGTCGCGCTGATGATCGGGCACGAGGACCGGGGCCTCTCCCCGGCCTCGCTGGCGTTGTGCGACGCCGTGGCCTTCATCCCCCAGCTGGGCCGGATCGGCTCGCTGAACGTCGCCACGGCGGCCGCCATCGCGCTCTACGAGGTCCGCCGCCGCGACTGGGCCGGCTGAGAATTTCGCACGACGGTCGCCGGGCCGGTGCCTACCCTGCCCGTGTGACCACCAGCACCGTACGCGGCATCGCCGAGGACGAGTTCGCCACGTTCGTCAACGTCGTGCGGACCGCCTTCGTCTCCCCGCCCGCCGGCGACACCGAGATCGCCACGCGGCGCCAGCACCTCGACCTGGCCCGCTGCCTCGGCGCGTACGACGCCGCCGGCCGGATGTGCGGCGCGGCCCACGCCTTCGCGACGCCGCTCACCGTGCCGGGCGGCGAGGTCGCGGCCGGGGCGGTCAGCGGTGTCGGGGTGCTGCCGACCCACCGGCGGCAGGGCCACCTGAGCCGGATGATGCGCGCCCAGCTCGCCGACGTCGCCGACCGGGGCGAGACCGCGGCCATCCTCGTCGCCGCCGAGTACCCAATCTACGGCCGCTACGGCTACGGCCCCGCCACCGAGGCGGTCAACCTGCGGATCGATGCCACCACCGCCCGCTGGCGGGACGAGCCCACCGGCACCGTCGAGCTCGTGGACAACGAGACCTGGGTCAAGCTCGTCGATGAGCTCTACGACCGGGCGCGGCGGGACGTCCCCGGCCACATCGGCTGGGCCGCCGGCCGGTGGCGGATCGGCGCCGGCCTCGACACCTTCGACGACGCCGACACCCACCGCCGCAACGCGGCGAAGCTCCTGTGGCGCGACCCCGCCGGCGACGTGGCCGCCCTCGCGGCCTACAGCGTCGACGACTCGTGGGACCACAACCGCCCGGCCGGGCACCTGCAGGCGGCCGCGCTCGTGGCCGCGTCCCCCGAGGCCGAGCGCGAGGTGTTGCGGTTCCTGGCCTCCGTCGACTGGGTGACCGAGGTCCACGTCGGCCTGCGGCCGATCGACCACCCGGCCCCGCTGACCCTGGTCGACGGCCGGGCCGCGGCGCTGACCGGGCGGTCCGACCACGTGTGGGCACGGCTGCTCGACGTGCCGACCGCGCTGGCCGGCCGGCGCTACGCCACCACTGGCGGCCTGGTGATCGAGGTGACCGACCCGCTCGGATTCGCCGCCGGTCGCTTCCGGCTCGACGGCGGGCCCGACGGCGCCGAGTGCTGGCCCACCGACGAGGCCGCCGACCTGGCGGTCCCGGTCGGCGTCCTCAGTGCCGCCTATCTGGGCGGCACCGGGTGGCAGCGGCTGGCCGACGCCGGCTGGGTCGACGAGGACCGCCCCGGCGCGGTGGCCCGGGCCGCGGCGATGTTCACCACGGCCCGGGCGCCGTGGTGCGCGATGTCGTTCTAGGTCCCGGTCGCCCCCTGGCCGCGCCGCGGACAGCATCCCACCTCAGGCCGGCCGCTCCCCCGCGGCCGGGCGGACGACCCGGGCCTCGGTGACCACCGCGGTCACCAGGTCGGCCGGCGTCACGTCGAAGGCGGGGTTGACGGCACGGGCCCCGGGCGGTGCTGACCGAGCACCGGCCCAGGCCAGCACCTCGTCCTCGTCCCGATCCTCGATCACGATCGCGGCGCCGCCGGGCGTGGCGGCGTCGACGGTGGACTCCGGGGCGGCGACCACGAACGGGACGCCGGCGCGGGCCGCGGCGAGCGCCAGCGGGTAGGTGCCGATCTTGTTGGCCACGTCGCCGTTGGCCGCCACCCGGTCGGCCCCCACCACCACGGCGTCGACCAGCCCCCGGGCGATGAGCGACGGACCGGCCCCGTCGACCACCACCCGGTAGTCGGCGCCGAGGCGGTCGAGCTCCCAGGCGGTGAGCCGGGCGCCCTGGAGCAGCGGCCGGGTCTCGTCGGCATACACCCGCCCGAGCCGCCCGCCTTCGTGGAGGGCCCGGACCACCCCCAGGGCGGTGCCGTACTCGACGCAGGCCAGCGCCCCGGCGTTGCAGTGGGTGTGGAGCCGGAGGCCGCCGCCGGCGGCGCCGGGGCACAGCCCGACCAGCAGCGCCGCGCCCCGCTCCCCGATCGCCCGGTTGACGGCCGCGTCCTCGTCCAGCAGGGCCAGCGCCTCGGCCAGCACCGCCGCCTCGCCGTCGGGGAGCCGGGCCGCCACGCGGTCGACGCCCCGGGCCAGGTTGACCGCGGTGGGCCGGGCGTGGCGGAGCCGGTCGAGCGCGGCCGACACGTCCGCGCCGGACCAGCCCTCGCGGGCGGCCTGGCGGGCGGCCAGCACGACGCCCAGCCCGCCCGCCGCGCCCAGCGCCGGCGCGCCCCGGACGGCCAGCCGGCGGATGGCCGCCACCAGGTCGTCCACCGTGGCCAGCGGCAAGAACCGGAGCGACCCCGGCAGGGCGGTCTGGTCGACGACCACCACCCTCTCGCCGTCCCAGTCGACCGTCCTCACCCGGCCGATCGTCACACCCTCGAGGGGTCTACCGCCACCCGCAGGCGGCCGGGCGGGCGCTCGACGCCGGCCAGCGCGTCGCACAGCGCCCGGTGGTCAGGGGCCCGCACCAGCCAGCGCCCGTCGGCCGGGCCCAGCAGCTCGATCCCCGGCGGCAGCCCCGCCAGGCCGCGGCCCAGCGCGTCGACGAAGGCCGGGGCGGCGGGGCCGGAGATTTCGGCCAGTGCCGTCACCGGGGGGTAGCCGAGGAGCTCGCGGCGCTCCCGTTCGGCCTCCGCCACCCGGGCCGGGTCGGCGTGCAGCACGGCCTGCACGACCTCGTGACGGGGCAGGTGGGTCTGCAACACCAGCCGCCCGCCGCCGTCCTTGCCGCCCACCAGGCGGGCGGCCCGGGCGAGCAGCGCCAGCGCCTGCTCGGCGGCCCGGTAGCGGGGGGCCAGCAGCTCCTGGTCGAGGTCGAGGAAGGCCACCACGTCGGCCGGGCCGGCCTGGTGCAGCGCGGCCTCGGTGCCGACCACCACCCGCGTCCGGGGCCGATCGCCCGGCGCCGACGACGCCGTCAGCTCGTCGACCGGCTCGCCCACGAGGGCCTCGATCGCGTCCCGGACCCGGCTGACGCCCTGGCGGAGCGCCTTCAGCCGCCCCGCGCCGCAGGCCGCGCAGACCACCGGCCGGGCGGTGCCGCAGCGGAGGCACACCAGCGCGTCGTCGCCCGGCTGGGCGACGTTGGCGTCGCACCGCTCGCAGCGGGCCAGCTCGCCGCAGGCGGCGCAGGCCAGCAGCCGGGCCCGGCCCGTCCGGTTGAGGATGCAGAGCACCCGGCGCTCGCTCCGCAGCCAGCGGACCAGCCCGGGTGGCAGCAGGCCGGTCCGGGGGTCCTCCTTCCGCATGTCGACCACGTCGACCACCGGCCAGCCGGCCCGCTCGGCCACGCGGGCCGGCGTGAGCAGCCTCCCCCAGCCCAGCGCCTCCAGCGACGGGCACGGCGACACCAGCAGGCACGGCACGCCGGCCCGGCGGGCCCGCTCGGCGGCCACGTCGCGGGCGTGCCAGGTCGGGGCCTGCTCCTGCTGGTGGGCCTCGTCGTGCTCGTCGACCACGACGACGGCGGCCAGCCCGCCCACCGGCGCCCAGGCCGCCGCCCGGGTGCCGACGACCGTGGCGCCGGCCGCGCCGAGGGGCCAGTCCTTCGGGTGCAGCGCGACGGTCACGCCGGCCGACCGCAGCCGCCCGGTGACGTGGCGGGCCAGCGCCGCGGTCGGGCACAGCACCAGCG
>JBKPHT010000321.1:0-5773 GCA_046730015.1 Actinomycetota bacterium
GGCCTGCGCCGCCCCGGCGCCCGCCGGCGGGGAGTCCGTCCTGCGGGGCCGGGCCGTCGTCGCCGGCACCCCGGTCGACGTGTGGGTGGTCACCGACGCCGGCGCCACCCGCGTGGTCGCCATCGACGCATCGTGCCGGACCGTGGTCGACGCCCCGCTCCCCTGACGCGGCCGCCGGCGTCGGCGGGGCCACGGGCGGCGACAGGCCGGCCACTAGGCTCGGGGCATGGCGAACGCCACATCACCTGCCCGCCCGGCGGCGCTACCGAGCCCGCCGGGTCCCGACGCCGACTGGCCCGCCCAGGCCGCCGACACGATCGAGCGGGTGGTCGGCTCCGTCCGCGACAAGACCACCGGACCGGCCCTCACCGTCGCCCGTGGCGTCGTCTACGGCCTGTTCGCCGGCCTGGTCGGCACGACCGCCGCAGTGCTGGCGATCATCGCCCTGGTCCGGCTGATCGACAACTACCTCCCGGACTCGGTGTTCGGCGAGGAGCACATGTGGGCCACCTACCTCGTCCTGGGGGTCGCGTTCCTCGTCCCCGGCGTAGTCCTCTGGACCCGTCGCCACACCCCCGGGGAAGACGGCGGTGCCCGCGGGCGTTGACGTCGCGCGACGCATTCCGGGGCGCGTCGTGAGCGCCCCCCGACCAGGACGAACATGGACGTGACGGACCACCGCAAGGTCATCATCATCGGCTCCGGCCCGGCGGGCCTGACCGCCGCCATCTACACCGCGCGGGCGAGCCTGGAGCCGCTCCTGCTGGAGGGCGAGCCGTCCTCGACCAGCGACCAGCCGGGCGGTCAGCTCATGCTCACGACCGAGGTCGAGAACTACCCGGGCTTCCCGGAGGGGATCATGGGCCCCGAGCTCATGCTGCGGTTCCGGGAGCAGGCGGCCCGGTTCGGCACCGACATCCGCACCCAGAAGGCCAGCCGGGTGGACCTGTCCGCGCGGCCCTTCGGGGTCTGGGTGGGCGACCCCCAGGCCGCGGAGCCCACCTTCACCGCGGACTCGATCATCATCTCCACCGGCGCCGAGTCGCTGATGCTCGGCATCGACGGCGAGGTCGAGCTCATCGGCCACGGCCTCTCGACGTGCGCCACCTGCGACGGCTTCTTCTTCCGCGACCACGACATCGCGGTCGTCGGCGGCGGCGACTCGGCCGTGGAGGAGGCGATCTTCCTCACCAAGTTCGCCCGCTCGGTGACCATCGTCCACCGACGGGACGAGCTCCGGGCCTCGAAGATCATGCAGGCGCGGGCGTTCGCCAACGAGAAAATCGACCTCCTGTGGAACCACGTCGTCGAGTCCATCGAGGGCGAGAACACGCTCACCGGCGTCACGGTCCGCAACGTGCTGACCGACGACACCACCGGCCTGCCGGTCACCGGCCTGTTCGTGGCCATTGGGCACAAGCCGAACACCGACCTGTTCAAGGGCCAGCTCGAGATGGAGGAGTCCGGCTACCTCGTGACCGGCCTCGGCGAGGGGGCGACCTCGACCAACGTGGCCGGCGTGTTCGCCTGCGGCGACGTGCAGGACCACTCCTACCGGCAGGCCGTCACGGCTGCCGGCTCGGGTTGCCAGGCCGCCATCGACGCCGAGCGGTGGCTCGAGGCGCAGCACTCCTGAGCAGGGAACAACCGGGCCGGAACCGCTGTTGGCTGGGAAGATCGCAACAACACCAGGAAGGGTCACGCAAAAGATGGCTGGAAACATCAGCACGCTCACCGACGCCACGTTCGACGAGACGATCGGCGCGTCGGCCGAGCCGGTGGTCGTCGACTTCTGGGCCGAGTGGTGCGGGCCCTGCAAGATGATCGCCCCGATCCTCGACGAGATCGCCAACGAGCACGCCGGCAAGCTGTCGGTCGCGAAGCTGAACGTCGACGACAACCCCGATGTCGCCCGCCGTTTCGACGTGATGAGCATCCCCACGCTGATCGTGTTCAAGGACGGCACCGCCCAGAAGCGGCTCGTCGGGGCCAAGGGTAAGGGTCAGCTTCTCGCTGAGCTGGACGAGTTCCTGCCCTGACCAGGGATCCCACAGGAGTGTCCACAACCTGTGAATAAGGTTGTGGACGACTCAACCCCAACTTGAGGACATCCAATCCTCGGGTTGGGGTTTAGTCTTTTTCGGGCCACGACGGCCTGTTCCGGTGTCCCCGCACCCCGCCCGATGTTCGACAGACCAACGAACACCTGTTCGGCACAGGGGCGCGGGTGGACGCGAGGTCCCATCAGGGGCGGTTGGTGGCCATGACCCGGTAGATCCGCTCCAGGTCCTCGAGGTCGGCGAACTCGATGACCACCCGGCCCCGCTTGGGCCCCATGTTGATCTTGACCCGGGTGTCGAGCTGCTCGGCCAGCAGCTCCTCCAGCTCCAGCAGGCCGGGCGGAGGCAGCCGGCTGCCGAGCGAGGGCTCGGGAGTCGGCGCCGGGGCGCCCCCGCCGCCGTTTCGCTTGCGGACCGCCTCCTCGGTGTCGCGCACGGTCAGCCCCTCGGCGACGATGCGGCGGGCGAGCGCCTCCTGGAAGGCCCGGTCGGGCGTCGACAGGATCGCCTTGGCGTGGCCGGCCGACACCTGGCCGTCGGCCACCAGCCGTTGGACCTGGGGCGGCAGCTGGAAGAGGCGAAGGAGGTTGGCCACGGCCGAGCGGCTCTTGCCCACCCGCTGGGCGACCGCCTCCTGGGTCATGTGAAAGTCCTCGATCAGCTGCTGGTAGGCCGCCGCCTCCTCCAACGGGTTGAGATCGTCGCGGTGGAGGTTCTCGACCAGCGCGTGCTGCAGCGTCATTGCGTCGCTGACGTCGCGCACGATGACGGGGATGTACTGGAGCCCGGCCCGCTTGGCCGCGCGCCACCGTCGCTCCCCGGCGATGATGGCGTAGCGGTCGGACCCCAGGTCGCGGACGAGGATCGGCTGGAGGACGCCGAGCTCGCGGATCGACGCGGTGAGCCCGGCCAGCGACTCCTCGTCGAAGTGGGCCCGGGGCTGGAAGGGGTTGGGCTCGATCTGGGCGATCGGCACCTCCTGTATCCCTGGGAGTGGGCTGGCGCCGGCGGTGACGTCGGCGGGGATGAGGGCGCCGAGGCCCTTACCCAACCCGCTGCGCCGCTCCACCGCTCACCTCCAGGGCCAGGCTCCGGTAGGCGATCGACCCGCGGGAGGTGGGGTCGAACGTGATGATGGGCTGGCCGAACGACGGTGCCTCGCTCAGGCGGACCGTGCGCGGCACGATGCTGTTGCAGACCTTCTCGCCGAAGTGGTCGCGCACCTCGTGCACCACCTGGTCGGCGAGCTTGGTCCGGGCGTCGTACATGACGAGCACCATGGCGCTGAGCTCCAGCCGGGGGTTCAGGTTCCGCTGCACGAGCTGGACGTTGCGGAGGAGCTGACCGAGGCCCTCGAGGGCGTAGTACTCGCACTGGATGGGCACGAGCACCTCACTGGCCGCCGCCAGCCCGTTCACCGTCAGCAGGCCGAGCGACGGCGGGCAGTCGACGAAGACGAAGTCGTAGTCGTCCCGGATGAGGTCGAGGGCGCGCCGCAGCCGCATCTCACGGCTGAAGGCCGGCACCAGCTCGATCTCGGCGCCCGCCAGGTCGAGCGCCGCCGGGGCCACGAACAGGTTGCGGACGGCCGTGGCCTCGACGCAGTCCTCGATCGGGAGGTCGTTGAGCATGACGTCGTACATCGACGCCTGGAGGTCGCGGATGTTGATGCCCAGGCCGGTGCTTGCGTTGCCCTGGGGATCGAGGTCGACGACCAGCACGCGGTAGCCGAGCTCCGCCAGGCAGGCGCCGAGGTTCACCGCGGTGGTGGTCTTGCCGACGCCGCCCTTCTGGTTGGCGATGGCGATGAAGCGTGGGAGCGGGCGTTCGAAGGGCGACGGCGCGGCGGACAAGGTGTCGGTCGCGGTGGAGGCGTCAGCCGGCTCGGTGCCGGCGGCGGATGTCGATGGGTCGTCAACGACGGCAGGAGGTGACGTCATGACCTGCGCTGTCTCGTAGGGGTCGCGGATTGACTGGTTGCCGCTCAGGTCGTCGAGCGAGGGAATGCCGTCGACACCGGGAAGGGAGAAGGTCCGTCGCGGCCGCTCTGGGGGCGTCAGCTCCCAGGCCGCGTCTGAGGGGCTCCCAGTCATTCGGCACATGTTTCCGGGCCTGCGGTGCCCGGTCAAGCCCCGGCATGCTGGCGCCGGGGTGTTCCACGTGGAACACCGCCGGCGGAGTACGCGGAGTGTTCCACGTGGAACAGCGGCGCCGTCGCGGGACGCGGCGTTCCACGTGGAACAGCGGCCGGCCGCCGTTCTACCAGGGCCTCGCTGGCTCGCGGCGGGTCAGAACAGCGGACGCTTGCCGGGTACGCCGACCCGGCGGGGATAGCGGTCCGGGCAGACCGCCGCGGCGACGAAGCTGCGGTAGCGGTACGGCTCGGACCACGCCTGGTCCGGCGCCAAACCGACCGCGGCCAGTCCCCCGGCCGGCCAGCGGGACGTTGGCGGTTCGTGGTCGTCGTCGTCCGGCGGCTCGCTCACCACCAGTCGGCCACCGACCCGCAGGAACGGGGCGCCGCATTCCGCCGTGACCGGTGGCGGCCCGAAGCCCCGGGCGGTCACCACGTCCATCGTCCCCCGCAGGTCGGCCCACCGACCGGCCTCCTCGGCCCGGGCCCGCACCACCCGCACCCGACCCGCCAGGCCCAGCTCGTCGACGGCCTCGGCGAGGAAGGCGCATCTGCGCTCGCCCGCGTCGAGCAGCACCCCTTCCGCCTCCGGCCACAGGCCCGCCAGCACCAAGCCGGGCACCCCGCCCCCGCTGCCCAGATCGAGGAACCGGCCGGGGGCCGGACCGGGGCCGGCCGCGAAGCCCGCGGCATGCTCGGCCTGGACGCGAAGGGAGCCGGGGCCGAGGAATCCCAGGCTCCGGCTCCGCTTCAGGACGGCCTCCAGGCCGCCGGCGGCTGTCACGAGACGGCGTCAGGCCGGGCGGATGACCACCCGGCGAGCGACGTCCTCGCCCTCGGACACGGTGGTCACGCCGTCGATGTCGTTCACCGCGTCGTGGACGACCTTGCGGTCGGCCGAGCCCATCGGGTCCAGCGCCTTGGCCACCCCGGACGTCTTCACGCTCTCGGCCACGTCGCGGGCGAAGCGCTCCAGCGCGACCTTGCGGCGGGCCCGGTAGCCGGCCACGTCGAGCCTCACCCGAGCGTGGGCCTGGCCCACGAAGCGGCGCTGCACCATGCTCCGGACCAGCTCCTGCACCGCCTGCAGGGTGACGCCCTTCTGGCCGACGAGCAGGCCGAGCTCGCTGCCCTCCACGGTCGCCTCGACGGCGACGTCGTCCTCGGCCACCGTCACGGACACGGTGGCGTCGGAGCGGCCGAACGCCGCAAGGAGGTCGGTGAGGAAGTCCTCCACCGCCGCCCGCTGCGCCTCCAGGTCGAGCTCGATCTCCTCGGACCGCTCTGCCGATTGCGTGCTCTCGCTCACCGTTGCTCCCTCTCCCGTTCGAGGCCCGCGGCTCCGCCGCCGCCTCCTGCTGCTCGACGAGCCAGTCCCGGCGCCCGCGCGCGTCCCGCCGGCCTCCGCCACCCCGGCGCCGGCCTCGGCGGCACCGTTGCCGCTGGGGTCGTCGCGGGGGCCCGGCGCGTCCGGTGCGGGTGGAGCGGCCCCGGGCCGAGGAGGCCGGTCGGTGGGCCGACCTGCGGGGGACGATGGACGTGGTGACCGCCCGGGGCTTCGGGCCGCCACCGGTCACGG
>JBKPHT010000322.1:0-8978 GCA_046730015.1 Actinomycetota bacterium
ACACCGAGCTTGGGGAACGCCTTGTAGAGGTGGTACCCAACCGTGCGAGGACTGAGGAACAGCTTGGCTGCGACCTCCTGGTTGGAGCCGCCCTCGGCCACCAGGCGTACGACCCGCATCTCCTGGGGTGTGAGCAGCACCTGGGTCTCGTCTGGCCGGCGTAACCGCTGTCCGGTGGCGCGCAACTCGGCCCGTGCGCGATCCGCCCAGGGGCCAGCGCCGAGTCGCTGGAACGTCTCGAAGGCCGCCACCAGCTGCGCGCGAGCGTCGACGCGGCGGCGTGCCCGCCGGAGCCACTCACCGTAGAGCAGCTGCGTCCGCGCCCGGTCGAACGGCCGGCCGTCGGGCCCGACCTGCTCATACAGACGCAAGGCCTCCGCGTAGTGCTGTCCGGCGGCCTCGTCGCCGAGCAACGCTCGACAGCGATGCAGGCTCGCTTCAGCGAGCGGCTGCCCGGTAGCTCGAGCCCAGCTGTCATGTGAGGCCAGGAGGTCGCTCAAGCCGTCTGTGCGACCGGCACCAGCTGCTGCCTCCGCCAGGTCCGGCAGGAACAAGAAGACGAACTGTGGCACCGCGAGCGGGCCGCTGGTCCGATCCGACAGGCGGTCGAAGGCCTGTTCAGGACGCCCAAGCGACAGATCCAGCAACCCGAGCGCCCAGGTCGCGCTCACCGCGATCGTGGCCAGCCGGTGTGTGTCAGCCAGCCGGACTACGTCCTCGGCGAGCTCCCGGCACGAGTCCTCCTCTCCGCGCACGGCGGCCAGCCACGCCATCACCGACTCGCAGCGGCAGATCGAGGCCGGTTGGCCGAGGTCGCGGGCGAGCCGGAGGCCTTCTGTGGCGCTCACGATCGCCGCTCCGTGCCGGCCGGCCACTGCCTCCGTCAGCGACATGTTGGCCAACGCCCAGGGCAGCCAGGCGGCCCACCCCCGTTGTCGGCACTCGTCGACGACTGACGCCCCGAGCGTAAGGCCCGCGGCGTCATCGCCGGTCACCCGCGTGAACCCAACCACCGCCAGCGCCGCGTCGACGAGCTCGGGTTCGTGGGCGACGCGGCCACCGGCGGCCGCTTCGCGGAGCCATGTGTCGAGTCCACGGCGCAGCCCGGCTACAGCGTCCGCCACCCGCCCGGCAAAGAGGTCACCGATCGCGATCGTGGTCGACACCAAACCGGTCAGGGGATCGTCCGCAGCCAACTTCAGCTCCGCCAACTGCGTCGTCGCCTCCATGAGACGGCTCACTTCGTTGGCGGACCACGCGGCGCGCGCCGCCTCGACCACCACTGCGGCCGCCGCATGCACGTCACGCTGCGCCATCCCCTGCGCCGCCCGCATGAGCAGCGCATGCGCCGCCGGCGACGACCCGCGGGCGAACTCGATCCGACCTTGCAGGACTGCCAGCTCGTCGGCAACGAGCGCATCGGACACGAGGGGCTGCGCCAGGTCGGCCAGTCCGGCTGCTCGGTTTGCCTGCCCGGCCTGGAATGCCGCTTGCGCCGCCTCCACCAGGAGTCGGCCACGATCGGACGAGGATGCCGACAGCTCGCCGGCCCGCTCGAACGCCGCCGCGGCCACCGCGTAGCCACCGCGTCGCCGGGCCAGCTCCGCCGAATGCCCCAGATCGCGCGCAATGTGCTCGTCAGGACCGATCGCGGTTGCCGCCAGATGCCACGCCCGCCGCGTGGCATGGTGCTCGCCTTCGAGGACCCCCGCTAAGGCCCGATGCACCCGCACCCGACTGCTGAACGATGCTGCCTGATGGACGGCCGCCCGGACCAGCGGATGCCGGAACACGATGCGACCGGTCCCGTCCATCCTGGCAAGGTCCGAGTCCCCGGCGGCGTCTAGGGCGTCCGGCTGCACATCGAGGCTCGCGGCTGCCCCAAAGACGACCGCGGGGTCGCCCGTATCATCGGTGGCCGCCACGAGCAGCAGTGTCTGCGTCGCTTCCGGCAGCCGGCGCACCCGCACCCCGAACTCCTGCTCGACGCGAGGGGTGAGTCGCAGCGGGCGAGGCAACGGAACTGTGCCGGCCAGCTGCTCCGAGGACAGCGAGCCGGCCAACTCGACCAGCGCCAAGGCGTTTCCACCGGTCTCCTCCACGAGACGAGCCTGAACGTTGGGGGCGACATCAAAACCCCGCTCTCGCAGTAGCTCACCCGCATCGTCCGGCCCCAGCCCACCGATCGTCAACGCTCGAAGGCCGGACCACGGCTCCTCCCGCGTCGCGGCGAGAAGGACGATCCCCTCTGCCTCCAGTCGCCGGGCTGCGAACGCCAACACCTCACTCGACGGCTGATCCAGCCAATGTGCATCCTCGACGACACACAGGACAGGGCCGTCCTCGGCCGCTTCCGAGAGCAACGACAGCGTCGCCGCGGCGACCAAGAACCGATCCGAGCTGACATGATCAATCAGCCCGAGCGCCCCGAGCAGAGCGTCTGCCTGCCGCTGCGGGAGACGCTCCGCCAGCGGCAGCACCGGACGCACAAGCTGGTCCAACCCAGCGAAGGCAAGATCGATCTCCGTCTCGACCCCCGTCGTCTGCAGGACACGGAGATCCCGAGCTCGCTCCGCCGCATGACCCAGCAAGACAGACTTGCCCACACCAGGCTCGCCGTGGAGCACCAAGACACCACTACGACCCGAACGGGCATCGCCCAGAAGGCGATCAATCAAGACACGCTCCTGCTCACGCCCGATCACCCGACGGAGGCTACTGATGCTTCCAGAACGCCATCCGGATAGCGGAGGCGCGACTTGACGTCTTGGTCGGGAGCGCAAGTTGGCCTGACGGATCTAGCTCAGCACTGGAACTCTGTCGCCACCACCAGGTGAGTGAGACTGTCGTGTCCCCAACTCCGACACGCACCTGAGTACACGCGAAGGCGAGCTTCCACGCGGACGGTCCCCTCCGGGTGGAACGTCAGGGGGCTGATCCCCAGCTCGCGGTAGACCGCGGCCTTGTCGGCGTGGTCGGCGCGCTGGAGGGTCGCAACGATGTCGCCGAGGGCGGCAACGAGGGCGCGGACGTCGTCCTTCGAGAGCTGGTCGTCTTCGGGCGGTGCGTGGGCGAGGGCCTGTTAAGCCGCTGCTCGTTCGGCTTGGACTTCGGCGAATCACAGGACACGCCCTAGTCCCCCATCGCGGCCAGGCGGGCCTGGGACTCGTCCGCGGCCCACGAGAACACGCCCTTCGACATCGTGGACAGCTCCTCGCCGGCCCGCTGCGCGAACACCGACGCCCGAACCCGGTGGACCCCGGGGTCGTCGGGCGCCGCCTGGGCGGCCATCTCGGCCAGGTGCCCGGCCAGCCGCAGGTCGCCCTCGGCGGCCAGCGCCGCGGCGCGGTCGGCCAGCGCGCCGGCGCCGCCGGCGAGGTCGGCCAGCTCGCGGGCCAGGGCCGCGTCCGGAGCGGGCTTGAGGTGGGCGGGGTTGCCGTCGTACCAGCCGCCGTAGAGCCGCCACACGGTTCGGACGATGAACTCGGGCTCGTCGTACACCGGCCGCAGGTAGGGCTTCTCTAGCAGGTGGGGCGGGGCGTGGACGGTGTGCACGATGTCGTCGAGGCGGGCGCCGGTGTTCATCATGGCCAGGGTCTCGTCGACCAGGTGGTCGAGCAGGTCGGCGGTGTCGGTCAGCGCCTGATGGACGCGCTCGGCTCCGGCGATCGGCCAGCCGTGGCCCGGGAGCAGCAGCTCGGCGCCGAGCCGGTCCATCTCCCGCAGGGCCAGGGCCCACTCGCGGGGATAGCGCTGCACCTTCTGGGGGTTGCCGCAGTTGGGCGAGGCCCAGATGAACAGGTCGCCGGTGCACAGCGTCTTGCGACCGGGCACCGAGATCCAGGTGTGGTCGTCGGTCTCGCCCTTGCCGTGGTGGAGCTCGAACCGCTCACCACCGACCTCGACGTCGTGGCGCAGCCGGTAGGTCTCGTCCGGGTAGCGGTACTCGGTCGGCCACCGGAACCCCCGGGCCTTGAACTGCCGGGCGTTGATGACGCCGTTGTAGCCGGCGGTCAGCTTGTAGCGGTCGAAGCGGGCGGGAACCAGCTCGTGGGCGAGGACCCGGGGCCGGGACGCCCCGGCGGCGTCGGCCTCGGCCTCGTACGGCCCGAGGCCGAAGACGTGGTCGATGTGACCGTGGGTGTAGATCACCGTGTCGAGGGGCAGGTCGGACCAGGCCCGAACCATGCCGTGGTTGGCCTCGGCCCGGGGCTTGCTTCCGGTGTCCACGAGCACCAGGGCGTCGTCGACGGCGAAGGCGCTGACGTTGCCGAAGGCGGGGACGAAGGCGGTGCGGTCGGCCACCTCGTCGAGGTCGGCGGTGGAGGTGACCGGGTGGACCTCGCGCACCGTCACCTCGCCCCGCCACAGCCGGTCGGTCAGGTCGAGCACGCTGCCAGCCATGGCCGCGCACTGTAGGACGCGGCCGGCAGGGCGTCAGGCGGCGAGGTCGTCGGCCTCGCCGGCGGCGCTCCCGTCGGTGGGCGCAGCCCGGGCGGAGCGCCGCTCCCGCCACGACAGGACCAGCTCGACCAGGGCGGCGAACGCGACGGCCAGCAGGATGCCGAGCCCGGTGGCCAGCAGCGTCTGCTCGTGGAAGGTCTGGCCGCCCAAGTAGCCGAGGGAGGTGGCGAAGCCCGCCCACAGGGCGCCCGCGACGATCGTGGACGGAGTGAACCGGCGCAGCGGGTAGGCGGTGCGGCCGGCCATGAACGTGCTGGCGGTGCGGCCGCCGGGGATGAAGCGGGCGACGATCAGCAGCGCGGGGCCCCGCCGGTCGAGCTGCCGGCCGGCCCAGGCCTGGAGGCGGGCCATCTTCGTCCGGCGCCCGCTCGGGGTCCCCGGCTGGGGACGGCCCCGCTGGGTCCAGCGGCCGATGCCGTACGAGAGGTGGTCGCCCACGATGGCGCCGGCGGCCGCGGCGAGCACGAGGGGGACGGGGTTGAGCCGGCCCTGCCACGCCAGCACGCCGCCGAGGATGACCGCGCTCTCGCTGGGCAGCACGGGGATGACGACGTCGAAGGCGGCCAGCACGAGCACCAGCAGGTAGGCCAGGGCCGCGAGGTCGGCGAGGAAGTCGAGGGTGATCACTTCGCCTCCCTCGACTGCAGCTCGCTCGGGCCCGAGAACATGACAGCCACGCTAAGGACGGCAACCCCCCGGGGGCATCGGGGATTCCCCCAGTACCCACGCTCGGTGGGGGTGACATTCGTCACCGTGGGATGGGGCCGCCACTCCTCCATGCCGAGAACGTTACGGACCGCCGCTTGCAGACGGCATGGTGGAGGCTGGCATCACCGGGGTGGGGACAGCACCACCCCGCTGGTCACCGCCGGGTCATCTCGGGGCCAGGTCGCGCACCGCCTGGGGCACGTCGATGCCGAAGGGCAGCAGCGCTAGCGCCGGCGTGGTCACGCCGTTGTCGATGTAGCGCTGGATGTGCTCGCGGCAGGCTTCGGGCTTGCCCCACACGATCAGCTCGTCGACGAGCGAGTCGGGGATGGCGGCCAGCGCCCCCTTGCGGTCGCCCTCCTTCCACAGCCGCCACATGTCCGCGAGCTGCTCGCCCCGCCCCAGCCACTCGTGGAACGCCGCGTAGACCGGCACGTTGAGGTAAGCGGCGATGGCGAAGCGGCCCATGCCCCGGACGGTGTCGGCGTCGTCGTTGGGCGCCACGAAGATCCGGGCCACGATCTCCCGCCCCGGCCGGGTCCCGTCCTCGCCGGCGGGCGCGGCGTCCCGGACGATCGGCGCCACGGTGGCAACGTCGTCCGCCGACAGCCAGTTGATGATGGCGCCGTCGCCCTCCCGCCCGGCCAGCTTGAGCATCCCCTCCCGAAGTGCCGCCACCAGGACGGGCACCGGCTCGGGGGGCCTCACGCCCAGGCGGAAGCCCCGGACCGAGAACGTGTCGTAGTCGGCGGTCACCTTCTCCCCCGCCATGGCCTGGCGGAGGAAGCGGACGATGTCACGGGTCCGCTTGTAGGGCTCCTCGAACGGGATGCCGTTCCACCCCTCCACGATCACGTTCGACGACGTGCCCACGCCCAGCACGAACCTGCCCGGCGCCGCCTGGGCCATCGACCCGACGCTCTGGGCCAGCAGGCCCGGCCCCCGGGTGAACACGGGGATGATGGCGGTGCCCAGGCGCAGCGACGGCGCCCACACCGAGGTCAGCGCCAGCGGCGTGAACCCGTCGGCGCCATTGGACTCCGCCGACCACGCGTCGGTGTAGCCCAGGTCTGCCAGCTCGGCGATCTGGTCACGCTGCTCGTGGAGCGGGACGCCGTCGAACGGGATGGTCATGCCGTAGCGCTGCATGACCGGATGCTGTCACACGGCCCGACCGCGGGTCAGGGGGACGGCTCGGCCGTCGCCCGCGCCATCCTCGCCGCCAGGTCGGCCGGCATCATCCGGATGATCGTCGACTGGCTGGCCGTGGCCAGCAGCGTCCCGTCCTCGGCCCACAGGTGGACGACCCCGTGGCCGAACCCGTGGGCGACCGCGTGGATGCGGATGTCGAGCAGCACCCACTCGGTCGGTACCAGCCGGTACACCCGCAGCGTGTTGTCGAGGCTGTTGCCACCGCCCACCCGCCCCAGCGCCTGGCCGATGCCGAACGGCACGTAGTCGCCGAGGATGGCGAGGCTGGCCCCCGAGGACGGCTCGAGCAGGTCGGGCATGCGGGCCCACAGGACCGACCGGCCGTCGGGGGACGGGTTGCCGTCGATCTCGTCCCACGACCGGGCGTTCGCCAGGCGGATGTCGAGCCGGTCCATGATCGACTCGGTGTCCGGCACCCGGGGCGGCCGCACCGGGCAGTCGTCCGGCGGCGGGACCACCGGCCGCTCGACCCAGGACCCCTCGGTGTCGAGGTCGCGAGTGCCGAGCGCGGCGTTGACGGTCAGGATCTCCTGGTCGACGACGTGGCCCACGACCCGGGCCTGGGTGATGCTCCGGCCCTGGGCGCCCACGGTGACGTCGATGTCGAGCACCGACGGCGGGTTGGCGTAGGACAGGTACTGGGCCGTGGCCCAGATCACCGGGCGCCCGCTGACCGCCTCCATGGCCGCGATGGCAGCACCGAGGCCGCACCCGCCGAAGAGAAACGGGCCCGGCGTGGAGATGCCGGGGGTGACGGGCAGCACCCAGCGCATCGGGTTGTGGGTGGGCTCGAGGCCGAGCCAGGTGCGGGCGTCCATCGGCGGCGATGGTAGGCCCCGGGCGCCGCCATCCCTGGTGGCGGCGGTCACGCGGGCGGGGAGGTGCTCGTGCCAGACTCCCGGCCCATGACGGACACGCCGTGGGCCGGCGACGCCTGCAGCCTCGTCGAGGCCTACCGGGCCGGCGAGCATCACCCCACCGACGAGACCCGGGCCGTGCTGGCCGCCATCGAGGCCAGCTCGCTGAACGCCGTCCCCTTCGTCGACGCTCCGGGCGCGCTGGCCGCCGCCGCGGCCGCCGACGTGGGCCTCCCCTTCGGCGGCGTGCCGCTGGGGATCAAGGAGTTGCAGCCGGTCGCCGGCTGGCCGGACACCGCGGCGAGCCTGGTCTTCGCCGACCGGGTCGCCGACCGGTCGGCCACGATGGTCCAACGGCTGGAGGCGGCCGGCGCGGTGAAGGTCGGCCAGACGACGGCCAGCGAGTTCGGCGGTCTCAACGTCAGCGTGTCGCGGCTGCACGGCGTCACCCACAACCCCTGGGAGCACGGGCGGACCGCCGGTGGATCGTCCGGCGGGTCGGCCGCGGTCGTGGCCGGCGGGCTGCTGCCGGTCGCCACGGGCGGAGACGGCGGCGGCTCGATCCGCATCCCCGCCGGGTTCTGCGGGCTGGTGGGGATGAAGGGCACGGCCGGGCGAATCCCCCGTGGCCCTCGTACCGAGATCGCCCCGCTCACGGTGGTGTCGGGCTGCCTGGCCCGGTCGGTGCGCGACGTCGCCCGCTGGTTCGACGTGTGTGCCGGCCACGACGCACGAGACCCCTACAGCCTCCCCCGGATCGAGGGGTGGGAGCGCGACCTCGGGACCCACGACCTGGCCGGCCGGCGGGTGGCCCTTGCCCCCGACCTCGGCTGCGCGGTGGTCGACCCGGCGGTGGAGGCCCTGGTCCGAGATGTCGGCGAGGCGCTGGCCCGAGTCGCCGGCCTGCGGCTGGTCGACGCAGACGTCCGCCTGCCCGGGCTGGGCTACGAGTGGGCCATGGCCAACCTCGCCCAGCTCCGCCGGGAGGTGGGCGACGAGTGGCCCGCGTGCAAGGACCGGATGACGTTGGAGATGGCGTTCGGCCTCGACCTGGCCGAGAAGGTCTTCGACCTGGAGCTGGCGGCCAGGGTCGAGGCCGGCCGGACCGAGGCCAACGAGCGGATGGCCGACGTCTTCGACCAGGTCGACTTCGTGGTCTGCGCGACCAACCCCGACATCCCGTTCCGGGCCGAGGTCACGCTCAGCACCCGGGTCGGCGACCGGGCGGTCGGGCCCGAGAACAACGGCGCCCTGACGTTCCCCGCCAACGTCGTCGGCAACCCCGCGATCTCGATCCCCGCGGGGACGGTCGACCACCTGCCGGTGGGGCTCCAGGTGATCGGCCGCCACCACGAGGACGCCCTGCTGCTCGACCTCGCCCGGGTGCTCGAGCGGGAGCGGCCGTGGCCGCTGGTGGCTCCCGGCGCCCCCGTGTGACGGGCCGGGTTCGCCGGGTTGGGTCCCCCGGCGACCGGGTAGCCGCAAACTGTCACACCCCCTCGGGATACTGGCGATATGACCACGAACTCCGCCTCCACCTCCTCTCCCGCCGGCCCCTCCGCCCAGCTGACGCTCATCGACGCCCCCAAGGACTGGCGCCTCGACGCGCGGACCCGCGAGGTCGGGCGGGAAGGCATCGCCCGGGCCCGACGGGCCTTGCAGGCCGGCCTGCGCGAACGGCCGGACGATCCGCCGGGTGGCCCGGGCCGGCGCGCCACCGGCGGCCCGCACCGGCGG
>JBKPHT010000323.1:0-3301 GCA_046730015.1 Actinomycetota bacterium
TTGGCAGCCCTGGTCGGAGTGGTGGACCACGCCTGGGCCCGGTGTGCGGGTGAACACGGCCATCTCGAGGGCCTCGACCACCAGTTCGGCCCGCACGTGGTCGGCCATGGCCCAGCCCACGACCCGTCGGCTGTAGGCGTCGACCACGACGGCCAGATAGAGCCAGCCCTGCCAGGTGCGGTGCTGGGTGATGTCAGCGACCCACAGTCGGTCCGGCCGGTCAGGGGCAAAGTCACGCTTGACAAGGTCAGGCGCGGGTGTGGCCTTGGGGTCCCGGATGGTCAGGCCACCCCGCCGCCGTCGGTGTATGCCCTCGATGGCGGCTGATCGCATGAGGCGAGCGACCCGCTTGCGTCCGCAGCGGATGCCGAACTCCAGGGCCAGCTCGGCGTGGATGCGCGGTGCGCCATAGGTGCCACGTGATCGGCCGTGGATGGCCCGGATCACCCCCACCAGCTCGGCATCAGCGCGGTCCCGGACACTGGGCGGCCGGCAGCGCCAGGCGTAGTAGCCCGAGCGGGACACCTGCAGCCGGCGGCACATGAAACTCACCGGGAAGTGGGCCCTCTCCGCCTCGATGAAAGCAAACGCCCTCACCGGGTCCGGTCGCTCTCCTTGGCGAAGAAGGCTGCGGCTCCCTTCAAGAAGTCCCGCTCCATCCGCAGCGACTTGACCTCGGCCCGCAGATGGCGCAGCTCCTGGCGCTCGGTGGAACTCAACCGCTGCTGGTCAGCGCCGCTATCGGCGTCGGCCTGGCGGATCCACTGGCGCAACAGCTCATTCGAGATCCCCAACTCGGTGGCGACGGCTCGCTGTGACTTCCCCGAGGTTCTCCACAGCTCCACGGCGTGGGCCCGGTACTCGGCCGGATACTTGTGTGGCGGTGCCATCGGATCATCCTCCGCGGGGCTGACGCCCCAGTCGCGGATGTCCACCGAACCGGGTCAACTCCACTGGAACAGAAACGTCAAGCATCAGGTGAAGCCAGACAAGGAGTGCTAGCGGCTGTCCGACTCCGCTGATGGTTGACCCGGCCGACTTCGTCCGTATGGAGATCGAGGCTGCGTTGGCGCGCGATGTTCGCGTCATCCCTCTCCTCGTGGACGGGGCGACCATGCCGCGTGCCGATGAGGTACCGACGAGTCTCGCCAAGCTGGTCCGGCGCCATGGCGGACCTCCGTGTCGAGATCGAAGACCTGTGGGAGCGACGCGACGAGATCGACCCGGGCGACGCGGACGCGACGGATCTGATCCACGAGGCGATCGACCGGCTCGACAATGGGCAGCTGCGGGTCGCCGAACTCGTTGATGACGAGGTCGTGGTGCACGAGTGGTTGAAGATGGCAATCCTGTTGATGTTCCAGCAGGGCCGCATGGTCACGCAGGAGTTGGCGCCGTTCGAGTTCGCCGACAAGATCCCGCTCAAGTCGGGCTACGAGGCGGCCGGAGTGAGGGTCGTGCCGGGGGCGTCGGCGCGCTGGGGCTCGTTCCTCGATCGAGGCGTCATCCTCATGCCCAGCTACGTGAACATCGGCGCCCGAGTCGGAGCGAGGTCGATGGTCGACACGTGGTCCACCGTGGGGTCGTGCGCCCAGATCGGCAACGACGTGCATCTCTCCGGCGGGGTCGGCATCGGCGGTGTGCTGGAGCCCCCGCAGGCGGCGCCCGTGATCATCGAGGACGAAGCCTTCATTGGTAGTCGGGCGATGGTGACCGAGGGCGCCCGGGTGGGACGGGGAGCGATGTTGGGTGCAGGCGTGATCCTCAACCCGTCGATCCCTGTGATCGACGGCGAAACAGGCGAGGAGATATCCCGCGGTGTCGTGCCGCCCCGCTGCCTTGTCATCAACGCCACTCGACCCAAGACCTTGGCCGGCGGCACGTTCGGCTTGCCGTGCGTCCTGATCATCAAGCGGTTCGCCGAGGGCGAGCGCCACGACAAGGCAGCCCTGAATGCCGTCCTCCGCGGCCACGGCGTCGCCACCTGAGACGATCCGTTCGCCCGACCCGCCTGCATGGCGGTCGTGGCAGTCTGCAGGCCATCTGTCGCCCATCACCTGGGACCGATGTGGGCGGGTTCAAGGGGTCCGCGCAAAGCCTCGGCGAGTTGATGACTGTGTGGTCGGCGACTCAAGGAGGCTGGGATGGCATGGCCGGGTTTGACGGTGGAGCAGCGGCGGATGGTGCGCAGGCTCTCGGGGGAGGGCCTGTCGCTGCGGCAGGTGGCGCGGCAGGTGTCGTGTTCGCATCAGACGGCGTGGCTGGTCCTGCGTGGCAACGATGGTCGGTGGGCGAGGTCGGCGTGGGAACCGGCCGAGGGCCGTCTGAGCGTTGCCGAGCGCGAAGAGATCAGTCTGGGGGTGCACCGAGGGGAAACGTTCAGCGCGATCGCGTCCCGGCTGGGTCGGGCGACGTCGACGGTGAGCCGGGAAGTCGCGGCCAACGGTGGCCGGGACGGGTATCGGGCGTGGCGGGCCCATGAGCGGGCCAGGGAACAGGCCCGGCGCCCGAAGGTGCCGAAGCTGGCCTGCCCACGGCTGGCGGCCCAGGTGACCGCCTGGCTCGAGGAGTGGTGGTCACCGGAGGAGATCGCCCGCCGCTTGCGCATCGAGTTCCCCACCGATCCCATGATGTGGGTGAGCCACGAGACCATCTACCAGGCCCTGTTCGTGCAGGGCCGCGGTGAGCTGCGCCGGGAGCTGGCCCGCTGCCTGCGCACCGGCCGAGCAGCCCGGCGACCTCGTGGCCGCCACGAGAACCCGGGCCGCATCCCCAACATGGTCATGATCAGCGATCGCCCGGCCGAGGCCATCGATCGGGCCGTCCCCGGCCATTGGGAGGGAGACCTCATCTTGGGCAAGGGGAGCAAGTCGGCGGTGGGCACGCTGGTCGAACGCACCACCCGGTTCGTGCTGTTGTTGCACCTGCCCGACGGCAAGCACGCCCGGGCTGTCGATGAGGCGATGCGCCAGGCCATCGCCACCCTGCCCGACGAGCTGTTCCGCAGCATCACCTGGGACCAGGGCAAGGAGATGTCCAGCCATGCCGCGTTCACCATCGACACCGGCATTGCCGTCTACTTCTGTGACCCGCACAGTCCCTGGCAACGGGGATCGAACGAGAACACCAACGGCCTGCTGCGCCAGTACATGCCCAAGGGCACCGACCTGAGCGTCCACTCCGCTGAGGATCTCGCCCTCATCGCCCGCAGCCTCAACAACCGACCCCGCAAGACGCTCGGATTCATGAAACCATCGGAGAAGCTCGCCGAGCTTCTTGCGCACACCGCTTGAACCCGCTC
>JBKPHT010000324.1:0-3167 GCA_046730015.1 Actinomycetota bacterium
CCGTGGACCGAGCCCTCACCGGTGAGACCATGGAAGGTGCCGCTGGCGACGTAGAGGTCCTCGGGCCCCGGCTCGTGGACGTCGACCCCCGGCCACCGCGAGCCGGCAGGGAAGCGGACCAGCAGGGCACGGCGGGCGGTCGGCTCGGGGCCGGACCGGTAGAGGCGGTGGACCACGACGCCGTTGCCGACCTCGCTCCACTCGGCCTCGCTGACGTGGGCTTCGACGAAGGAGTCCGGTGTCACCCGGCCATCGTCGCCCGGTACGGGCCGTCGAACAACGTGAGGGAGGAGGATTTTCCTTCATCGAGGGTGTAGCCGCCGACCCTCGGCGGCCCGACACCGGTTCGTGGGGGGGGTCCCCCCCCCCCCCCCGGGGGGGGTCACCCCCACCCACCGCGGCAGACGGGTCAGGAGGCGGCGTATGCGGCCGAGCCGGCGTCGAGCACCACCCGGCCGTCGGGGCCGAGGGTCTGGAAGGCGGCGGTGCCGTCGCCCGCGTCCCAGATCCGCACGGTGAGCGCCTCGCCGGGGAACACCGGGCTGGAGAACCGGCCGCTCATCGAGCGGAACCGGGCGGGGTCGCCGCCGCACAGGGCGTGGAGCAGCGCCCGGCCGGTGAACCCGTAGGTGCACAGCCCGTGGAGGATCGGCCGGGGGAAGCCGGCCAGCGCGGCGAACTTCGGGTCGGAGTGGAGCGGGTTGCGGTCGCCCGACAGCCGGTAGAGCAGGGCCTGGTCGGTGCGGGTGGGGTAGGTGATCTCGTGGTCGGGAGCCCGGTCGGGCGCCTCGAAGCGCGACGACGGGCCGCGGTCGCCGCCCCAGCCGCCCTCGCCCCGGATGAACGCGCCCATCGTGGTGGTGAACACCGGCTGGCCGTCGCTGACGAGGTTGGCGGCCGTCCGGGTGGTGACCAGCGCTCCGGACCCCTTGTCGTACACGCCGACGACCTCGGTGACGGCCTCGACCTCGCCCGCGACCGGCAGCTCCCGCTCGAGGGTCACCGACTGCTCGCCGTGGACGAGCATCGCCGGGTTGAAGGTGCCGAGCGCCGCATAGGCGCCCAGGCCGCCCATGCCGAGCACCACCGCCTGCGTTGGCAGGGCCCGCTGGGCGACGTCCTGGCTGTTCTCGGTGGTGAAGGCCAGCTCGTCGGCGGGGTCCTCGGCCCCGGCGCCCACGCCGAGGGCGTAGATCATGCAGTCCCGCGAGGTCCACGAGCGGCGCTCGGGGTCCGACTTCGTTCCGACGGCGTCTGGGTTGATGGGCATCGTCCCTCCTGCTCAGCTTCCCGGCTTCTCGTCGTAGCCGAACATGTTGGCGTTGGGCCGGGCCTGGGCGACCAGGTCGAGCACGGCGTGGCCGAGCACCTCGGGATCGTCGTCGGGGTTCTCGATCGACGGGCCGCGGTGCCAGCCCTCCGACACCGACAGGATCCGGCCGCTCACGTCGAACACCCGGCCGGTCACGCCGGCCGAGAGGGGGCTGGCCAACCAGCAGACGATCGGGGCGATGTGCCTCGGGGACATCTCCTCCTTCGCCTCGTCGGTGAGCTGGCCCATGCCCAGGTCCTCGGTCATCCGGGTGAGGGCGGCCGGGGCGATGGCGTTGACGGTGACGCCGTAGCGGCCCAGCTCCTTGGCGGCGATGATCGTGAAGCTGGCGATGCCCGCCTTGGCCGTCCCGTAGTTGGTCTGGCCCACGTTGCCGTAGATGCCCGACGGCGAGGTGGTGTTGATGATGCGGCCGTCGACCTGCTCGCCCGCCTTGGACCGGTCGCGGAAGTGGTTCGCCACGAAGTGGGACGGGGCGAAGGTGCCCTTGAGGTGGACCTTGATGACCGAGTCCCATTCGGCCTCGGTCATGTTGACCAGCATCCGGTCGCGCAGGATGCCGGCGTTGTTGATGAGCACGTCGACCTTGCCGAATGCCTCGATCCCTGTGCCGACCAGCTTCTCGGCGCCGGCGAAGTCGCTGACGTCGTCGGTGTTGGCCACCGCCTGGCCGCCGGCGGCGACGATCTCGTCGACCACCTCCTGGGCCGGGCCGGCGTCGCCACCGCTGCCGTCCCGGGAGCCGCCGAGGTCGTTGACCACGATGCTGGCGCCCTGCGCGGCCAGCAGGAGGGCGTGCTCGCGGCCGATGCCGCGTCCCGCGCCCGTCACGATGGCGACTCGGCCGTCACAGATGCCCATTGCGGTGTCCCTTTCCGTCGGGGCAGCTCTCGGCCCGACCCCGGGACTGCCTCGTGCGAATCTGGAGAAATGCCTGTCTGGCGGGCATGTTGCCCGGAGCGAACGTAGCAGCGCGACACTGGTGGCCGTGACCGACGTGCACCAGTGCCCATACTGTGAGCTGCGCTTCGTGTCCCGCAACGAGGTGGAGGACCACGTCGCCCTCGAACATCCCGGGCGGGTCGACGACGACACCGACACGATCGTGAACCGGCGCCGACCCGACTCGTGACCACCGGCGGTGGTCGCGGGTCGCGCATCGTGGCACCTCAGGGGCTGTTAGAACCCTCCCTGCCGGACGTGGCAGGGTAGACCGCAGTGGACGGGAACGAAGGACCCGCGCCGGACGACGCGGATGCTGGGGAGCCCACCCAACCGCCGGAACCGAGCGCTGACGACGCAGGCGGCACGAACGGGGCACCCAAGGGTGCCGCTCCCGCGCCCCCGCGGGAGGCGCCGGAGCCGGCGCGCCCCGACGCGGCCGCTCCCGGAACCGGCGACGGATCCGGCGGCCCGACGACCGCAACGGCCGCCGGTTCGCCAGGCCCCGATCTGCTCGGCAAGCCGACACCCGCGGCCGGCGCGGCCGCGCCGGCGGCTCCCGAGGCAGCCGCCACCGAGCCCACCGGCACGGCGGCCCCGGGTTCCGACCTGCTCGACAGGGCGATGCCGGGCCCCGACGACGCGCCCGACCCCGCCCCGAGCCCGGCCACCGCCCCGAGCCCCGACCCCGACCTGCTCGGCAAGCCCACCGCCGGATCGCCGCCACCCGCCGCCGACGCGACCCCGGCGCCCAGCGCCAACCCGACGACCACGCCCGCCGCTGCGCCCGACCTGCTCGGGACGCCCACCGCCGGACCAGCACCCGACGCCGACGCGACAGCAGCGCCCGCCGCCGACCCCCCGCCAACCACCGCCGCCGCTGCGCCGTCAC
>JBKPHT010000325.1:0-27497 GCA_046730015.1 Actinomycetota bacterium
GCTAACCTGGTACGTCCCCTGTTCGACACCAGGAGCGCGACGTGCCGGCGACCATCGTGGTCGGAACCCAATGGGGCGACGAGGGCAAGGGCAAGTTCACCGACCTCTTCGCCAAGGAGATGCACCTCGTCGTCCGCTACCAGGGCGGCCACAACGCGGGCCACACCCTGGTGGTCGACGGCGAGACGTTCGCGCTCCAGCTCATCCCGTCCGGCGTGCTCTACGACCACATCACTCCGGTCATCGGCAACGGCGTCGTGGTCGACCCCCGCGTGCTGCTCGACGAGATCGACATGCTCGAGCGGCGGGGCAAGAGCTGCGCCCGGCTCAAGGTGTCTTCCAGCGCCCACCTGATCCTGCCGTACCACCAGCTCCTCGACCGGGTGACCGAGCGCCACCTGGGCAAGAACAAGCTCGGCACCACCAAGCGCGGCATCGGGCCCAGCTACGCCGACAAGGCGGCCCGGGTCGGCCTGCGGGTGCAGGACCTGTACGACCCCAAGATCTTCCGCGCGAAGCTCGAGCTGGTCCTCAAGGAGAAGGGCCAGCTGCTGGCCAAGGTGTACAACCAGCTCGCCCCCACGGTCGACGAGATCGCGGACGTCTACCTCGGCGAGCTGGCTCCCCGGATCGAGCCCTACGTCGCCGACACCGTGAACCTGGTCCACGAGGCGCTGGAGGTCGGGCAGCACGTCCTGTTCGAGGGCGCCCAGGCCACCTTTCTCGACCTCGACCACGGCACCTACCCGTACGTGACGTCGTCCAACCCGGTCGCCGGCGGCGCCTGCACCGGCGCCGGGGTCGGGCCCCGCTACGTCGACCGGGTGGTCGGCATCGCCAAGGCGTACGTCACCCGGGTCGGGTCGGGGCCGTTCCCCACTGAGCTGTTCGACGAGGTGGGCGACGCCCTGGTCGACCGGGGCCACGAGTACGGCACCAACACCGGCCGGCGCCGCCGGGCCGGCTGGTTCGACGCCGTCATGCTCCGCCACGCGGTGCGGCTCAACTCGCTGTCCGAGCTCTCGATCACCAAGCTCGACGTGCTCGACGCGTTCGACACGGTCAAGGTCTGCGTCGCCTACGAGGCCGACGGCAAGCGGATCGAGCGGTTCCCCGACGACCAGTCGCTGCTCCACAAGGTTCGGCCCGTCTACGAGGAGCTGGCCGGCTGGTCGACCGACCTGTCCGGCCTCACCGAGCCCCACCAGCTCCCCGCGGCGGCCCGCGACTACATCGCGTTCCTGGAGGACCAGGTCGGGGTGCCGGTCCGGCTGGTCGGCGTCGGCCCCGGGCGCGACCAGTACGTTCAGCGCAGCGTCTAGGCCGGACAGGACGGGGAGGGGTGGTGAAGGTCTGCGTCGTCGGCTCGGGCGGCCGCGAGCACGCGCTGGCCCACGTGCTGGCCCGCACCGCCGAGGTGGTGGTGACGCCGGGCAGCCCCGGCATCCCCGGGTCGGTGCCCACCCCGCCGGGCGAGGTCGACGCCGACCTCTGGGTCGTCGGGCCCGAGGCCCCGCTGGTGGCCGGCCTGGCCGACGACCTGCGGGCCGCCGGCAGGCTGGTCTTCGGCCCGGGGGCCGACGGCGCCCGGCTGGAGGGGTCGAAGGCGTGGATGAAGGAGGTGGTCGAGGCGGCCGGCGTGCCGACCGCTCGCTACGCCACCTTCACCGACCCCGACGCCGCGGTCGCCTTCCTCCGCACGCTGCCCGGCCCCTGGGTCACCAAGACCGACGGGCTGGCCGCCGGCAAGGGCGTGCTGGTCGCCGGGTCGCTGGCCGAGGCCGAGGTCGACGCCCGGGCCAAGCTGGCGGGCGAGTCGTTCGGCGATGCAGGTCGGACGCTGGTGGTTGAGGAGGGCATGACCGGCCCCGAGCTGTCGCTGCTGGCAGTCTGCGACGGCACCAGGGCCGTCGCCCTCGCCCCTGCCCAGGACTTCAAGCGCATCGGCGACGGCGACACCGGCCCCAACACCGGGGGCATGGGCGCCTACTCGCCCGTGCCCGGGGTGGACGACGCCCTGGTGGCCGACGTGATGGAGCGGTTCGTCGGGCCGACCTTGGCCGAGCTGCGGCGCCGGGGCATCGACTACCGGGGCGTCCTGTACGCGGGTCTCATGCTGACGCCGGACGGACCCCGGCTGGTCGAGTACAACGTCCGCTTCGGCGACCCCGAGGCCCAGGTGGTGCTGCCCCGGCTCACCACCGACCTGGCGGCCCTGCTGGCCGCCGCCGCGGCCGGCGACCTCACCGCGGTGGCGCCGCCCACGTTCGACGACGGCGCGAGGGTGACGGTCGTGCTCGCCAGCGAGGGCTACCCGGCCGCGCCCCGCACCGGCGACCCGATCGCCGGGCTCGACGGGGCCGAGGCCGAGGGCGCCACCGTGTTCTGCGCCGGCGTCGGGGCCGGGCCCGAGGGAGGCTTGGTGACCGCCGGCGGCCGGGTCCTGTCCGTCACCGGCGCCGGGCCCACCGTGGCCGCGGCCCGCGAGGCGGCCTACCGGGCCGCGGCCCGCATCTCGTGGCCCGGCCTGGTCCACCGCACCGACATCGCCTTGGAGGCATCACGCTGATGGCACGCAGGAAGGTCGCCGTCCTCATGGGCTCGACCAGCGACCGGGACAGGATGGCCCCCGCGGCCGACACGCTGGCCCGCTACGGCGTCGAGGCCGACGTCCGGGTCATGTCCGCCCACCGCACCCCGGCGGCCGTCGCCGAGTTCGCGTCGACGGCCCGGGACAACGGCTACGCCGCCATCATCTGCGGCGCCGGCATGGCCGCCCACCTGGCCGGAGCGGTGGCCGGCCAGACGACCCTGCCGGTCATCGGCGTGCCGCTGTCGGCAGGGGCGCTCAACGGGGTCGACGCGCTGTACTCGACCGTGCAGATGCCGAAGGGCATCCCGGTCGCGACGGTCGCGATCGACGGGGCGATGAACGCGGCGCTGCTGGCGGTGCAGATCCTGTCCCTCGACGACCCCGAGCTGGTCGCCGAGCTGGCCCGCCACCGCGAAGAGATGGTGCCGCGGTAGCCGAGGCATCGGGCCGTCCCCCGAACCCGAGGCGATAGCTGTCGGCCCCCGACCCCTATGACCTCGGGAACGACCGATCGGTGGGAGAATCCCCTGGCCGGCTGACGACGGCGGCCTCCCGCTGGGGTCAGCGCTCCAGGGTCGCGGCGAGCTCGGTGCCGAACCGGCGGAGCGCGGCGACGTCGGCCCCGACCGGCCACTGCGCGTCGGGCCGGGCGACCACCATCCGGATCATCTCGGCCATGATCCGCCGGTCGAACCCGGGGTCCTTGATCTTGGCGTCGGCCAGCATCGGCTCCAGCGGGAACTGCTCGACGAGCGCGGCCACGTCGGCCAGGTCCCGGGGCTGCACCCGCCCGAACAGCGCCAGCACCTTGCCGGCCGCCAGCTCCCGGGGCGACAGGGTCGGGCCGAGCGACGTGGTCGTGCCCGGCCACTCCCGGGCATCGCGGCCGAGGTCGACGTCGAGCCGACTCCGACGCGCGTCACCGGCGGTCACCGCCAGCGACGCGAACCAGGCCGACCGCCGGGGGATCGTGACCTCGTAGCCCTCCCCCCGCAGCGCGTCGGCGACGCGGTCGGCGACGGCGCCGACGTCGACGTCGACGGACGTGAAGGCGTCGATGTCGCGGGTGGGCCGGTCGGTCAGGTGCGAGGCCACGAGCGCCGCCCCCCCGGCCAGGTGGAACCCGTCGGGGCCCGCCACCGACAGCACGGTCCGGGCGATGCGGCGCTGGACCCGGGTCAGCCCCCGGGGCGTCACCGGAGCGAGGCCACGAGGTCGGCGACGGGGGCGCGCATGTGCCGGGCGACGGGCACGTCGGGCCACAGGTCGACGAGGGCGTCAGGGTCGATCCAGATGCGGATGTCGGCCGCCGACCCCTCGTCCAGCACCTGGGCGTACGCCCCCGCCCGCTGGTCGGGGTCCCGGAGGTCCCACTGACCCTGGCGGGGCGACCAGTCGAGGTGGTTCGGCAGCGTGACCGCGTGATCCGGGGTGACGATCGGCGTCCACCGGCCCTCGGGCATCTCGATCGGGCGGCCCCGGAACTCGCCCACCACCCGGTAGGGGCCGGCGAGGGCGTCGGCGATGGCCACCAGCCCGTCGGCCGCCGCGCCGGTCGGGTGCCGGCGCCCGGCCTCCCAGGCCGATACGGCAGGCTGGGTCACGCCCAGGAGCGTGGCGAGGTCGGCCTGGGTGATGCCGACCGCGTCCCGGATCGCCCGGACGTCCAGTTCCTGGTGCATGCCGTTATCATAACGGTCATCACCCGCATCCTCGACCGGACCGGCGAGAATGGACCGGTGAAGCCCCTGCTGCCCGACGTGCTCGCCGCCCGGTACGCCAGCCAGCCGATGGTCGAGCTGTGGAGCCCCGAGCGCAAGGTCCGCCTGGAGCGCGAGCTGTGGGTGGCGGTCATGGCCGCCCAGCGGGACCTCGGGGTCGACATCCCGGCCGGGGCCATCGACGACTACCGGGCGGTGATCGACGCCGTCGACCTCGGCGCGATCGAGGCCCGCGAGCGGGTCACCCGCCACGACGTGAAGGCCCGCATCGAGGAGTTCTCCGCCCTCGCCGGCCACGAGCACGCCCACAAGGGCATGACGTCCCGCGACCTCACCGAGAACGTCGAGCAGCTGCAGCTCCGCCTCGCGCTCGAGCTCGTGAGGGAGCGGATGGTCACCGCCCTGGCCCGGCTGGCGGAGCGCGCCGCCGAGCACGCCACCCTCGTGATGGCCGGCCGCAGCCACAACGTCGCCGCCCAGGCCACCACCCTGGGCAAGCGGTTCGCCAACGCCGGCGAGGAGCTGCTTCAGGCCTACCACCGCGTCGAGGACCTCCTGGCCCGCTACCCACTGCGGGGCATCAAGGGCCCGGTCGGCACCCAGCAGGACCAGCTCGACCTCCTGGGCGGCGACGCCGACGCCGTCGACCGCCTCGAACGGGCCGTCCTCGCCCACCTCGGCTTTTCCGGCGCCCTGACCAACGTGGGCCAGATCTACCCTCGGTCGCTCGACTTCGACGTCGTCGCCGCGCTCGTCCAGGCGACCGCCGGGCCGTCCAGCCTGGCGACCACCATCCGGCTCATGGCCGGGCACGAGCTCGTCACCGAGGGGTTCGCTCCCGGCCAGGTCGGAAGCTCGGCCATGCCCCACAAGATGAACACCCGGTCGGCCGAACGGGTCAACGGCCTGGCCGTCGTGGTCCGGGGCTACCTGTCGATGACCTCCGAGCTGGCCGGCGACCAGTGGAACGAGGGCGACGTCTCCGACTCGGTCGTCCGGCGGGTGGCGCTGCCCGGGGCCTTCCTGGCCACCGACGGGCTGTTCGAGACGTTCCTGTCGGTGCTCGACGGGTTCGGCGCCTACCCGGCCGTCATCGCCCGCGAGCTCGACCGCTACCTGCCGTTCCTAGCCACCACCAAGGTGCTCATGGCCGCGGTCCGCGCCGGTGTCGGCCGGGAGCAGGCCCACGAGGCCATCAGGTCCCATGCTGTCGACGTCGCCCTCGCCCTGCGGGAGGGCCAGGCCGGCAACGACCTCGTCGAGCGGCTCGCCGCCGACGACCGCCTGGGCCTCGACCGGTCCACCCTCGACGCCGTCCTGGCCGATCCGGTCGGGTTCGTCGGCGCCGCCCCCCACCAGGTCGCGACGTTCGTCCGCCAGGTCGAGGACGTGGTGGCCGAGCACCCCGAGGCGGCCCGCTACCGTCCGGAACCGATCTTTTGACCCTCGCCACCTCCCGGAGGACTTCCATGACCGAGCGCAGCGAGGTCCAGCAAACACAGTCGATCTTCGCCACGAAGTGGCGAGTCGGTCACTGGTGTGCCCGGAGGGTGCACCAGTGACCGACCTCGGCCTGCCGCACGTCCACTCGGGCAAGGTCCGCGACATCTACGGGGTGGACGACGACCGCCTGCTGATGGTGACGAGCGACCGCATCTCGGCCTTCGACGTCGTGATGGGCGAGCCGATCCCCGACAAGGGCCGGGTGCTCACCGCCATGTCGGCGTTCTGGTTCGCCGAGCTGGCCGACGTGGTGGCCGGACACCTGCTGTCGACCGACGTCGCCGACCTGCCGGCCGACGCCCGCGCGGTGGCCGACGAGGCCGACCTGACCGGCCGGATCATGCTGGTCCGCCGCGCCGAGATGCTGCCGGTGGAGTGCATCGTCCGGGGCTACATCACCGGCTCGGCCTGGAAGGAGTACCGCCGGGCCGGCACCATGCACGGCGCCCCGCTGCCCGAGGGCCTGCGGGAGTCCGACCGGCTGCCCGAGCCGGTGTTCACCCCGTCGACCAAGGCGGACGAGGGCCACGACGAGAACATCTCGTTCGCGGCGGCCGCCGACCTGGTGGGCGAGTCCTTGGCGGCCAAGGTCCGCGACGTGTCGCTGGAGCTCTACCGGCGGGGCGCCGAGTGGGGCCGCGAGCGCGGCATCATCATCGCCGACACCAAGTTCGAGCTCGGCCTCGTCGACGGCGACCTCGTGCTGTGCGACGAGGTGCTGACCCCCGACTCGTCCCGCTTCTGGCCCACCGACGCGTGGGAGCCGGGCCGCACCCCGCCGTCGTTCGACAAGCAGCCCGTGCGCGACCACCTCGAGGCCCTCGACTGGGACAAGACGCCGCCGCCCCCGGCGCTGCCGGCCGAAGTGGTCGAGGCGACCAGCCACCGCTACGTCGAGGCCTACGAGCGGATCACCGGCCGGTCGTTCGCCGACTGGCCGGGCGCGGGTGCCTGACCGGCCAGACGCCGACATCGCGGACGCCCACGGCCAGGCCGGCTGGGAGGTCCGCTTCGACTGGGGGCCCGAGGCACTCCGCCACGTCGCCCGGGGCGCGGCGGCGGTCGTGGTCGTGGACGTGCTCCGGTTCACCACCGCCGTGTCGGTGGCGGTCGGGCGGGGCGCCGAGGTGCTGCCGTACATGTGGGACATGGGCGACGCCGCCCGGGCCTATGCCGACCGCCACGGCGCCGAGCTCGCAGGCAGGTGGCGCGACGGCGGCGGCTGGTCGCTGTCGCCGACCGACCTGGCCAAGCTGTCGCCCGGCAGCCGCCTGGTGCTGCCGTCGCCCAACGGGTCGGCGCTCGCCTTCGGGGCCCGCGACGAGGTGCCGGACGCGGCCGTGCTGGCCGGCTGTCTCCGCAACGCCGTCGCGGTGGCGACCGTCGCCGGGACCGCGGCGCCCGGCCCGGTGGCCGTGCTGGCCGCGGGCGAGCGGTGGCGGGGCGACCTGGGCCCGCTGCGGCCGTCGGTCGAGGACCTGCTGGGCGCCGGCGCGGTGATCGACAGCCTCGTCGCGGTGGCCGGCCGCCCGGCGGCCGGGCTGTCGCCCGAGGCCCACGCCGCCCGGGCCGTGTTCCGGGCCGCCCGCGACGACCTCGTGGGCTGGCTCGCCGGCTCGGCGTCGGGGCGGGAGCTGGCGGCCTGGGGGTGGGGTGACGACGTCGAGACCGCGGCCGACCTCGACGCCGAGGAGGTCGCACCGGTGCTCGAGGGGCCGGCGTTCCGGGGGGTCCCGGCCGCTCCGGCGGTGCATCTACGCTGAGGCGATGCAGTTTTCGGTGCTGGTCGAAACCCGCCTCCGGCCCGGCGTCGCCGACCCGCAGGGCGCAACCATCGAGCGGTCGCTGCCCGCGCTCGGGTTCCACGGGGTGTCGGGCGTCAGCGTCGGCAAGAGCTTCCGGTTCACGATCGAGTCCGCCGACGAGGCCGCGGCCCGCGCCGAGGTCGACGACATGTGCGCCCGGTTCCTCACCAACCCGGTGATCGAGGACGCCAGTGTCACCGTGGCCGTAGGCGCCAGCTGACCGCGTCGGGCGCGGTACCCTGCGCGCGGAACACTCCGCAGGCTGGGATCAGGGGGATGAAACGAGGTTCCGGTGTTTGGGCGCCGGTGAACCGGTTCGCCTTGGTCGCCCGTGGCGCGGCTGGTCGCCGCGCTGGCGGTGTCCGGGACCCTCGGGGCGGTTGGCTGGTGGCGGCGGCGCCCCGAGGGGCGACTCGGTGCGCTGGCTCGTCGCGGGGTACGCCGGATTCGCCGTCGCGGTGCCGTTCGTGTTCTTCGCCCTGACCCGCTACCGGCTGCCGCTGGAGGCGCTGCCGTTGATCTTCGCCGCCTACGCCGTCGCTAGGCTCGCCGACATGGATGCTCGCTCCCCTCGCCCGCAGACGGCCGAGGTCGCCGCCTGATGGCCGCGGTCGTCGGCGTCGTCGTCTTCCCGGGGTCCAACTGCGAGCTCGACGTCGTCGAGGCCGTGCGCGGGCTGGGCGGCGAGGGACGGCTGCTGTGGCACGGCGACGCCTCGCTCGGCGGGGTCGACGCGGTGGTGCTGCCGGGCGGGTTCGCCCACGGCGACTACCTGCGGCCCGGGGCGATCGCCCGGTTCTCGCCGATCATGGCCGCGGTCGGCGAGCACGCCGATGCCGGGGGGCCGGTGGTCGGCATCTGCAACGGCTTCCAGGTGCTGTGCGAGGCCGGGCTGCTGCCGGGCGCGTTGCAGAAGAACGCCGGGCTCAAGTTCCTGTGCCGGCCCGAGCGGCTGCGGGTCGAGGCGGGCGGCACCGCGCTCACCACCGGGGTCGAGGTCGGCACCGAGCTGACCATCCCGATCAACCACTTCGAGGGCAACTACACCTGCACGCCCGAGACGCTGGCCGAGCTCCGGGCCGACGACCGGGTGGTGGTGCGCTACGTCGATAACCCCAACGGGTCGGTCGACGACATCGCCGGCATCTGCTCGGCCGGTCGCAACGTGGTCGGGCTCATGCCCCACCCCGAGCGGGCGAGCCACCCGCTGCTCGGCTCGACCGACGGGCTGCCGCTGCTCCGCTCTCTCCTGGTCACCGCCGGCGCCCTGGCCGCCTGACCCGGCGGCTCCCGCGGAGAGATGGCCGCGGCTCAGGAGCCGCGGGTGATGCCGGCCTTCTCGAGCACGTTGGCGGGGACGCCCAGCTCGCGCCACGCCGAGTACGAGATGCCCTTGCGCTCGCTGTACGGCGCGGCCGACGAGACGAAGTCCTTTTCGAGCTGTGCCAGGTCGACCTTTGAGCCGCTGGCCGCGAGCGCGGCCTGCAGATCGAGGCGCTCCTGGGCCAGGTGCAGTCGCTTCAGCGGGTCGGCCGTGGCGATCTCCGATTCCACCGCCGCCAGCCGCTTCTTCATCGATTCCGGCGTCCGCTTCCGGCCACGGCGGGGCTTGTGGGCCTCGAGCGCTTCGAGGTATCGGCGGACCGCACGGCCTTGGTCACGTCCTTCGGCCAGTGCCGCTTTGTGTTCTTTGCTCATCGGGGTGCGCTTGCGGGTTGCCTGGGGCATGTCGGGAGCATATTTCCGTTTCTCGAGCTTTGCTCATTTGCGCGCAACGAACCCGAGCGTCGCCGCATTGCCCGTGTTGTCCGGCTGCTCGGAGCATTCCGGCGGGTGGCCTAACGTGGCCCGGTGAACGCCGACGAGCCGATCCACCGGGCCCTCGGGCTCACCGACGACGAGGCCGCCGCCATCGGGCGGATCCTCGGCCGGGCGCCCAATCACCTCGAGCTGGCGATGTACGCGGTGATGTGGTCCGAGCACTGCTCGTACAAGTCGAGCCGCCTGCATCTCCGCCGGCTTCCCACCGAAGGCCCCGCCGTGCTCGTCGGTCCGGGGGAGAACGCGGGGGTCGTCGACGCCGGAGACGGCATCGCCGTGGCGTTCCGCATCGAGAGCCACAACCACCCTTCCGCGATCGAGCCGTATCAGGGTGCGGCCACCGGCATCGGCGGGATCCTGCGCGATGTGTTCACGATGGGGGCGCGGCCCATCGCCCTGATGGACCCACTTCGCTTCGGTCCGTTGTCGGACGCGCGCAGTCAGTGGATTGCAGAAGGTGTCGTGTCGGGCATCAGCGGCTATGGCAACTCGGTCGGTGTCCCGACCGTGGGCGGCGAGATCGTGTTCGACGAGACCTATCAGGACAACCCATTGGTGAACGTTTTCTGTCTTGGTGTTCTGCCGGTCGAGCGCCTGGTGCTCGGCCGGGCCTCCGGTGTCGGCAACCTGGCCGTGCTGTTCGGCTCGACGACCGGGCGCGACGGCATCGGCGGGGTGTCGGTGCTGGCGTCGGCCGGGTTCGGCGACGACGACGCCGACGCGGCCAAGCGGCCGAGCGTCCAGGTGGGCGACCCGTTCGAGGAGAAGCGGCTGATCGAGGCCTGCCTGGAGATGCTCGACGCCAACCTGGTGGTCGGCATCCAGGACCTCGGCGGCGCCGGGCTCACGTGCGCCACCAGCGAGACCGCCAGCCGGGGCGGCGTGGGCATGGACGTCTACGTGTCCGAGGTGCCCAAGCGCGAGAGGGGCATGGAGCCGTTCGAGGTGCTCACCAGCGAGAGCCAGGAGCGGATGCTTGCCATCGTCGAGCCCGAGCATCTCGACGAGCTGCTGGCTATCTGCGCCCGGTGGGAGATCGCCGCCGCGGTGGTCGGCACGGTCACCGCCGGCGGCGCCCTGCGGATCCTCGACCGGCCCGACGGCGAGGTGCTGGCCGACGTGCCGGCGGCGTCGCTCCACGAGGACGCCCCGCTGCTCGACCGTCCCCGGGCTGAGCCGGCCGACCGGGCGGCCGGGTTCGCAGCGGGCGCCGACGACGTCTTGCCGGTGCCCGACGACCTCGGCGCCGCCGTCACCGACCTGCTGTACGACACGTCGTGGGTGTTCAGCCAGTACGACCACCAGCTGTTCCTCAACACCGTCGAGGGCCCGGGCGGCGACGCGTCCGTCCTGCGGCTCAAGCACCCGCTCACCGGGCTCGACACCGGCCGGGGCCTGGCCCTCACCACCGACGGCAACCACCGCTGGTGCGCGCTCGACCCCCGCCGGGGGACCGCGCTGGTGGTGGCCGAGGCGGTCGCCAACCTGGCCTGCGTCGGCGCCCGGCCGCTGGCGCTCGTGAACTGCCTCAACTTCGGCAACCCGACCCACCCCGAGGTGATGTGGCAGCTCTCGGAGGCGATCGACGGCATGGGCGAGGCCTGCCGGGAGCTCGGGCTGCCGGTCGTGGGCGGCAATGTCAGCCTCTACAACGAGAGCCGGGGGCGGGACATCGACCCGACACCGATCGTGGGCGTCGTCGGGATGGTCGACCGGCTCGTCGCCCCGCCGCCCGGCCTCGGCCTGGTCGCCGGGACGACGCTCGTGGTGCTGGGCGCCGACCCCGACACGCTGTCCGGCTCGCGCTGGGCCTGGCGCCAGGGCCACCGGACCGGCGCCCCACCCGCCCTCGACCTGGCCGCCCATCGGGCGGCCTGCGACGTGGTGCGCGACCTGGTGGCCGACGGGATGGTCCTCGCGGTGCACGACACGGCCGACGGCGGCCTCGGTCCGGCCCTGGCCGAGATGGCCGTGGCCGGTGCGACCGGCGCCCGGGTGACGGCGCCCGCCGGCGCCGCGCTCCGCTGGCTCCTGGGCGAGTCCTCCGGCCGGTTCGTACTGGCGGTCGACCCGCCGGCCCTGGCCGAGGTCCAGCGCCGCGCCGGCGCCGCCGGCGTCCCCGCCGCGGTGGTGGGCGAGGCCGGCGGTGACCGGTTCGTGGTGTCCGGCATCGGCGCCGGCATCGACCTCCCGCTCGACACGGTCGCCGCCGCCTGGCGGGGGGCCCTCCCGGCCCTCCTCGGCCACGGCACCACCCAGGGCTGATCCCACGGGTGGCCGTGGCTCCCGGGATGGCGGGGCGGTGGGGGGTCGTTCTTCCATTCCCGAGGCGATAGCGGTCGGGGGCCGACCCCTATGGCCTCGAGAACGGCGTATCGACAGGTATCGCCTCGGGAACGGCTGGCGGCCGCCGACTCAGAAGCGTCGCGGGGCGCCGCGTTCCGCCGGCTCCGGCTCGGCCACCGGGGCGGCGCCGCGGGTCTGGCCGGGGGTGGGGGGCTCGCCGTCGCGGCCGTCCATGCCCAGGGCGCCGATCAGGCCGGCCTCGGCCTCGTCTATGGCCACGTCGGGCTGGATGTCGTGGACGATCTTCCACATCACCTTGTCGAGCACGAAGAACTTCGCCAGCCACAGCACGCCGAACCCGGCGAGCTGGGCGATCGAGTTGATCGCCGTCGAGTCCCAGCGGTCGTCGGCGTAGTTGACCGCCAGCAGCGACAGGATCATCCCGAGCGCCGACATCACCCAGAACGGCACGACCTCGCCCCACAGCCGGTTCTTGCCCGTCTGGCTCCAGGTCCACCGGCGGTTGATGAGGTAGTTCGGCACGGCGCCGGCCGACACCGACACCAGGTTGGCGGGGACGGCCTCCCACCCCAGCACACCGTCGAAGATCCAGAACACCGGCTGGCCGACGCAGATGGCGACCACCGAGGCCGCGGAGTACTTGAACAGCTTTCGTAGCGTCGGTGATCGCAGATCGAGCCCCATCGACCCGCCAGGCTAGGTGACCACGCCCCCACGCGTGGCACACGGGAGGGCAGCGCGCCTCCGCGCCGCGAGCGCCGGTTCGCCGGATCCGGTGTCCGCCGGGGCAGAATGACCACGTGACCGACGCGCAACGCCTGGGGCCGCCGCGATGACGTCGCCCGCCGACGGCGGCGCGCGCAGCGCGGGCGGCGCCGAGGACGACCATCCGAAGGAGGCGTGCGGTGTCTTCGCCGTCCACGCCCCTGGCCAGTCGGTCGCCCACCTGACCTACCTCGGCCTGTTCGCCCTCCAGCACCGCGGCCAGGAGGCCGCCGGCATGGCGATCAGCGACGGCGAGCAGCTCACCGTCGTGAAGGACCAGGGCCTGGTGGCCAGCGTGTTCGACGACCGCACCCTGGCCGGCCTCGAGGGCCACCTCGCCATCGGCCACTGCCGCTACTCCACCACCGGCTCGTCGACATGGCGCAACGCCCAGCCCGCCTACCGATCGGTGGGCGAGGGCCACGAGCGCATGTTCGCCCTGGGCCACAACGGCAACCTCGTCAACACCGAGGCGCTGGCCGCCGGCGCCGGGATGCTGGAGGGAACGGTCACCAGCGACAGCGACCTGGTGGCCGAGCTGGTGGCCGGGGCGCTGGCCGCGGCCGGCGACGGCGACCTCGAGGCCGCGGTGGCGGCCGTGGTGCCCCGCCTCGAGGGCGCCTACTCGCTGGTGGTCATGGACGAGTCCCGGATCATCGGCGTCCGCGACCCCCACGGGTTCCGGCCGCTGTGCCTCGGCCGGATCGACGGCGGGGACGGCGGGTGGGTGCTCGCCTCCGAGACCCCGGCGCTCGACATCGTCGCGGCCGAGTTCGTCCGCGAGCTGGCCCCGGGCGAGATCGTCGTGGTCGACGGGTCCGGCGAGGGCCCGCGCTCCCTCTCCCCGTTCGGCGACGCCGACCCCGAGCCGCGGCTGTGCCTGTTCGAGTTCGTCTACTTCGCCCGTCCCGACAGTCGCCTCTACGGGCAGAGCGTCCACCAGGCTCGCATCCGGATGGGCGAGGAGCTGGCCGAGCAGGCTCCCGTCGACGCCGACATGGTGATGGGCGTCCCCGAGTCGGGCGTGCCTGCGGCCGAGGGCTTCGCCCGCCACAGCGGCATCCCGTTCGGCCAGGGCCTGGTGAAGAACCGCTACATCGGCCGCAGCTTCATCGCCCCCAGCCAGGAGATGCGGGCCCGGGCCGTCCGGATGAAGCTCAACCCGCTCCGCGAGAACATCGAGGGCAAGCGGCTGGTCGTCGTCGACGACTCGATCGTCCGGGGCACCACCCAGCGCCAGATCGTCCGCATGCTCCGGGAGGCCGGCGCCGCCGAGGTCCACCTCCGCATCACCTCGCCGCCGGTGACCTGGTCCTGCTTCTACGGCATCGACACCGGCGACCGGAACGAGCTCATCGCCCACAACCTCGACCTCGACGCCATGCGCGAGTACTTCCACCTCGACTCCCTCGCCTACCTGAGCCTCGACCGGCTGGTGAGGGCGACCGGGGCCGAGGGCGCCGGGTTCTGCGACGCCTGCTTCACCGGCGACTACCCGGTGCCCGTGCCGGTCACGCTTCGCAAGACCGTGCTGGAGGAGGAGTCCATGCCGACCGGCGAGCAGATCGTGCAACCGGCGCTCGACGGCACCACCGCCGCCTGATGGGCGGGACCTGATGGGCGAGACCTGATGGGCGAGACCTACCGGGGCGCCGGGGTCGACATCGCCGCCGGCGAGGCGGCGGTCGAGCGGATCACGGGCAAGGTCCGGTCGACATACCGGCCGGAGGTGCTGGGGGACATCGGCGGGTTCGGCGGGCTCGTCGCCCTCCCGGCCGGTTACCGGCAGCCGGTGCTGGTGTCGTCGACCGACGGCGTCGGCACCAAGGCGATGGTGGCCCGGACCGCGGGCCGGTTCGACACCATCGGCATCGACCTCGTCGCCATGTGCGTCGACGACATCGCCTGCCAGGGCGCCGAGCCGCTGTTCTTCCTCGACTACATCTCGGTGGGCGCCCTCGACCCCGACCAGATCGACGCCCTGGTCACCGGCGTGGTCGAGGGGTGCCGCCAGGCCGGCTGCGCGCTGGTCGGCGGCGAGATGGCCGAGCACCCCGGGGCCATGGCGCCCGGCGAGTTCGACCTGGTCGGCTTCGTGGTCGGGGTCGTCGAGCGCGACCGGATCCTGACCGGCGACGCGGCTCGGGCCGGCGACGTGCTCGTCGGGCTGCCGTCGCCGGGCCTGCGGTCGAACGGCTACTCGCTCGCCCGCCGAGTGCTGTTCGAGCGGGCGGGCTTGGCGCTGGAGGACGAGCTGTTCCCCGGGCGGACCGTGGTCGACGAGCTGCTCGTGCCGTCGGTGATCTATGCCCCGGCCGTGGCCCGGCTGCTGGGCGACGTCGACGTCCGGGCCGTCGCCCACATCACCGGCGGCGGCCTGGTCGGCAACCTGCCCCGGGTGCTGCCGGCCGGGGTCGACGCCCGCCTCGAGCGCTCGGCCTGGGAGGTGCCGCGGGTGTTCGGCGAGATCCAGCGGCGGGGCGAGATCGGCGATGACGAGATGGCCCGGGTGTTCAACCTGGGCATCGGCATGGTCGTCGTCGTGCCCCACGACGACGTGGCCCGGACCCTCGCGCTGCTGTCCGAGTCCGGCCACACCGCCTCCGAGGTCGGGCGGCTGGAGGCCGCGGACGGCGCCGGACGGGAGGTCCACTTCGCGTGAGCGAGCTCGTCGACCACCTGCTCGCCCACTCGGTCCGCCGGGGCGACTTCGTGCTCAAGTCGGGCAAGCGGAGCGGCTGGTTCATCGACGCCAAGCAGACCACCTGCCGACCCGAGGGCATGCTGCTGGTAGCCGACGCGCTGCTGGAGGCGTTGCCCGCCGACGTCACCGCCATCGGCGGCCTCACGATGGGCGCCGACGCGGTCGCGTTCGCCACCGCCGGCATCGCCGCCACCCGCGGCCGGGCGCTGCGGGCGTTCAGCGTCCGCAAGGAGGAGAAGGATCACGGGGCCGGCGGGCGGGTGGCGGGGGCGCTGGAGCCGGGCGACAGGGTGGCCATCACCGAGGACGCGGTCACCCGGGGGGTCTCGATGCTGGAGGCCGCAGAGGTCGTCCGGGCCTTCGGCGCCGAGCCGGTGCTGCTGGTGCCGGTGGTCGACCGGGGCGGCACGGTCGAGGCGATGGCGACCGCCGCGGGCCTCCCGCTCCGGGCGCTGGTGACGGCGCCCGACCTCGGCTTCCCCTACGAGCGCGACGTGGCGTGAGCGTCCCGGGTCACGAACCGGCGCCGGTGGCCCGGAAGACCGCCACCGCGCTGCCTGTCGGCCCGAGGGCGGCCGTGCGGGTCATCGCCTCGTCGGCGGTGGTGTCCCCGCGGGCGAGCTGAGCCTGGATCTCGGCCGCCCGGTCGAACACCTCGGCCAGCTCGTCGAGCGGCACCGTGCCCTCGTACGCGACGAGCTCCCAGGCGGGGTCGTCGAGCACCAGGTGGACGTCGGCGTCGGTGACCACCCTGAAGGTGACCCGGACCGGATCGCCGTCGCGGTGCTCGCGGTGCCGCCCGAGGGCCGCGTCGTGGACGACCCGGGCTTGGATGCCGCGGCGTTCGAGGGCGGCCACCAGCCCGGTCCGGTAGACCGACCCCATGAACCCGGGGCCCTCGACGACCACGTCGCCATCGCCCGGAGGCAGGGCGTCGAGGACATCGGGCAGGATGTCCGCCACGGCGTCGGACGTGACGTCCTGGGGGTCGCCGGCGTCGACGGCGCCGACGCTGCTCGCCACCGCCAGGACGCCGAGGGTGGCCACGGCGCCCGGCACGAGCACCCACCGCTCGAAGGACGGGCGCCACCGGGTGACCGTGGTCCAGACCACCCAGGCGGCCGCCACGGCGCCGATGGCCCCGAGCACCCAGGCCCAGTACAGGCGGTAGGCGTACACCAGGTCCGCGGTGCGGGCAACGCCGACGATGCCACAGGCGCTGGCTGCCGCCCAGGCGACGAACAGCCGCCGCTCGACCCCGGCGCCGGGCCGGCGCCAGGCGGCCACGGCGGCGACGAGCAGCGGCACCAGCAGCACCGGCACCAGGCGGTGGTAGAGATACGTCGGCTCCTGGAGCGGGGTCAGACGCTCGTGCCCGGTGATCCACTCGGGAGCGGCCGAGAACTGGGCGCTGACCACTCCCCAGCCCTCGGCGAGCGTGCGGCTGCGACCTTCGGCAGCCCGGAACCACCGGACGATCGCCCGGAGGTTGCCGGGGTCGTTGGTGATCTGGTCGACGAGGGGCGGCAGCCAGGCGACCACCCCGAGCAGGACGGCCAGCCCGGCCGCCGGGCCGAGGGCCCGCAGGGGCCGCCCCGACCGCCGCTCGGCGACCGCCAGCCCCACCGCGCCCACGACCAGCAACGGCAGCGACAGCACCGCGTAGCCGACGTGGGTCTGCATCAGGAAGGCGGTCACCAGCGTCGCCAGCGGCAGCGCCCACCGGTCGCCGCACAGCAGCGACCAGACGAGGTACACCAGCACGCCGTAGGGCAGCACGGTGATGTACGGGTTCCACGGTGTCGTCAGGACATCCCAGCCCATCGACCGGATCAGCAGCCCGCAGGCCACCAGTGTGAGGAGCATGGCGGCCGTGCCGCCGCGGCGGCGGGCGATGGCCGCCATGGCGGCGATCGACCCGGCGTTGATCGCCAGCGCGCCGAGCAGCAGCCCGACCGGCGAGCCGCCGGCCAGCCGGTACGGGACGGCCAGCACGTAGAACATCGCCGGCCCCGGGTGATACCAGCCGTCGCGGGAGTACGGGCCGAGCAGGATGGAGTAGCGGCCGACGTCGCGGGTCTGGAGCTCGGTGAGGGCGAGGTCCCCCACCGGCTGGACGTCACCGGCCGAAGCGATCAGCACGACCGCGCTCACCACCAGCGGCACCAGGGTGAGAAGGATCGCCCCCCACGTCAGCCAGCGGCCGGGCGCGGCGGGTCGGGTGTCCGGCGACGCGACGTCGGGCACGGCCGTGCCGGCCTCGGCCTCGGCCCCGGGGCCCTTGCCCGCCCCGATGTCCGGGGCCTCGGCGCCCCGAGCCGTCGGCGCCTCGACGGTACCGGCGCCTCGTCGGGCCGGTGCCGGCGGTGTCATCCCGCCGGCCGCTGGTCGAGGAACACGGCCACGTCGTAGGCCGTGACGGTCGGGCCATCGCCGTTCATCGCGTCCACGATCTCGCCGAGCTGGGTGGCCAGCTCCTCGTCGGACAGGCCGGACAGCCCCGCCTCGTGGTCGGACATCAGCCGCTCGCGCTCGGCCCGCAGCGCCTCGTACTCGTCGGCGGGCACCGTCGTCCACCGGCTCAGCAGCTCGACGCCCGGTGTGGCCGCCAGCTCCGGGATCTGGCCCTCGACCGCCACCACCAGCCGCGCCGCCAGCGGCTCGGACCCGTCGTAGACCCGGCTGGCCGTATATGGATGGCGCAAGCCCGCCGGGACCTTCGCCTCGATGCCGTGCCGCTCGAGCTGGAGCACCACCGCCCGGGAATACCACGGGCCCGCGACGCCGACCACATCGTTGACCAGCACGGGGTCGTCGACCCCGGCGAACCGGTCGACCAGCGGCTCGGTCAGCTCGCGCACCACCTCGACGTCGTCCTCGTGGGGTGTCCCGGCCCGGGCCCCGCTCACCGACGTGACGGCAGCCAACGCGACCCCGGCGGCCAGCATGCCGGGCAGCAGCACCCGCTCGGCCCGCGGCCAGCGGCGGGCCGCCGCCAGCCACAGGGCCCACAGCACGGCCACCGCGGCCAGCACGGGTGGCACCCAGGTGTAGCGGAGCCGGTAGTCGGCCACCGGGCCGGTGGTCCGCATGATCGACACGATGACCGTGGCCACAACGGCCCCGAACGTGACGACGAGCCCCCAGCCCTGCCGGGCCCACTTCCACACCGCCGCGAGCGCGGCCCCGACCACCAGCAGCAGCGCGGGCAGCGGGGCGTCGTACAGGTACGGCGACTCGCCGCTGAACGGGTTGCGGGGCAGCTTCCCGGTCAGCCACTCGCCCTCCACCCCGAACTGGCCGGTCGCCACCCGCCACCCGACCGACACAGCATGTCCGGGCTCGCCCGGATCGCGGAAGTAGCGGTAGGCGTTGGTCAGGTTGTCCGGCGAGTGCATGACCATGTCGAGGACGGGCGGCAGCCACACCAGGGCCAGCACCCCCGCGGCACCCAGCGACCACCAGCCGAGTCGGCGCCGGCGCCGCTCCTCCGGCGGTCCCGGCGACCGCCAGGCCCGGACGGCCAGGGCCGCGGACCCGAGCGCCAGCAGCGGGACGGCGGTGGACGTGAAGCCGACGTGGGTCTGCACCAGGAAGCTGGCCACGAACGCCGCGGCCGGCAGTGCCCACATCTCGCCGGCCAGCATCGACCAGGTCAGGAACGCGAGCAGCGCATAGGGCAGCACGGTGATGGTCAGGTTCCAGTCGTCGCCCAGGAACTCCGGCCCCAGCGTCCGCACCACCAGCAGGAACGCCACCAGCGTCGCCACCACCAGCGGCATCCCGCCCCGGCGCCGGGCGATGGCCAGGCACGACAGCACCGAGCCCAGGTTGATCGCCAGAGCGCCCATCACCATGCCGAGCGACGACCCGCCCGAAAGCCAGTAGAACGGCGCCACCAGGTAGAACTGCAGCGGCCCCGGGTGTTTCCAGTCGTAGCGCGACCACAGGCCGGTCAGCACCTCGTGGCGGCCGATGTCACGGATGTGCAGCTCGGTCATGGCCAGGTCGCCGGCGGGCAGGTAGCTGTTGCCCACCGCCACCAGCAGGGCCACGGCCGTGACCACGAACGGCAGCGAGGCGAGAACCAGGGCGGCGCGGAAGATCCAGCGGTCGCGCCGCTCGTCGCGGCCCTCGGGGCCCACCTCACCGGCGCCGGTGCCGGCGGCCTCCGGCGCGCCGGCCCGGGCCCCGTCGCCGGGGCCCTGCTCGTCACGCCGCGCGTCGAGCAGCGAGACGTCCGGTCCTTGCCCCATGATCGCCGAGCCTAGGCGGGTCCGCTGGTCGACATCCCAGCCGGACCCGGGACCTCCGCGCCGGAGCGCACGATCACCTTCACCCGCTCGCCGGCCACGTCGAGCGCGCCCACGGCCACGCCGGCGGCGAGCGCCCGGGCGCGGACCGCCTCCAGCTCGCCGGACGGGTCGAGCCAGCCCTCACCCACGAGCACCAGCGCCTCGCCGACGTCGACGGTGACCCGTTGCGACGAGGCGGCCAGCACGCCCAGCAGCTCGACCGCAGCCAGCAGCACCGGCAGCCGGTCGGCCGGCCGGTCGCCCAGCAGTCCGGACGGTTCCACCGCGGTAGAGGCGACCAGCTCCACGTCGACCCCGACCTCCTCCCGGAGGCGCTCGGTCTCCCGGGCCAGGGCCTGGGCCAGCTGGTCGGCGGGGGGACCCGGGCTCACGGCGCGACCATCCGGCGGCACGCCGGCGACCGCCGCCCAGCGCCGGGCGATGTGGGCGAGCAGCAGGTGCCACAGGCCGTCGTCGTCGACGCCGTCCCCGCCGGCGGCGTCGAGCCGGGCCGCCAGCTCGTCGGCCCGGCCCCGCTGGTGCTCGACGTCGGCGGCCAGCCGGGCGTTGGCCGAGGACAGCCATTCGTGGCCGGACCGGAGCTCGTCCCGCTCGGCGTTGACCGCGGCCAGCCGCCCCTCCAGGTCGCGGGCGCGGGCCGCCTCCGCGGCCAGCCGGCGCTCGGCCTGCCCGCGCGCCCGCGCCAGCAGCGTGCAGGCCACGCCCGCGACGACGATCACCACCACCAGGGCCACGGCCACGATGGGCGACCCTAGCGACCCGGGCCCCTCCCCCGGAAGGCCCCCCCGTTACGCGCGCGCGAACGTCAGGCGGCGCTCGCGCTCAGAGGCTCGCCGAAGGCGAGCCGTGGCCCAGCGGCCCGGCGCCGAAGGCGCCAAGAGCGGGGAAACAGCATCGTTTGATGTTCGGCGGCGCAGCCGCCGAGTTCGCAACGGCGTACCTGACCGCACACACTCAGCGTCCCGTGCGGATCAACCGGGTGTGGCCGACGGCCGCGATCCTCTCCTCCGCCAGCCGGTCGGCGGCCGCCGCGGTGGTCGTCCCGTCGGCCTCCGCCCGATCGAAGACCCGCAGCAGCGTGTCGTGGATGGTGCGGATGCGGTCGTACGCCCGCTGGCGGTCGTAGCCGTGAGGCTCCTCGGCGATGTTGATGACGCCGCCCGCGTTGGCCACGAAGTCAGGGGCGTACACGACGCCGCGGTGCCGCAGCCGCTCGGCGTCGTCCGACGACGCCAGCTGGTTGTTGGCCGAGCCCACCACCGCGTCGCACCGCAGCTCGGGGATGGTGGTGACGTTGAGGACCGCCCCCAGCGCGCACGGCGAGAAGATGTCGCACGGCACCGCGTGGGCGGCCTCCGGGGCGACCGCGATCGCGCCGTACTGGTCCACGGCGGTGTCGACCGCCTCGGGCACGACGTCGGCCACGCTGATCTTCGCCCCCTCCGCGGCCAGGTGCTCGGCCAGCGCCATGCCCACCTTGCCGACGCCCGCGATGCAGACGTGGCGGCCGCTCAGCGACGGCGACCCCCACAGCCGCTCGGCCACAGCCTTCATCGCCCACAGCACCCCCCAGGCGGTGGCGGGCGACGGGTCGCCCGAGCCGCCGAGCGACTCGCTCACCCCGGTGACGTGGCGGGTCTCCCGGCGGACGACGTCCATGTCGGCCTGGGTGGTGCCCACGTCCTCGGCGGTGAGGTAACGGCCGCTCAGCCCCTCGACGAACCGGCCGTAGGCCCGGAACAGCGCCTCGCTCCGCAGCGCGGCCGGGTCGCCGATGATGACCGCCTTGCCGCCGCCGAGATCGTTGCCGCACACCGCGTGCTTGTAGGTCATCCCCCGCGCCAGCCGGCACACGTCCACCAGGGCGTCCTGTTCGGTGGCGTAGGGGAAGAAGCGGGTGCCGCCGAGCCCGGGGCCGAGCACCGTGGAGTGGATGGCCACGATGGCTTTCAGCCCCGTGGCGGAATCGTGGCAGTAGGTGACCTGCTCGAACCCATCGGCCGTGACGACGTCGAACACCCCGGACACGCCACCGAGGGTACCGATCGCGCAGGCCCCTCCCGGTCAACGGCGCCCGTAACCGGTTTCGGAGGGCTGCGGCGCTGCGGCTACCGTCGCCCGGTGGCCTCGCCGACCGCTGCTTACTCGATCCGCCTCCGTGTCCGCCTCCACAACCGCCCGGGTGCACTGGGCCGCCTCGCCACCGCCATCGGCGAGGCCGGCGGCAACATCACCGCGATCGGCGGGTTCGACGTACGCGGTCCGGAGCTGGAGGAGGACCTCGTCGTCAACTGCCGGGACGAGGCCCACATCGCCGAGGTGCGCGCCGCCGCCGAGGCGTCGGAGGGGTGCGAGGTGCTCGAGCTGCTCGACCGCACATTCCTCATGCACGACGGCGGCAAGATCGAGGTGCTGGCCCGCATGCCGGTGGCCGACCGCGACGACCTCTCGATGGCCTACACGCCGGGCGTCGCCCGGGTGTGCAACGCCATCGCCGCCGAGCCCAACCGGGTCCACGACCTGACGATCAAGAAGAACACGGTCGCCATCGTCACCGACGGCACCGCGGTGCTCGGCCTGGGCGACATCGGCCCCGAGGCGTCGCTGCCGGTCATGGAGGGCAAGGCGCTGCTGTTCAAGCACTTCGCCGGGGTCGACGGCTTCCCGGTGTGCCTCGACGTGACGTCGGCCGACGAGATCGTCGAGACCGTCCGCCGCATCGCCCCGACCTTCGGCGGCATCAACCTCGAGGACATCGCCGCCCCCGACTGCTTCGAGGTCGAGGAGCGGCTCAAGAACCTGCTCGACATCCCGGTCTTCCACGACGACCAGCACGGCACCGCGGTGGTCACCCTGGCCGCGCTGGAGAACGCGCTGAAGATCGTCGACAAGAAGATGGCCGACCTCAAGGTCGTCATCGCCGGGGTCGGCGCCGCCGGGGTGGCGATCAGCAAGATCCTGATGGAGTCCGGGGTGGCCGACATCATCGGCGTCGACCGCAAGGGCGCCATCTGGGAGGGGCGGGACGACCTCAACGTGGCCAAGCTGTGGTTCGCCGAGAACACCAACCCCACCCGGCGCGAGGGCACGCTCTCCGAGATGCTGCCGGGGGCCGACGTGTTCATCGGCGTGTCGGGCCCGGGCCTCATCTCCGCCGCCGACCTGCGGACGATGGCCGACGATCCGATCGTTTTCGCCCTGGCCAACCCCGATCCCGAGATCACCCCCGAGGACGCCGACGGCCTGGCCCGGGTCATCGCCACCGGCCGCAGCGACTACCCGAACCAGATCAACAACGTGCTGGCCTTCCCCGGCATCTTCCGGGGGGCGCTCGATGTGGCAGCGACCACGATCACCGAGGGCATGAAGCTGGCGGCGGCCAAGGCGATCGCGGCCTGCGTGTCCGACGAGGTCCTGGCCGAGGACCACATCGTCCCGTCGGTGTTCGACGTCCGGGTCGCCACACGGGTCGCCGAGGCCGTGGCCCTCGCGGCCGTGCAGGAGGGCGTCGTCCGCCTCCACCGCCCCCCGCAGCCATAGGTCGGGGGCCGCCGGTCCGTCTGTGGCGGACCGATCCGTTATGTCCCCGGCGGGGGAGCGGGGAGGCTCGGGCCTTCGCGGCGGCCCCGCTTCAGCTCGAAGAGGCCACCGACCTGGGCGGCGGCCAGGGCCAGGTCGAGGAGGCGGGCGCCGTCCTCGCCCCGGGGGCCGGGGTTGACGATCGGGCCGAACATGGCGACCCGCGGGGTGCCGTGGACGAGGACCGGCGAGCCGACGTCGGGGCCGGCCAGGTCGACGGCCTGCTTGGTCGACAGCTCGACCGCGGCGTCCCAGCTCTCGTCGTCGATCGCCGCCGCCCAGCTGCCTGCGCCGGCGGCGGCCGTGGCCTCGCGGACCAGATCGGCGGTCAGGTCCTCGCCGCCGTCGTGGACCCGCGTGCCGATCGCGGTGTAGACGGCGCCGACCAGGTCGTTGCGCCCGGCCTCGGTCAGCGCGGCGAACAGGCGGTGGGCCAGCAACGCCGATCGCACCCGGCCGGCATACGCCTCGGGCACCTTGCCCTCGTTCAGCACCCACAGGCTGAGCGACCGCCAGGTGACCCGCCGCCCCCGGCGGGGGGCGGCGTCGACCAGCCATCGGGAGGTCAGCCAGGTCCACGGGCAGGCCGGATCGAAGTAGAACTCGAGGTCGGTCTCCCCGGACGAGGAAGAGGACGGGGGCTGTGGCGGGGCGGCGGTCGTGTCGGCCATGGCCCCCCAGTCAAGCGCCCCGGCGCCGGCATTCCTGAGGCGGATTTCACCCCGGGGTCGCGAGACCACGACGTTCCGGGGCGGAGTAGTGTCGCAGCGGGGTGTGACGGCCGCCAGCCAGCGCGGCCGGACGACGCCGCAGCGGCGAGCACGGCGACCCGTGGCGAGGAGGCGGAGTGGCTCCACCTGCATCAGCCCCCACCCGCGACGACGCCCTGCGGCCGGCACCCCGGGCGCGCATGCGCCCTCCCAGCGTGCGGGCCCTGCGCCGGGCCGACCGGATGGCGGGCACGAGCCGCTCGGGCACGGCCTCGGCCCGGCGGAGCAGCCCGCACGCGCCGGCCTCGGTCACCGTCAGCACGGCGGCGTCGTCGAGGCGGCCGGCGACCACCAGCACCCGGTCGACGCCGCCCCGGGTCAGGGCCCGGATCGACCGGGCGGCCCGGTCGTCGACCTCGTCGACCACGACGATCGCCACCGGCACGGCGCCGTGAGGCATGCCCGCTTCGCCGCCGCCGTCGTGGAGCTGGACCTCGATGCCCGGCTGGCCCCGCAGCTGGGCTTCGACCCCCGAGCGGGACACGGGATCGTCGGCGTGGACCAGGACCGGGATGCGAGAGGACACGCGGCCACTGTGGCAGCCGTGCCTTCACGGGCACTCAACGCCCGCTCAACGGGCGCCCGAACGGGCACGCCCGAGGGCGCTAACGGGCCGAGAAGCCCCACCCTCCCGGCGCCAAGAACCCGCTAAGCCCCTCTGAGCAGGGCCGCGGCCTCATTACACCGCACCTTGCGGCCCGGCATCGCGTTCGGCGTGCCCCGCAAGGAGAACGTGATGGGAGACCTGATCTTCGTGGCGGTGACGGTGGCGTTCTTCGCCCTCACCGTCGCCTACGTCGCGGGCTGCGAGCGCATCGTCGGCCGAGACACGGCCGTCGGGACCGACCTCGACCGCGACCTCGACACCGGGCCGGAGACCGAGCCGGCAGAGGTGATCTCGTGAGTGGCGACAACATCGCCGGCCTGGTGCTGGCCGTCGTCCTGGCCGCCTACCTGATGGCGGCCCTCATCATCCCGGAGAAGCTCTGATGAGCGAGCGAAGCGAGCGAACCATGAGCACAGTGCGGTGCTCGGCCCGAAGGGCCGATCGCTCATCGCGCGCATCCCGAAGGGTGCGCCGATGAGTGGCGCTGTCTGGCTGCAGTTCGGCCTGCTCGTCGTGCTCGTTGTGGCGGCCACGCCTCTGCTCGGCACCTACATGGCCAAGGTCTACGGCCCCGAGACGGCCGGCGCCCCACCGGGCGAGCGGGTCTTCGGGCCGATCGAGCGGACCATCTACCGGCTGACCGGCGTCGACCCCGATCGGGAGCAGCGCTGGACGGTCTACGCCCGCTCGCTCCTGGCGTTCAGCCTTGTGTCCGTGCTGGTCGTCTACCTCTTCCAGCGGTTCCAGGGCAGCCTCCCGCTCAACCCCACCGACGTCGGGGCCGTGCCCGAGCCCCTCGCCTTCAACACCGCGGTCAGCTTCACCACCAACACGAACTGGCAGAACTACGCGGGCGAGGTCACGATGAGCCACCTCACCCAGATGGCTGCGCTGGCGGTGCAGAACTTCGTGTCGGCCGCCGTCGGCATGGCTGTAGCCATCGCCCTGGTCCGTGGCCTGGTCCGGCGCCGGTCGGCCACCATCGGCAACTTCTGGGTCGACCTGACGCGGTCGGTGACCCGCATCCTGCTGCCGATCTCGATCTTCGCGGCGCTGGTGCTGGTCAGCCAGGGCGTCATCCAGAACTTCGACGGCTTCACCAGCGCCCGGACGCTGGAGGGCGCCGTCCAGCTCATCCCTGGTGGCCCGGCCGCCAGCCAGGAGGCCATCAAGGAGCTGGGGACCAACGGCGGCGGCTTCCTCAACGCAAACTCCGGCCACCCCTTCGGCAGCCCCAACGGGTTCACCAACCTGTTCGAGCTGTTCCTGCTCCTGCTGATCCCGTTCGCGTTCACCTATGCGTTCGGGAAGCTGGCCCGCGACCGCAAGCAAGGCTGGGCCGTGTTCGGGGCCATGTTCGCCCTCTGGTTCGCCTCGGCGTTCATCGCCCAGGCGTTCGAGACCGGTGGCAACCCGAAGCTCGACGCCCTCGGTGCCGACCAGCACGTCGCCGCCGAGACCGCCGGCGGCGGCAACTACGAGGGCAAGGAGGTCCGGTTCGGGCCGGGCGCCTCGGGCCTGTTCGCCTCGAGCACCACCGGGACGTCGACCGGCGCGGTCATCGCCGCCCACGACAGCTTCACGCCCGGGGGCGGGGCGGTGCCGCTGGTCAACATCATGCTCGGCGAGGTCAGCCCCGGCGGCGTCGGTGCCGGCCTGTACGGCATGTTGATCTTCGCCCTGCTGTCGGTGTTCATCGCCGGGCTGATGGTCGGGCGAACACCGGAGTACCTGGGCAAGAAGATCCAGGCCGCCGAGATGAAGCTCATCACGATCTACATCCTGGCCATGCCGGTGCTCGTGCTGTCCTTCATCGGCGCCTCGGTGGTGATGGACACGGCCAAGGCGTCGATCCTCAACCCCGGGCCCCACGGCCTGAGCGAGGTCGCCTACGCGTTCGCCTCCGCCGGCAACAACAACGGCTCGGCGTTCGGCGGCCTCACCGGCAACACCGACTGGTACAACACCACGCTCGGCCTGGCGATGCTGGGCGGCCGCTTCCTACTGATCGTGCCCGTGCTCGCGCTGGCCGGCTCGCTGGCCCGCAAGCAGACCGTGCCCGCCTCGGCCGGCACGTTCCCCACGGGCACCCCGCTGTTCGTCGCGCTGCTGGTCGGCGTGGTGGTGATCGTGGTCGGCCTGACGTTCTTCCCCGTGTTGGCGCTCGGCCCCATCGTCGAGCACCTGGGCCTGTAGAGGAGCCCCGATGACAGACACGTTGCTCGACGTCCCCGGGCCGGAGCCGGAGGCCGCCCACTCTGGCGGCCGGATCGGCGCCAAGGCGAGCCGGTCGCTGCTCGACCCCGTCATCCTCAAGGGCGCGGTGGTCGACAGCTTCCGCAAGCTGGCCCCCCGGACGATGGTCCGGAACCCGGTGATGTTCGTGGTGTGGGTCGGGAGCATTCTCACCACCATCCTGTTCGTCCGCGACCTGGTCGACGGCGACGCGAGCGCCAAGGAGAACCTGTTCGCCGGCCTGGTGGCCGCCTGGCTCTGGTTCACCGTGCTGTTCGCCAACTTCGCCGAGGCCGTCGCCGAGGGGCGGGGCAAGGCCCAGGCCGACACCCTGCGCCGGGCCCGGTCCGACACCGTCGCCCGCAGGCGGCTGCCCGACGGGTCGCTGGTCCCGACGCCGTCGTCCGAGCTGTCGGTCGACGACGTGGTGGTGGTCGAGGCGGGCGAGATGATCCCGTCCGACGGCGAGATCATCGCCGGCATCGCCTCGGTCGACGAGTCGGCCATCACCGGCGAATCGGCCCCGGTCATCCGCGAGTCGGGCGGCGACCGCTCGGCGGTCACCGGCGGCACCCGGGTGCTGTCGGACCAGATCGTCGTGCGCATCACCGCCCGGCCCGGTGAGACGTTCCTCGACCGGATGATCGCCCTGGTCGAGGGCGCCAGCCGGCAGAAGACGCCGAACGAGATCGCGCTCAACATCCTGCTGGCCGGCCTCACCATCATCTTCCTGCTGGCCACGGTCACCCTCCAGCCCCTCGCCATCTACTC
>JBKPHT010000326.1:0-4698 GCA_046730015.1 Actinomycetota bacterium
TCGTCGGCCGACGTCCACCCCGGTGTCGCGGCGGTGGCCAGCAGGTCGCCCAACCCGCCGTAGAAGGCCATGGCCGGCACGACCACGATGCCGGCGTCGCGGGCCCGCCCGTCGTAATGGGCGAATGTGTCGGCGACGGCCGCGATCTCGGCCGCCACGTCCAGGTAGGGGATACCGGCCCGGAGCGCCGCCTCGATCACCGGCGCCGCGGTCCAACGGAACGGCCCGGCGCAGTTGATCACCGCCGCCGAACCGTCCAGCGCATGATCGATCGCGGTCGACGAGTCGACCGCCGCCGAGCGGATCTCCAGGTCGCCCTGTCCGCCCTCAGCGGCGGCCCGCAGCTTGTCGGGGTCTCGGCCCGACAGGACGGGCACCCAGCCGCGTCGACGCAGTTCGGCCACGACGAACTGTCCGGTATGGCCGGAGGCGCCGTAGACGGTGATGGTGCGGTTCGCAGTCATGCCCGGCCACTGTGCCGGCTCTCCAGGTCGAGCGCTTGGACATTGCTGCGCGGCGTCGCCGGAGCCGACCCGATGCTGAGCACCCGTCGGCTAGTCGACCACCGCGCGATCGCAGCCTCCGATCACAACGGTGTTCCGGTGCCTGGGATGACGAGACCGGATTCATAGGCTGCGATGACCGCCTGGGTGCGGTCGCGCAGGCCGAGCTTGCGGAGCATCCGGCTGACGTGGGTCTTGATGGTCTCCTCGCCGAGGAACATGCGACCGGCGATCTCGGCGTTGGACAGGCCTTCGGCGACGAGGCACAACACGTCGACCTCGCGCGGCGTCAGCACCTCGGTCAGAGCCTCCAGTCGGGACGGCTCGGAGGATGGCCGGGGTCGCTGGCGGGCGAACTCGGCGATGAGCCGGCGGGTCACGGTGGGCGCCAAGAGGGCGTTGCCTGCGGCCACGACGCGCACGGCGTCGAAGAGCCGTTCGGCGGTCACGTCCTTGAGCAGGAAGCCGCTGGCGCCGGCGCTGAGCGCGTCGTAGACGTGCTCGTCGAGGTCGAAGGTTGTCAGCATGAGAACGCGGGGTACGGCACGCCATGGTTGCTGGCGTCAGCTGTGGCGTTGACGGTGGTGGGCAGCGCCGGCGCCCTTGCCTCCGTCGACACGTCGCTGTGCCCGACGCCGACCGAGTGCTTCGAGGACACCACCAAGCTCAGCCTCACCGGGATCTGGTTGGGCCAGGCGGCGGTCGTCGTGCTCGCGGCGCAGGCGATGAGCAGCGAGTACAGCACCGGGACCATCGGCTCGACCCTGGTCGCGAACCCCTCGCGCAAGCTGGTCCTGCTGGCCAAGGCGCTGGTCGTGACCGCGAGCGCGCTGGTTGCCGGCGTTCTCGGGGTGGCGGGCTCGATGCTCGCCGGCCGGGCGATCCTGCCCGGCAACGGGTTCAACCGCGCCAACGGCTACGACCCTCTGTCGCTCGCCGACGGACCGACGTTGCGCGCAGCGGTCGGCACCGTGCTGTACCTCGCGCTGGTGGCGCTGCTCAGCCTCGGTGTCGCCACGGTCGTCCGGGACACCGCGGGAGCGATCACCGCCGTCCTGACCGTGCTCTACGCCTTCCCGATCGTCGCCCAGCTCGTCGCCGACCCGCGATGGCAGCAGCGGCTGAAGCGCTACGGGCCGATGGAGGCCGGGCTCTCGATCCAGCACACCACGCGACTCGACGAGCTGCCGATCGCACCATGGCCAGGCCTGGGCGTGCTCGTCGCCTGGGCCGGGATCGCCATGCTCGCAGGCACGACACTCCTCCAGCTCCGCGACGCGCAGTGAGCCGACCATCCTCCCCACGACGCGAACAGACGTCCGAGCCCACTTCGCCTCACCGCTGGCCACCGAGTTCGACCGCGGCGCCTGACCCTCGAGCACCCAGTCGATGGATTTGCTCCGGGAGCTGGCCGACTGAGCGACGAGCGGGCACGCTGAATTCGAACAAAGGAGCCGGACGATGGCACGAACGCCGACCCAGCGAGCCGTGAGCTATGCATCCGGGCCGTCCAGCGAGCCGTTGCTGGGCGAGACGATCGGCGACAACCTCGACCGGGTCGCCGCCGCGCATCCCGATGTCGAATGCCTCGTCTCGCGTCACCAAGGGCTGCGCTACACGTACGCCGAGTTCGTCGCCACCGTCGACGAGTGCGCCCGCGCCTTCCTCGCGCTCGGCGTCGAGCGCGGCGACCGCGTCGGCATCTGGTCGCCGAACCGCGCCGAGTGGGCGCTCGTGCAGTACGCCACCGCCAAGGTCGGCGCCATCCTCGTCAACATCAACCCGGCGTACCGCACGTCGGAGGTCGAGTACGCGCTCCGGCAATCGGGGACGTCGGTGCTCGTCGCGGCGTCGAGGTTCAAGGCGTCGGACTACGCCGCCATGATCGCCCAGGTCCGCCCGCGGGTCTCGGCGCTCGAGACCGTGATCCTGCTCGACGAAGGCAGCGGGTATGGCGACCTCACGTGGGACACGTTCGTCGCGCGCGCGGGGGACGCGAGCGCCGACCAGCTGGCTGAGCGACAGGCGTCGCTGCAGTTCGACGACCCGATCAACATCCAGTACACGTCGGGCACCACCGGGTTCCCGAAGGGCGCGGTGCTATCGCATCACAACATCTTGAACAACGGGTACAACGTCACCGCGATCCAGGGGCTGGGCGTCGGCGACAAGCTGTGCGTCCCCGTGCCGCTCTACCACTGCTTCGGCATGGTGATGGGCAACCTGGGCTGCACGACACGTGGCGCGACCATCGTCTACCCGTCCGAGGCGTTCGAGCCGGCGGCGGTGCTCGAGGCGGTGGCCGAGGAGCGATGCATGGCGCTGTACGGCGTGCCGACGATGTTCATCGGCGTGCTCGACCACCCCGAGTTCGCGTCCTACGACCTGACGTGGCTGCGCACCGGGGTCATGGCCGGCTCCCCGTGCCCGATCGAGGTCATGAAGCGTTGTGTCTCGGAGATGCACATGGCCGAGGTGACGATCTGCTACGGCATGACCGAGACGTCGCCGGTCTCGTTCCAGTCGCGCACCGACGATCCGATCGAACGGCGCGTGTCGACGGTGGGCAGGGTCCACCCGCACGTCGAGTGCAAGGTCGTCGACCCGGCGACCGGCGCGGCCGTTCCTCCCGGCACGGCGGGTGAGGTCTGCACCCGCGGCTATCTCGTCATGCTGGGCTACTGGGACAACGACGAGGCGACACGCGACGCGATCGACACCGCGGGATGGATGCACACCGGCGACCTCGGCGTGATGGATGACGAGGGCTACCTCAACATCTCGGGGCGCATCAAGGACATGATCATCAGGGGTGGCGAGAACATCTACCCGCGTGAGATCGAGGAGTTCATCTACACGCATCCCGCGGTCGCCGACGTGCAGGTGATCGGCGTCCCCGATGCGAAGTACGGCGAGGAGATCTGCGCCTGGGTGCGCCTACGGGAAGGTCACCAGCTCGAGCTCGACGAGCTCACGGCCTTCTGCCAGGGCAAGATCGCCCACTACAAGGTGCCGCGGTACCTCGAGATCGTCGACGAGTTCCCGATGACCGTCACCGGCAAGATCCGCAAGGTCGAGATGCGCGAGATCTCGACGAAGCGCCTCGGGCTCGGGGATGCCGCGTCTGTCGAGACCGCCTGAGGCAGGTGCCCACGCACGGTCCAATCGGGGCGGTTGAGGGAGAGGTGCTGTGGGGTTTTGGGGCACGTTGGTTGTGGCCCGCAGCGGCCGGCCGCTGGAGGAGCTGGACGGGCTGAAGGCCGCGGCCCACCACGTGGCGTGGCGGTGGACTGGTGGCGACGGCTGGCAGGTGGTGCAGCTCCACCGGAGTCCCGACGGGTACGACTCGCAGCGGTTGCCGGCCGACTGGGAGCGGCTGCTCGTCTCGGTCATGGAGCAGACCGGTCACCCCGTGCTGGCCGCGGTGGTGCTCGACAGCGACGGCGCCCAGCTGATCGGCCATAGCCCTAACGCGGGTCGGTGGGGCGGCTGGCTGATGCTGGAACGCATCGTCGCACATCTAGATTACACCGCGTTGCCCGAGGCCTGGGAGGACGAGCACGGCGAGCCGCAGGTCGACCTGGGCGAGGACTACCAGCGTCGGGTCCGCCAAGCCATGGAGCGGTTGCACCAGGTCGGCCCACCGGGTGATCTCGCGGCGCCCCTGGCGGTGCGGTGGGCGAACGAAGCGGGCTTCGCGCCCACCGTCGCTGCGGTGGGGGCGGTGTTGAACGGCGATGACGCCTTTGCTGAGGACCTGTTCTTCGAACTCTTGGAGGTTCTGGGGCTGCCTGACCTGGCGAGTACTGAAGCTTGAGTTCACGCCATGGGCCTCCCTCTCCCCCGGGGCCGGGTGCTGCTTGTCGTCGGACGCCCAAGGAGCGGTCGCACACCGGCAAGGAGTTGGGCGATGAACCCCGCCGCTTCGTCGCGCGTGAACTTGCCGGCCGCCTGGCGCTGGGGTGAACCCCATCGGCCAGCGGGCGTCGCGAAAGTCGGTGCGTCCGGCGTCCTGCAGCAGCCTGAGCAGCTCCTGCACCTCGCGCCGCGACGCCGGCGGCCCGGCCTGGTGTCCGAATGCCATGCCCCCAGTCCTCCCGCCCCGCCACGCAGTCCCGGGGATGGCCCGACCCTCAGCCCAAGCGCTCCATGAGGCGGCGGGTGCAGCGGACCACGAAATGGGTGGCCTCGTACC
>JBKPHT010000327.1:0-5334 GCA_046730015.1 Actinomycetota bacterium
ATGGGCCCACTTCCACCCGCATGGGTGGTTCTCGGCCGGATTGGCCCCGATGACAAGGATGACGTCACTGTTCTTGAAGTCACGCCAGTGATTCGTCATGGCCCCTCGGCCGAAGCTGGCGGCCAAACTGGCCACCGTGGGACCGTGTCAGACCCGGGCCTGTTGCTCCAGATAGACGGTGCCCAGGGCCCGCATCAGCTTCGCGGTGAGATAGCCCTCCTCGTTGGAGATGGTGGCGCCGCCCAGGAACGCGAAGCCGGTTTGGCGGTTGACGGTGTTGCCGGCGGTGTCCCGCTCCGTGAAGTTGTCGTCACGGGAATCCTTCACCCAGTGGGTCATCTTCTCCATGGCATCGTCCCAGGAGATCCGCTCCCACTCGCTGCCGCCGGGCGGCCGGTACATCGGATGCTCGGGTCGCCGGGGGTTGACGGCCAGCTGGAGCGTCGACGCACCCTTCGGGCACAACGTGCCGCCGTTGATCGGGCTGTCGGGATCGCCCTCGATGTGGATGAGCACGGGCTCGGTGTTCAGCGCCTTCCCGCCGATGGTGTAACCGATCATCGAACAGCCCACGGCGCAGTAGGGGCACACGGTGCGGGTCTCTGTGGCGTTCTCGATCTTGAGCCCCCGCACCTCCTCGGCGGCGGCGGCGGCGTCGAAGCCGAAGGCGCCAAGGCCAAGTGCGCCCCCACTACCGACGGCGCCCTGGAGGAACTGGCGACGACTGACCTGGACCATCGATGGCCCCCCTGTGGTCGCAGTGCGCTTCCCCGCCCTTGAGCAACAGTAGAGCACAAGCTGCGACGCTCGTGGGGTTACGATTTGCCCACAGCGGGCACGGCAGGCTAGGAGGACTCCACGCAAGCCACGCCATCGGAGGCACAGGTGCTGGCCGCGGTCGGAGGGGTGACCGAGCCCGAGCTCGGGCTGCCGATCGGCGACCTCGGCATGGTGCAAGGCGTGCTCGTGCGACCGGGCTGGGTCCAGGTCTCGATCGCACTGGCGGTGGCCGGCCACCCGCAGGACGAACGCATACAGCAGGACATCAACCACGCGGTGCGCGCGCTCGGCGTTGATGATGTCGTCCTCGATGTCGCGGCCATGAACGACCACGATCGGGCTCGGCTCCGCCGCCAGCTCCAGGCTGAACGGCCCGAGCCGTCCGCCGTGTTCGGCGACACGCGAGTCTACGCCGTCGCCTCGGGCAAGGGCGGCGTGGGCAAGTCGTCGATCGCCACCAACCTGGCGGTCCTCATGGCCCGCCGGGGTCACCGCGTGGCGCTGCTCGATGCGGACGTGTGGGGGTTCTCGATCCCCCGGATGATGGGCATTCGCCGGGGGCCGGTGATCATCGACGGGCTGTTCGTCCCGGTCGTCGCCCACGGCGTGCGCGTGGTGTCGGTGGGGATGCTCACCGAGGAAAGTGCGCCCGTCATCTGGCGTGGCCCCATGCTTCACAAGATGTTGGAGCAGTTCATCACGGACGTGTTCTGGGACTCTCCCGACGTCCTCGTCATCGACATGCCTCCCGGCACCGGCGACGTGTCGCTCAGCGTGGCTCGTCTCCTGCCGGACGCACAGATCGTGATCGTCACCACGCCCCAGCCGGCGGCCCAGCGGGTCGCGCAACGGGCCGCCTACATGGCCCGCCAGGTGAAGCTGCGGGTGGTCGGGGTCCTCGAGAACATGAGCTGGTTCACGAGCAACGACGGCGAGCGCCACGAGCTGTTCGGCGCGGGCGGCGGCGAGATGCTGGCGCACGAGCTCGGCGTTGCGCTGCTCGGCCAGATCCCGTTGGTCCCCGCCGTGCGCGAGGGGGCCGACCAAGGCGAGCCCGTCGTCGTGCGCCGGCCCGACAGCGAGGCGAGCCGGGCCGTCGATGCCGCCGCGGTCCGCCTCCTCGACCTGTCGCCCGGCCGCATCCGTCACCCACAGCTCCGCATAACGACGGCCAGCTAGCAGGCAGGAGGACAAGGCATGGCAACTACGGCGCCTCGGCGGGTGGTCGACCGGCGCACCGTGGTGGTCGTCCGCGACGGGGTCGCCACCCGCCGGCCCGACTCCCTGGCCGGAGAGGAGCCGATGGAGATCAGGGTCAACGGTGAGGCGGTGTCGGTCACCATGCGCACCCCCGGCAGCGATTTCGAGCTGGCGCTGGGCTTCTGCCTCACGGAGGGGATCGTCCGCGACTCGACCGAGGTGCGAGGCATCCGCTACTGCGTGGGCGACGAGAACCAGCAGTACAACGTCGTCGACGTGCGCCTCGTCGATCCGTCGCCCGTTCCCACCTCATTGCGGCGCAACGTGTACACGACGTCGTCGTGCGGCCTGTGCGGAGCGGCGAGCATCGAGGCCGTTCGCAAGAAGGTGCCTGACGTGTCCGGCGACGGGCTGCGCGTTCCGACGGACGTGCTCAGCGAACTCCCCCAGCGGCTGCGGGCAGCCCAGCGGGTGTTCGATCGCACCGGCGGGCTGCACGCCGCCGCGGTGTTCACCGCCGACGGCAACCTCGTGCGTCTCCAGGAGGACGTGGGCCGCCACAACGCCGTCGACAAGGTGATCGGCTGGGCTGCGACCAACCGCCGGCTGCCGCTGACCGGTCAGGTGCTCATGGTGTCAGGTCGCATCGCGTTCGAGATCGCCCAGAAGGCGCTTGTTGCCGGCGTGCCGATGGTGGTGGCGGTCTCGGCACCCTCGAGCCTGGCGGTCGAGTTGGCGGAATCGGCCGGCATGACGATGGTCGGGTTCGTCCGGGGCTCGTCGATGAACATCTACACCGGCGCCGAGCGCGTGCTCGCCCCGGGCGGTGGCGTGGCGAGCGGGTGAGCGCCGCGTCGTGGTGGCGGAGGTGGACGGGAATCGAACCCGCCGTCGTGGGTGACCACGACCAGCCGCTTTGAAGGCGGTGGAGCCCACCAGGCGCTCGGACACCTCCGCCTATGAGCCTAACGAGTGCGCGTCAGGCCGCAGCGCGGCCAGCGCGGCGGTGACCGCCGGATCGTCGGCCGCAGCCACGGTGCGCAGGTCGACGACTGTCTCGTCGCGCCGGACAACGGCGATGACCGGCCGGGGCCTGGAGCGGCGCAGCCCGGCGGCGTGGTCGCCGGACAGCCGCACGCCCCACGACGGGATCTCGATGCCGGGCAGCGCCCCGCCGCCCGCGACCGAGGAGCACGCCACCGGCGAGACGCCCTCGAGCCCGGCGGCGATCTTCTCGGCGCGCTCGTGGAGCTCCTCGACGGGCGTGGTCGCCATGTCCCAGAAGGGCAGGCGGTGCGCGCTGCGCTCGAGGTAGGCGAGGGCCACCTCCTGGAGCGCCGCCAACACCAACGTGCCCGGCCGGACCACCCGGTAGAGCGGGTGCCGAGCGCAGGCCGCGATCAGGTTGGCCCGGCCGGCCAGGATCCCGGCCTGGGGGCCGCCGAGCAACTTGTCGCCCGAGAACGTGACGAGCGCGGCGCCGTTCTCGAGCGACTGGCGGGCGGCCGGCTCCGACCGGAGCCAGCCCGGCGCTCCCGCGGGTAGCCAGGGGCAGGCCGCGTCGAGCAGCCCGGATCCCAGGTCGACGACCACGGGCGGCCCGACCGTCGCCAGCGCGGCGACGCCGACCGAGCTGGCGAAGGCCTCGATCCGATAGTTCGACGCGTGCACCTTGAGCAGCAGGGTCGCAGTGCCCGCAGCGGCGCGGTAGTCGGCGAGCCGCGTGCGGTTGGTCGTGCCCACCTCGGCCAGCTCTGCCCCGGACAGGGCCATGATCTCGGGTATGCGGAAGCCGCCGCCGATCTCGACCAGCTCGCCCCGGGAGACGACCACCGGCCGGCCGGCGGCCAGAGCGGCGAGCATCAGCAGCACTGCGGCGGCGCCGTTGTTGACCACGAGGGCCGCCTCGGCGCCGCACGCCCGGGCCAGCAGCGCGCCCGCGTGCCGCTGCCGCGAGCTGCGCCGGCCGGCAACCACGTCGAACTCCAGGTTCACGTACCGGGCGGCGTTGGTCACGGCCAGCGGCGCGCGTCCGAGGTTCGTGTGCAGTAGCACGCCGGTTCCGTTGATCACCGGCTGCAGCAGCGCGGCGCGCAACCGTTCCACCTCGGCGGCGGCGGTGCCAGGATCGCTCTGAGCGATCGCGGTGCGGGCGGCGTCGACGAGGAGCGGGTGGGGCAGGCCGGAGCCGGCCAACGATCGGGCCAGTGCGTCGACCGACGGCGGCCGGCCGGCCCGATCCGAGCGGCTCACCGCAACGTCACCGCCGCGGGGCCACCGGCCACGTGGCCCACGGCCACGAAGCCCGACCCGGCCAGCTCGTCGACGAGATGGACGTCGACTGCGGCGAGCAGGCCGCCGGATGTCTGGGGATCGAACCCGATCGCCGCCGCCGTGTCGTCCGCCGCCAGCGTGACATGCTCCTTCACGTAGTCGCGGTTGCGCGGGTCGCCACCCGTGCGTACGCCCTTCTCCGCCACCGCCGACACACCGTCGATGAGCGGCAGCGACGACGCATCGAACACCAGGTGGGCGGCCGATCGCTCGGCGACTTCCCAGCCATGCCCCAGCAACCCGAATCCGGTGACGTCGGTGACCGCGTGGACCGCCGAGCGGTGGCGCCGGAGACATGCAGCCGCGTCCCGGTTGAGTCGGCGCATCGTGGCGGTGGCTGCGTCGATCGTGTGAGGGTCGCCCGAGGCGAGGGCGAGGCCCGTGCCGAGGGGCTTCGACAGCACCAGCGCGTCACCGGGCCGCGCCCCGCCCTTGGTGAACTGCTCACCCGGCGTCACGACGCCTTGCACGGCCAGACCGAAGATCGGCTCCGGCGAGCGAATCGTGTGCCCGCCGGCCACGACGCCTCCAGCCTGGACCACGACCTCGGCCGCGGCCCGAAAGATCGCCTGGATCACCTCGGTCGGGAGAGACTCGGGGAACGCCGCGATGTTGAGGGCGACGATGACGTCACCTCCCATGGCGTACACATCGCTGCACGCGTTGGCGGCGGCGATGGCGCCGAAGTCCGCGGGATCGTCGACCAATGGCGGGAAGAAGTCGGTCGTCGACACCAGGGCGACACCGTCGGCGACCTGCACCACCGCCGCGTCGTCGGAGGGCGCCAGTCCGACCAACAGGTGGGTGTCGCCGGCGATGGAAGCGGCGGCGACGAGCTCGCCGAGCAGCGATGCGCCCCACTTGGCGGCGCAACCGCCGCACGACGTCAGCGCAGTGAGCCGAACGGGTTCGTTCGACGTGACGCTCATACGTCACCATCATGACGCGGACGCCGCCGCGCTGCCTGCCGGGGCCGTGGTCGCGCTCGTCGCACGGCCTGCCCCCCTGACTCGGGCCACC
>JBKPHT010000328.1:0-2454 GCA_046730015.1 Actinomycetota bacterium
CCAGGCTGAGCCGGTCGCGCGTCTGGCGCAGCCCGATCCGGCCCACGAGGCGTGGCGACAGCCAGTAAGACCGGCCGGTCGCCTGATAGATGCCCTCGTGGATGCCGCGCACCCGGCGTTCGCTGACCTGGCTCACCAGGCTGGCGTCGCGCAGGCGCTTGACGTGGTAGTAGACCCGCTGTGGGGTCTGGTCGAGCTCGGCCGCCACCTCGGTGCACGAGCGGGGTTCGGCGAGCTGCCGTAGCACTTCGATCCGCTGCGGCTTGAGTAGGGCCTCGGCCTGCTCGATCTGATCGAGGTAGACGACGTCTCTCATGACAAAATCAGTCTTTACGTAAAAGAAGCCTTTGTCAATGGCCCACGAAGAGACTGGCCGGAGGCCGCGTCGACCAGGCGGGCGGCGGTGGACGGCTGCCCGGCCCAGTGCAGGTGCAGGTAGGACGCGTGCACCGAACCTATGCACGAAGCCCCCAGCGGGAAGCCGATCGAGCGCCAAGCGGGCTGGACGGGAGTGCCGTGCACGAAGGTGCGGTGGACTCGTGGCGGGCGATCGACGTGTTGCGCGCACATCGGGCAGCCGCGCGGCGCGCGCTGGTCGGCGAGTTGGACCGGCATGGCGCCGCGGTCGCGGCCGCAGAGGCCACCCTGGCCCGGGCGGTCGCGACCCGCGATGACCTTCTCGCACAGATCCTCGGGTGGGCAGACCCGGCCTACACCGGCGATGCGATGGCGCGCCACGCGGGTCGGAGCGCCGAAGCGGTGAACGCCCTCCTCGAGTCCCACCAACAGCTCGGGCCAGCGCGTACGGTCCAACCCCAAGGGGGGGCCTCCTCCACCACGTTCACGGCTTGAGCACCATGAACAGTGGTCGAGGCCCCCGCCCTGAACGCGGACCCCCGGACCAGTCAGCCCCCTACACCCCGCTCATTCGCCGAGGTGGCCGACGTCGGAACCGAGGTCGTCGGCCCGACCGCCGCGACGTGAGGCCTCCGATCGCCGGTACCAGGCCAGGTTCGCCAGCCTTGGACTCGCAGCTGGGCCATGGCCGAACGGTCGCGGCCCGCCACCACCCGGCCCGGGTGACCCGGCGGACGCCCGCGCGGGTGACCATCGACTCGTAGGCATCCGAGGGCCGGCGGCCCACGCTCGGGGGAGGACCGACATGGAGACGACAGAGGCGACGCACAGCGGCTGGCTGACCGTGGCCAAGGTCGCCAAGGTGCTGCTGTGGCTGGTGTACGCCTGGCTCATCGCGAACCTGGTGCTGCTCGTGCTGGCCTTCATCCTGCAACTGCTCGGAGCCAATCCCGAGGCCGCGTTCGTCGAGTGGGTCTACCGCTCGGTGGCGCGGACCATGGCGCCGTTCCGCGGCATGTTCGAGCCGGTGCCCCTCAGCGACGACTCGGTGATCGACACGTCGCTGCTGTTCGCGGCGATCATCTACTCGCTGGCGGCCCTGTTCCTACGGATGGCGATCGACTGGGTCAGCGAGCGGATCACGCGCCGGCCGAGCGCGGCGCCTCCGGGGTACCGCGGGCCGGAGCCGAGCGCGCCGGCTCCGGGGTACCGGGGGCCCGTGGCATAGGCCGCCCGCCTTCCTTCTGCAACGTCTTCTCAGGCCTGGGCCGCTGATCGCGGTTGGTCGGGTTCGGCGTAGACGGGCCAGCCCGGTGCGCCGAGCTCGCGGGATATGTTCCGGGCTGCTTCGCGAAGGTCGTCCTGGAGCCCTTCCGGTAGCGGCCACTCGGACGATGGGATCACGACGCCGACCGCGCCCACGGCCAGCCCCGTCGCGTCGAAGACGGGGGCGGCCAGGCTCGACTCGCCCAGGACTGCCTCGTCGTGCTCGGCCGCCACACCGGTGCGTGAGACGCGCGCCAGCTCGTCGTCGAGCGCTTTGGGATCGACGATGGTCTCGCCCGTCATGCTTCGCAGCCGGCTCAGGGCGAGCAGTTCCGCGGTCTCGTCGGGGCGGAAGGCGAGCAGAGCCTTGCCCAGGGCGCTCGCGTGTGCGGGCATGACGAAGCCCACCTCGGGCATCTGGCGGCTGCCGTCGGGACGCGGTTCGTGGTGGACGATGATCACGTCTCCGAGCAGCAGCACTCCGGCCCGGACGGAGAGGCCGGTGCGACGGGCCAGCTCCTCCGACCATTTCAGCGTTCGACTGCGGAACTCGAGGCTGTCGAGGTAGACGCTGCTCAGCCGCAGCACGGCGGGTCCGAGCATGTACCTGAGCGACCCCGCCTCCTGCTCGACCATGCCGTGCGCGGCCAGTGTCCGGAGGATGCCGTGGACGGTCGAGTTGGGGAGCCCGAGCCGCGTGCCCAGATCGGTGAGGGTCAGCCGGCGCGCGCCTTGGAGCGCCAGCAGGATGCGGATCGCACGGTCGACGGATTGGATCACTGGGGGTCCCGCAGGGTCGAGGCGGAGCCAGAGGACCGCCGGGCTCGTGAA